>JAUNDE010000079.1 GCA_030526265.1 Eubacteriales bacterium | reverse complement strand
CACTTACCAAGAACAGGTAAGGAACTATTATAAATTTAACATACGAGGAAATTCCGCTGGAATCTCCCTGTTACATAAAACACACTGCGTGTGACGATGCGCAGCTCGCGGAATGGGAAATGCTGCATTGCAGCCCGCTCGCGCGCGGAGATTTCGCGTGAAGCGCAATCTTTCTTTATTTGATGAAACGAATTATGGGAAATGAAATGTAGCAATATTGTGATATTATCACATGATTACTTGACATAATTCAAGTTAAATGTTAACATAATTATAAAATTATGTAACCTAAAGGAAGCGGGTGAGAATTTGGAGGAGAGAAGAGAATATGATGTGTTTAAGATCGTGCGCCATAGTGAGAGATGTTACCTGAGCACTGACAGGATCCGGGGAATGCCTCTTGTGAGGTGGCTGAAGCATCACACATTAATTTCGAAAGAACAGGCATTTCTCTGGATAAAGGAATTGATTGATGAGCTCGCCTGTTTTCATCAGACCAGAGATGATCGGTGCTATCAATATCTGAACCCATACAGTATTATCGTTGGTGAAAATGACAGATGGTATTTGCTTGATCTTAACAGTGAAGATCAGGAAGAAATGTATCGGCTGATGCAGAGAAGATCTGTAAGAGAACAGTTCTTACCTGCTGATAATCTTTATTATCAGAAAGCAAGTGTCAGATGTGACTTATACGCAATAGGAAGGACGATACAATATCTGTTGTCTGTAGCAGCGATCGAGCCGAAGCTTGGAAGAACAGAAGAACGCCGGCTGCAGATTATTATTTCAAGATGTCTTGGTCAAGACTCTAAAAATGTGTTCCGTGACATGAAAGAATTGTCGGAACAGTTTTCTAAAATATATCCCCCAAAAGAAAAAAAGAATAATAAAAAATGGATCATTCTGATGTCTGGCGTGATCATTGCTCTTTTTGCAGCTTTCTTTGGAAGAAAGATATATCGAAGCCAGAGCGGAAATGACGCTGAGCAGCAATCTTTTGTTTCAGAAGAAGCGTTGGAGAATGAAGTGGACTATGTAAAAGAATTGATTGAAAAAAATGATCGGACGAGTAAAGAAAAAGAACAGATGAAAGAGGAAGCTGATGAGCGGGAAAAAGAGCTTTTATATGAATTGATATTGATGAATTTTAAGATGGAAAATTATGGTCAGTGCAGAAAATACCTGGAGGAAATGAAGGAAAAGGATTCATTTTCAAAAGAATTTGATCGCCTGTGCGGATACGTTGGAGGCGAGAGTGAGGTTTATCCAGAGCGGGAACTGGAGATTTTACTTGAGAGGTTGGAAGAAGAGAATCCAAATCGGGGGGATAAAAGATTTGATTATTGTTTTTTGAAAGGGTTTCTTCTTTTAAATGATGATCGTGCAAAGGAAGAAGTGAAACGTCTTGCGCAATCCTGTGTCTCATCAGATGAGTGGAAAGAATGGGCAGGTGAGGAACTTGTTCAGGAAGTGACCGCGATGAGTACAGATAAGGAAACAGAAGATGATAAGGAAACAGCGGATAATCAGGAGAACACACAAGAAGACAGTGAGGGTGCCGAGTAATCTGAGATCGAAGAGTAAAACAGATACAAAAGGAGGAGAGAACTTAATGTACATACAGTCAAATGTGGAACGGTTAAAAAAGAGAAAGAAGGAACTTGGATGGAGCAACATGAAAGTTGCGAAAGAAGCGAATATTCCATTAGGTACAGTGAATAAGATTTTTAGCGGAGCAACAAAATATCCGAGAAATGAAACGATGAATGCAATTATCAAGGCAATGGGACTTGGATATTATGAACTGGAGGATTATCATACGAGAACATCCATGATCCGGGAAACCGGGAAATATCAAGCCGGAAAGAAAGATAAAAGGGCGACATTGAAGACTTATTACTCCCTTCCGGGTGAACTCAGAGCAGAATTGATCGATGGAAGATTCTACTATACAAGTAATCCGACTATGGAACATCAATGTCTTATGGTTGAGCTTGTGTCTATTCTGCATGCTTACTTTAATGAAAACAGAGGAAGATGTAAGGTGTTGGCAAGTCCCTGTGATGTAAGACTTAATAAGGATAATTATACAATGCTGCATCCGGATATTTTTGTTGTCGCAGACAGTGGCAAGTGTATTTGTGACGGATTCTATGACGGAGCACCGGAGATGGTCATTGAGATTGTATCTCCTGAGAATCCGGAACATATTTATGAACGGAAAAGAGAAAAGTATCAGAATGCAGGTGTGAAAGAGTTCTGGATCGTAGATGCAATAAAACAAAGAGTGGTTGTTTATTGTTTTGCAAGAGATGAAATGCCGATGATCTATACATTTGAGGATGAGGTAGAGTCCGGTATATATATGGATCTGAAAGCCGATTTTAGAAAGATAGAAGAAGCAATTGGAGAAATTATGACATAAAAAAGCCCTAAAAAGGGAGGATGCCCAGCAATTACAAGGAATTGCTGGGCGTGTATTATGAAAAAGTTTACTTATAAAGTATTATGATTCGTTGCTTTTGTATGGTTATCTCTTTTGTATGGTTTTATTATATTCACCAGCTGTGAAGAAAACGTGTGAAATAAATGAAAGATTTTTAAAAGAAAAATGAACAAATTGTTAACAGCAAATTGGAGGTTGTGGAAATGGAGAATCAGAAAATTGACAATCTTTTAAACCTTTCGATGGATGCGACAACAGAGGAAAGAGAAAAATCAACAGTATTGGAAGAGGGATATGATCCGGTAAGCAGAGAGTGGGATGTCATCATAAAGTATACAGGGAATCTGGAGCCTGTACGTCAACTGGCATCGAGGGTGACGGAGCTTCTGAATGGATATGCAATTGTTACGATAAAAGAAGAGCTGATTGATGCAATGGCGGATCTTACAGAAGTGGAGTTTGTTGAGAAGCCGAAGCGACTGTATTTTCAGGTTGAAAATGGAAAAAGAGTATCGTGCATCAATGAGGTTAGGAATGGGAGATTCAATCTCTCGGGATCGGGAGTCTATGTGGCAGTGATTGATTCTGGAATTGACTATACATTGCCTGAATTTCGCAATGAGGACGGAAGCACGAGAATCAGATCTCTTTATGATCAGACACTGGAAAAAGAATATACGATGGAACAGATCAATGATGCGCTGAGTATTGAAAATGATACTGAGAGAAGAAATGCGCTTCCAAGCTCGGATATCAGCGGACACGGGACTGCTGTTGCCGGAATTGCCGCAGGAAGAAATCATATGACAGGCTTTCAGGGCGTCGCGCCACAGAGTGAATTGATTGTCGTGAAGATGGGAACTTCAAGAATAGATGGATTTCCCAGAACTACGGAACTGATGGCCGGTGTGGATTATGCTGTTCGAAAGGCGCTGGAAGCGAATAAACCGATGGCGATAAATATCAGTTTTGGGAACTCTTATGGTGCACA
>JAUNDE010000036.1 GCA_030526265.1 Eubacteriales bacterium | reverse complement strand
CCAAGCAAGGTGATAGGTAAGAGATGTTAATTTTCTGTATGCAGTTTTGAAGGTACATGTACCAATTAAATATTCCTCCTTAGCTCAGTCGGTAGAGCACTCGGCTGTTAACCGAGTTGTCGTTGGTTCAAGTCCAACAGGGGGAGCTATAAAAAACCTGTAAAAGCATTGCTTTTACAGGTTTTTTGAATGTAATATCTATTGTCATACGTATCTTACATCAATCATTGAAGCGGTTCTTAAACTTCTCCGTTTCCTTCCAGGCAAAAAACAAGAATCTTTTCACGAGGATCTTCTCCTGGAAATAAATCACGACAATCAATCTCATCTGAAAACATCAATTCCTCTACTGTCATGAGATAAGAAATATATTCATTAGAGGGATAATAAAAAAACAACTGTATTGTCCTTATATTTTCATAGTAAGAATCTAATATGCGTGAAAAAACTTTTTGAAGCAGTTCCACAGAAAATGGATTAAAAAAATAGATACAATCCACTTCCCCTGGTATCGTATATCTCTCTGCATTGGCAAGTTCGATAGAAACTCTGCCTGCAGAACTTGCCTTTTCCTTATTTTGGATCGCTTTGTCAAATATTCTTTCGTCATACTCAATACCAATTGATTGACATCTTGTCTGGTAAGAAAGGAAGAAATCCACTCTACCCTTTCCGCATCCATAATCTAAAAGTGTGTTATTTTTTCGAATCAACCCACTATTTGCAAGCTTTTCCAGAACCGAATATGGTGTCGGTTCATATGGATATCGATACTGGTCAGCGTTTGAATCATCTCTTCCCATGGTCTGAATCTGTAAAAGTTTATCCCATCTTGTTTCGTTCTTATCTTCTTTCATATTTCAGTTTCCCGTTTCAACAAATAAAATCCTCAACAAAAATCCGTTTTCATTGTGATATGGAAAGATGGATAGCATCTTATTTCGTAATCATTTCAGTAATGGCTTTGACTGTTTGTTCTTGTTGTTTTTCACGCGTCAAATGAGCAGTTCCGTCTTTCTCCTGAAATCCATAGTTACCAAACTGTGCATGATTTCCACCGGATATACACATCTCTGTATAATCTGAAGGCATGAATTCAATTCCTTCTTTTATTTTTTTTATATTGAGGATACCATCTTCACTTCCGTAAATTGAAACAACGGTGAAATCGTCTGACTTGAGACTGCTTGTTGGATATGCAGCCAAAAGTACTAATCCATCAAGCTCTTTTAAATGTTCAGAAGCATATGTGGATGCCATTGCGCCGCCTAAGGAATGTCCTCCGATGAACCAGTGACTGTAATGATAGTTTTTGAGAATATCATCGGCTCTGTTTTTGCTAAGAAATGCAAGATTACAAGGCATTTTTACAAGAAAAACATCAGTTCCATTTTCTGCAAGCTGATATAATAGAGGAATGTATGCGGTGTATTCTACTTTAGCACCTGGATAAAAAATGAAAGCATTATCAGTGCCTTGTCCGTCAATAAACAGACCATGTTCGATTTCTTCTATTGTTATGGAATCGTTTTCTTCGAAATACTGCTGTACGCTTTCTTCGCTGTGGTAATAATCGTTGACATATGAAGCAAATACTGCTGTTAATAAGAAAAGTGATGTTAAAATAAATGCGAACAATTTTCCCTTGGCAGGTCGTTTCATTTTCTTTCCTCCAAATTCATAATACTCTTTTTTCTTTTTTGATAAACTGATCTGATATATCAAGTCAAAGTATATCATACGAAATATCAGTGATACTATATTGTTCTATGAAAAAAGGAAATATTGTATTGACATTATTTTATTTTATGCTACTATATGAAACAAAACATCGTATAAAATAATAAAACAAAGGAATACTTTGCATAAAACAAAGGAATTGTTATGAAAGAATATCGTTGGGCAAGTTTGGGATGTGGAGTCATTGCAAATCAATTGGCACAAGCCATGGAGAAAAGAGGGAAAAGACTCTATGCTGTGGCGAATCGTACTCATGAAAAGGCAGTTGAATTTGCCGAAAAATATGGAGTAGAAAAAGTATATGATTCGATGGAGGATGTATTTGAGGATGAAAATGTTGACATCATTTATATTTCGACGCCTCATAACACGCATATCAAATATTTGCGGAAAGCACTTGCGGCAGGGAAACATGTGCTTTGTGAAAAGTCGATTACTCTAAATTCTGAAGAGCTTGAAGAAGCAATCAGGCTTGCATCAGAGAATCAGGTTGTTCTGGCAGAAGCTATGACGATCTATCATATGCCGATTTATAAAAGACTTAGTCAAATCATTGCTTCGGGAGAATTGGGTGCATTAAATCTGATTCAGATGAATTTCGGAAGCTATAAAGAATATGATATGAGGAACCGGTTTTTTAATCGAAATCTGGCTGGCGGAGCTATTCTGGATATTGGGGTATATGCATTGTCGTTTGTGCGTTGGTTCATGACATCGAAGCCGGATGAGATCCTTTCTCAGGTTCGATATGCGCCGAGCGGGGTTGATGAACAGGCCTCTATTTTGCTGAAAAATAAGGAAGAGGAGATGGCGACGGTTATTTTATCCCTTCATGCGAAACAGCCGAAAAGGGGAACGATTGCCTTTGAAAAAGGGTACATTGAACTTTACGAATATCCTCGTGGTGAGGAAGCAATGATTACTTATACAGAAACAGGAGAAAAGGAAAGAATCAGTGTCGGACATACGGAAGATGCGCTGGTTTATGAAATTGAGGATATGGAAAGAGCCGTATCAGGAGAAGAATGTATGTTCCTTGATTACACAAAAGATGTTATGGATATCATGACGAGAATTCGTAAAGAATGGGGAATGAAATATCCTGAAGAGGAAGAATAAAGTATTTACTAAGAAATTCGTTAAAAAGTGGAATAGATGTAATGTATAAAACGAAAATCTAAAGAAGGAGTACTATGGACAGAGAAATATCAATTAATAATCAGATATTTTCAACATATGAAAGTTTATATGATGCAGAGAAAAAGGTGGCAGATTATATCATTGCCTATCCTTCAGAGGTGATCGAGATGTCGATCGCAGAGCTTGCTGCCCAATGTGAAGCGAGTCAGGCTACTGTCATGCGTTTCTGTAAAAAAGTTGGCTGTACCGGCTTTTACCAGTTTAAGATTCGACTGGCCGGAGAGCTGAGAGAACAGAGAGAGCAGGGAGAGCAGGTGGCCTCTAACGAAATTAATCTGGATCAGATGGAACAGTCCCTTCAAAATATTATGGTTAATAAAGTAGAAGAGCTGAAGGCAACTTTTCAAAATATTAATCCGGCTGAATTTAAGGAAATGATTGAAAAGATTTTAGAAGCGAACCTGATTGAATTTGCAGCAATGGGAAATACCATTCCTATAGCGCTGGACGGAGCGTACAAGTTTGAACAGCTGGGGCTTCAGGCAATCAGATTTCCGATCTGGGAAAGCCAGGAAGCATTTGCCCGGACATTAAAGAAGGGTGATATGCTGATTGCGATCTCTGCTTCTGGTGCGTCCAGGAAATTATTGGACATCGTGAAAATTGTCAAGAAGAAGGGAGCATTGATCGTGGCGATAACGAATCAGCATACTTCGGCTTTGGCTGAAGCAAGTGATTATCTTCTTCTGACGGCTACAAGAGAGAATGTATTCCACAATCAGATCAGTTTTACAAGGATGGCAGCCATGGCGCTCATCGACAGTTTGTTTCTCTTTTTGTTTTACGCAAAGCGAGATTCTTTTGAAAATCTTTCTGTCCATGAACAGTCTGTTGCAGAGGAAAAGATATAGGGCATAGGGGAAGTATCATAATGGTGCTTCCTTTTTTGATGCGAAAAGGAGAGCTATTCATGAAAATATGAAAGATGCTATATTGTTCTTTAGAAATTGACAAATGATTAACTTGTCTGACAATAGAATAACTTTTCTTGATTTCCTGAAACAATTGCTATATTATTAATAATAAATAATTTATAGAATGCACTCTGTTTTGCGAAGGAGTTATCAATAGGAGGTATTATTATGGAAAGATTAAAAGGAAAAGTTGCAGTTGTTACAGGGTCGACGAGTGGGATTGGAGTCGGAATTGCGAAATTATTTGTCGAAGAAGGGGCAAAAGTTGTTGTCTGTGGAAGAAGAAGAGAAAGAGGTGAAGCTGTAGTAGAAATGATTACAAAAAACGGCGGTGAAGCATCTTACCATTTCATGGATATGACAGATACTGCAAGTGTAGAAAAACTTTTTGAAGACACATACGAAAAATATGGAAAGATCGATGTTCTTGTCAACAATGCTGCGAATGTAGGGCTGAAGGATGGACGTGTGGATGAATTGACACTCGAAATGTGGGATGCGATCTTCAACAGTGATATCCGCGGTACATTCTATGCAACACAGTGTGTGATTCCGTATATGAAAAAGAATGAGGACGGAGGATCGATCGTTAATATCGGATCGATGGCTTCCTGTGGAGGAGATCTTGGCTCAACAGCATATGCCTGTGCAAAGGCAGGAGTAAATATGCTGACACAGTACACAGCACTTCAGGTCGGAAAAGATAAGATCCGCTGCAACTGTGTGCGACCGGGACTGATCGTTACACCGGAGAATGAGGCACGTGTTCCTCAGGCATTGAAAGATATCTTCTTGAGTAATATCATGGTTGACCGTTACGGATGCCCGGAAGACATCGGACATATGTGTGTGTATCTTGCTTCTGATGAAAGCAGTTATGTAACAGGTCAGATCGTAAATGTGGATGGTGGCATGAATGCTCATGTTCCTACTGTTGCACAGTTCAGAGAACTGAATTCACGTACATGGTAATTTCTAATTTTATTATTATCGTTTATTAAACCCACCTTTATTATAATAGGAGGCGCTTCTGTGAAGTGCCTCCTAAATCTATGTAAAGGTAATTGTTTTTAGTCGAAGTCCAGTAATCATACCTACTCCCCGTTAAGCACAACCACCGTCTTCATTTGATGATATTACTATAACAGGGAAATATGAATGAGATATGTCTGCGAGTTAAAATGTTTGTAAAGTTTCTTAATAAAAGCTGAAGGGGATATGTAAGTGACATCATCCTTGTGGCATGATATACTGATTAGGGAAAATATTTGGGTAGACAATAACCATCCGACAAAAAGAAAACGGAGTTTAACGATGAAGGATCTGTATGGAAGAACAATTGATTACTGAGCGTAAAACAATGGCAGAAATAGGCGGATAACAGACGTAAGAATCATGAAACAGAAAATCAGTGTAATCATCCTGTGTGGCGGCAGTAGCCGCAGGATGGGAGAAGATAAAGCCAATTTAATATATGATGGAGAAACGTTTACAAAAAGGATCATTCGCAGACTCTCTGAACAGGCGGAGGATGCGAAGATCATTGTGGATGAGATTCTCTTATCTGCCCGGGACGAGAGTCAGGCAGTGCAATTAAAGGAAAGGGAGCATGTGCATATCGTGTTCGATCATTATTATGATTGTGGACCGCTTGCCGGAATGGAAGCTGCATTAAGAGAATGCCGGAATGAGTTCGTTTTTGTCACTTCCTGTGATATGCCATTTGTGGATGCTGTACTTTTACAGGAGCTGTTTGAAAAATGGTCGGAAGTGGATGGAACAGATGCGGTTATTCCAGTCGGTCAGGAGGGCAGGATATATGGTCTGTGTGGATTATATAAGAAGGAAATATATCCGCATGTTAAGGAGTGCCTTGATAGCGGCATTTATAAAGTCCGTTTATTGTTGGAAGATTTGAATACAGCTTCGGTGAATGTTTCAGATCTGACAGAAGGGGAGACGAAGTTGCGAAATATTAACACAAAAGAAGATTACAGAAAATATGTGAAATGTAAAAATGCACATGGCATACCGATCGTTTCTATTGTTGCCTATTCGGGGACAGGCAAGACGACGTTTCTTGTGAGGCTGATCCCGGAATTGAAGAAGCGGGGACTAAAGATAGCTGTCGTGAAACACGATGCGCATGATTTTGAGATAGACAGAGAAGGAAAAGACAGTTATAAGATCACACAGGCAGGTGCCGATGTCACTGGACTGATCTCTGATCATAAAGCTGTGATCATGGAAAATCGGAGCGTAGAAGCCTGGAAGCTGCTGGATCGCATTGAAGATGTGGATCTTATTTTGACGGAAGGGTTCAAACATGGGCATTGGCCAAAGATCATGCTGCACAGAGAAGAGACAGGGAAGCCAATTCCGGTGGATCCGAGGGAATGTCTTGCTGTAGTAAGTGATGTACATGTGGAAGATGCCGGAAAGCTGTTTTCATTTGACGATGTGAGCGAAGTGGCAGCATATCTGGCGGACTATTGTGGATGATAGCAGGAGGAATAAAGTGGGTAGAATCACATTGGAAGAAGCAGTCGAGAGGATGTGTGGAGGGAGAAAGTCGACGGAGACAGAAGAAATCCCGATTCATGAATGTATCGGTCGTGTGCTCGCAGAGGACTTCATGGCGCAGATCATGCAGCCGCCATTTCCGCGATCAGCGATGGACGGCTATGCCGTGAGGGCTGAAGAGATAAAAGGAGCATCAAAAGAGCATCCGGTCTGTCTGAAGGTTCAGGGAAAAGTGTGTGCCGGAGATGAGCCGGCCATTCTGTCGGAACAAGGATATGCGATTCGGATCATGACCGGAGCACCAATACCGGAAGGTGCAGACTGTGTGGTGAAACAGGAAGAAACAGATTATGGCGAAGAAGTCGTGAATGTATTTGCGTCGGCAGAAAGAAATCAGAATTGCTGTCCGACCGGTGAAGATTTTTATACAGGAGAAAAGCTGATCGAAAAAGGCTCTGTATTGAATGCATATGCGGTTGCTGTCCTTGCGGGAAATGGAATGGAGACGGTGAGGGTACGAAAGAAATTGACGGTTGCCCTGATCAGTTCCGGTGATGAACTGATACAGCCGGGCAAGCCGCTGTCTCCGGGAAAGATCTATGATACGAATCTTTTCTTCCTGAGAGCGAGATGTATCCAGCTTGGGTGTGAAGTGGTACTGGCGGAGACTGTGGGAGACAGAGAAGATGAGATTCAGGGTGAAATAAAGAGAGCATTAGAGAAAGCGGATCTTATTATTACTACAGGAGGTGTTTCCGTAGGGCAGAAAGATCTGATCCCGGAGATCGTGAGTCAGTGGGAGAACACTGAAGTCATCTTTCATGGAGTGAATATCAAGCCGGGAATGCCGACACTGTTTGCACTCATGAAAGGGAAGCCATTCCTTGGATTATCCGGGAATCCATACTCCGCGTCAGCCGTCTTTGAGCTGATGGGAGTGGCTTTGATCGCGAAGTTACAGGGAAAGGGCTCGTATGCGCACCAGATCCGGTATGCGAAGCTTGAAAATGGATTTTCGAAAGCAAGACCATGTAAGAGAATTGTGAGAGGATATTATGACGGGGAGAAAGTCGTCCTTTCTAAATTTCAGAAAAACGGACAGGTGAGAGCAGGAATTTACAGTAACTGTCTTGCCGAGCTTGAAGAAGGAAAAGAATGTGTTCCGGCAGATGCAATGGTGAAAATATATTTGCTGTAATTGGATGTAAATGGTATCGTTTTCTGTTATAATAATAATACTGGGTTAAAATCTGGTTATACTACTTTTGTTCAGGAGGAAAAAGCAGTGGCAAACATTTTTGATATTTTAGGACCTGTGATGGTTGGTCCATCGAGTTCCCATACTGCAGGTGCAGTGCGAATCGGTCTCATCAGCAGAAAATTATTCGGCAGAACACCACAGAAAGTAACGATCATCCTGTCCGGTTCTTTTGCGGCAACAGGTGCAGGACATGGAACAGACAGAGCGTTGCTTGCCGGACTCATGGGAATGGAGCCGGATGACATGAGGATTCCAAACAGTTTCGAGATCGCGAAAGAACAGGGAATGGAATATACATTTATCAGGAAAGAACTTCGCGATGCGCATCCGAATACATGCAAGATGCTTCTGGAAGCGGATGGGTATGAGAATCTTGATATTCAGGCATGCTCGATCGGCGGCGGGCGGATCATGGTGAACCAGATCGACAATATTGACGTTAATTTTAATGCCGAGAGTAATACACTGATCGTTCACAACGAGGATAAACCGGGACACGTTGCCCAGGTGACTGCAATCCTGAATCAGATTAAGATCAATATCGCAACAATGCAGCTGTACCGCGACAAGCGTGGAGGGTATGCTGTTATGGTACTGGAAGTTGACTCTACGATTCCGAATCAGGCAATCGAGTGGCTCAGAAGCCTTGAGGGAATCATCAAGGTCACATTCCTTGATCTGAATAAAGAAGTAGAAAGCTAGAAGAGGAGAAGATTTATGGGATTCAAATCAATTCAGGAAATCAAAGACAGATGTATCAGTCAGAATATTCCTTTCTGGAAATGTATTCAGCTTGCCGACTGTGAGGAGAGAGCGGTTCTGGTCGAGGATTCATGGGACCAGATGGTAAAGACATGGCATTCGCTGAAGGAAAGTATCGATGCGTATGACCCTGAGCTTCTTTCTACAAGCGGGCTTGTTGGAAGAGAAGGCGGCAAGATGGAGTCTTACAGTAAGAATGCAGAACCGATCTGTGGAAATTTCGTCGCCAAAGTGATGACGGCCGCATTGAAGATGGGATGCAACAACGCGTGTATGAAGAGAATTGTCGCGGCACCGACTGCAGGAGCGTGCGGTGTTATGCCGGCAGTTCTTGTGACGTTCTGCGAAGAGAAGAATATCCCGGAAGAGAAAATGGTCGAAGCAATGTATGTGGCGGCTGGAATCGGACAGGTCATTGCGGCAAGAGCATCGATCGCGGGAGCTTCCGGCGGATGTCAAGCTGAGATCGGTTCGGCGGCGGCAATGTCAGCAGCTGCACTCTGTTATGTGAATGATGGGAATCTTGACCAGATCGGACATGCATGCGCGATGGCAATCAAGAATATGCTCGGGCTTGTATGTGATCCGGTTGGCGGTCTCGTAGAAGTACCTTGTGTGAAGAGAAATGTTGCGGGTGCTCTGAATGCGCTTTCGGCAACAGATATGGCACTTGCCGGAATTGAAAGTCAGATTCCGGTCGATGAAGTCATTGATGCAATGCGCGAGGTCGGAGATAAAATGGATGTCTCACTGAAAGAAACCGGTATCGGCGGTGTGGCAGGAAGTCCGACGGCACAGGAGATTATGAAGGGTTTGAAGTTCTAGGAAAATGAGAGAAGAGTGGAAGTATTATGGTTGTATATTTGTGACGGGGTGTCTCTGGGGAACGAATGGCGTGTTTATCAAGCTTATGGAGCAGGCCGGTTCATCCTCTTTATATACAGGGTTTATACGTTTGTTATTCAGCTTTCTGATCTTACTTATCATTACGATCGTTAAAGATGGGGTGAAAGCTTTTAAAGTAAGTAAAAAGACACTTTTGTCCTGTGTTCTTCTGGGACTTTTGTGTCAGGCATTATATAATTATCTGTATACAACGACGATCAGCCTTCTTGGGATGTCGCTCGGCTCGGTTATGACATACATGTCTCCGGTCTTCGCAAGTATTCTGTCCTTTTTTATCTTTCGTGAGAAATTTGGAGTGCGAAAGTATGTGGCGCTTGTGATGAACCTTGTCGGATGTGCTCTGACGGTTACAGGCGGGAAGCTTGACGGATTCAACTTTGCTCTGTCAGGTGTACTGTTTGGGGTGGCAGCAGCATTCATTTACTCGCTGTCCGGCATTCTTGGCAGATTTGCGACAGATGAAGGATCCGCTTTTGCGGTGTGTACTTATAATTTCCTGTTTGGTGTGATCTTCCTCGGACTGTTTTCGCATCCGTGGACGACTGTTCAGACACCACTTAACGGATCGATATGGTTTTATGGATTTTTGTACGCACTGCTTCCGACGGCATTTGGTTATATGTTCTATTTTGTCGGATTGTCAGGTGTGAAAGAGAGCAGCAAAGTTCCGGTAGTGGCATCTGTGGAAAATGTTGTTGCTGTAATAATTGGAGTTTATGTGTTCCATGAACTGATTGGATTGGGGAATGTCATCGGTATTGCACTGGTGCTTGGTTCGATCGCAGTTATGAATCTGGAGGGAAAAAGACATGATAAAGTTAATCATTACTGATGTGGATGATACGATCGCTCCGGAAGGGGGAAGTGTCATCAATCATGAGTATTATGAGATTGTAAAAGAATGTAAGAAAAAAGGAATCTTATTCGGTGTGGCAAGCGGACGTCAGAAACCATGTGTGCAGAAGCTGTTTGCGCCTGTTCTGGATGATATTTTTATTCTGGCAGACAATGGAACGGATATCTGGATGAAAGAGTATAAGACTTCGATGAAGATTCCGGATGAATATTATCAGAACCTTGCAAAGGATTTGAAAAAGATTGCACCTGAATATGGGATTATGTCCTGTAAGCCGGATATTGCATATTTTGAGCCAAAAGATGAAAAGTATTGTAATCACATGAAAACTTATCCATATGAGTGCGAATATACAGATGATATTACAGCACTGACAGATATCTGTAAAGTATCTGCCTGGGTTGAGACTGGAATTGATCAGGAAGTAGAAGACCAGATGGCAGAGAAGTGGTCTGATAAGCTGGATGTCTGTATTGCAGGTGCAAACTTCCTTGATTTTATGAGTAAGGGATGTAATAAAGGGAAAGCGCTCTCCATCGTGCAGGAACATTACGGTATCAAGCCGGA
The DNA here is from genome assembly GCA_030526265.1 of Eubacteriales bacterium. Taxonomy (GTDB): domain Bacteria; phylum Bacillota; class Clostridia; order Lachnospirales; family Lachnospiraceae; genus Claveliimonas. The sequence goes on along the minus strand of JAUNDE010000036.1, from coordinate 12,543 downwards.
GGAGACTGTTGCATTTGGAAATGCAGATAATGATATTCCTATGATTGAGAAGGCAAAGTACAGCTTTGCAGTAGGGAATGCAAGTGACAGGTTGAAAAAAACAGCATCATCTGTCATTGGAAATATGAAAGACGATGCTGTGCTGAATAAGATAAAAGAAATCCTGGCTGCTATCGAATAGATGGCAGTCTTTTTTTGACTGCAATTCCAAGGATCGATGCCAGAATCGCTTTGATGATCGCAGTTGGAAGAAACGGGATCACGCATGCGCCAAGCCCTACAGAGATAGAACTGTTGGTAAGCATGCAGAAAAATACGGTTCCGATCAGATAGTTAACCGCTGTTCCAATGATTAGAAATACAATGTAATGCACTTTGGATCTGCTGTAGTACTCTGCGCCGAGTCCAATCAGAAATGCCATGATCGGAAACGAGAACAGAAAGCCTCCGGTAGGTCCTGCGAGCTTTGCAAAGCCTCCTGTGAAATTAGCAAAAACCGGGAGTCCGACTGCACCTAGCAATACATACACAAAAGTAGCAATCGCACTGTTCTTTGCACCAAGTATGATTGCGGCAAGCGTGATCGCAAATGTCTGCATTGTCATCGGCACACCGAGCGGCATTGGAATCGCAATCTGTGCCATCACTACGATGACCGCAGTAAGTACACCCATCATACAGATTTCCTGTATAGAAAAAGAAGTTTTCGTTTTTGTAGTATCTGTCATGTAAATACCCTCCAGAATGACTGCTTTTCAATCTTATCATGATGGATTGAAGAGCATAGTAATTTAGATTAACGGGAAAAAACCCAAAGCAAGTATATGACAGAACAGAAAGAATGTCAACTATTTGTTAAGAATGGTTAACAATGTGAACTTATAAATAATGCTTAACAATATGGATGTGTGTTGCTATTTTAAGAAACAAAACGTCTGAAAAAGCGGAATATAGTTGCTCGCCAGGTCTTACATGTGTTCGACTTGAATTTAAAAAGAAAAAGGAGCAGCTGTAAAAAAGTCAGAGACTGTGTCATAAGAACCCTTGGTTGGAACAAGGCGATATCACCTCTTACGGAGACCGATTCTCGAAGGCATTCCTGAGAGAATCCTGGTCGCAGTTAGAGGAAGATTGCCGCCAGTGGAAACGGGTTCGCATGACACGGTCTCTGACTTTTTTTATGCTTCCTTATACTTCTTTATCTGTCATCAACCTGCTTGTAACCTACATGATATCCGACATATTTGTAAGCCGGACGTACGATCTTACCATTATTAACGAGCTCTTCCAGACGATGAGCGCTCCAGCCAGAAATACGTGAAACAGCAAACATTGGTGTAAAGAGCTCTGTTGGAATACCCAGCATAGAATACACGAGTCCACTGTAAAAATCCACGTTTGCGCAGAATGGTTTGTGAAGCTGTCTGTGTTCGGCAACGACTTCTTTGCTAAGTCTTTCTACTCTTTCATACAGTTCATATTCTTCCATATTATCCTTTGCAAGGGCAAGCTCTCTTGCAAAGCTCTGTAAGATGACTTCACGAGGGTCGGAACAAGTGTAAACTGCGTGACCCATTCCGTAGATAAGACCGCTTCTGTCAAATGCCTGCTTGTTCAGAAGCTTTAAGAGATAGCTGCGGATTGCTTCTTCGTCATCATAATTCTTCACGTGTTTTTTAAGATCCGCAAACATCTGCATTACTTTCAGGTTGGCACCGCCATGTTTTGGACCTTTCAGTGAGGACATGGAAGCAGCAACTGCTGAGTATGTGTCTGTACCGGAAGAAGAAACAACGTGGTTTGTGAATGTCGAGTTGTTACCACCGCCGTGCTCTGCATGAAGAACAAGTGCAACATCAAGTACACGGGCTTCCAGTTCCGTGAACTTGCCGTTTTTGCGGAGCATATACAGAATATTTTCTGCAGTTGAATAATCAGCTCTTGGCGGACGGATCACAAGAGTTCTTCCTTTGTGAAAATGTCTGTATGCATAGTATGAATATACTGCCATCATAGGCATCTTTGCGATTAACTGCAACGACTGACGAAGAACATTCGGGATAGAAGTATCATCCGGATTCTCATCATATGAGTACAGAAGAACAATACATTTCTGGAGTGCGTTCATGAGATTCTCCGGAGGAGCTTTCAGAATAACGTCTCTTACAAACTGACCGGAAAGTTCTCTGAGGCTTCCAAGAATGCGGATAAAACTTTCGTATTCTTCTTTGTTAGGAAGATGTCCAAATACAAGGAGATAGGTCGCCTCTTCGAACAGATATCTCTGACGTTGAGGATCGCTTACGATATCATATACATTTACACCCTGAAAATACAGTTCTCCATCAATTGGTGCACCGATATTTTCTCCCTCCTGTTTTGTAGCAACGACATCTGAAATTTCTGTCAGACCGGTAAGAACACCTTTACCGTTCTGATCACGGAGTCCTCTTTTTACATCATACTTTGCGTATAAACCCTGATCGATAGAACCGGATTTCATCGCAATGCGAACAAGGGAGTCAAATTTCTCGTTTAATTCTTCAGTCAATTCCATCATTGAAACCATTGTATTTCTCCTTTCGAAATAAGAACAATTCGGCTGTCATTTTTTCTATATAAAAAAAGTGCTAATTTGATTTCTCCATCAAAATCAGTACTTTTACAGACTAATATCCTAAATCATACATGATTTTTCCTGTAAATGCAAGAAAATGAATAAAATAGGAAAGAAATCCATTTTTCCATTGGTTGCGAATGACAGAATGCAATGTTATAATTATTGTCATGTGTAAATGGACAGAGATTGGAGACAGTGGGTGTGGAGTTTGCCGGACAGTATAAAGCAGTGAAGAAGAAAAAGATTCTTGTTGTAAGCTTTGGAACAAAATATCAGGAGACAAGAGAGAACACGATCGGTGCGATTGAACGAAAGCTCGGGAAAGTATTTTCGGATTATGATGTCCATCGCAGCTTTACAAGCCAGACGGTTATAAGATTAATAGAACAGGCAGAAGGAATGAAGGTGGACTCTGTCAGTGAAGCGATGGAATCGTTTGTAAAAGAGGGGGCAGAGCAGGTTGTGGTTCTGCCAACTCATTTTATGGACGGGAGAGAGTATCATAAATTAGTGGAACAGGTGCAGTGCTTTCAAAATGAGATCGCGGATATCCGGATCGGCAGCCCGTTTGTCAGAGAGGATTCCGAGGAAGATAAGAAAGACGTATGCAGGGCGCTTGCCACGTTCACTCAAAAATATCGGGATGAGAAGACTGCGGTCTGTCTGATGGGGCACGGAACCGATGTGAAGGCAAATCGTATCTATGCAAGAATGCAGGAGATCTTCCGTGAGTCGGGGCTTCACGATCTGTACATCGGAACGGTAGAGGCATACCCGAAAGCGGAGGATGTGCTGAGACAGCTCCGGAAGAAACAGTATTCGCGAGTGGTTCTGGAACCGCTGATGATCGTTTCAGGAGACCATGCGATCCACGATATGGCCGGTGACGGGGAAGCATCATGGAAATCATTGTTTGAAAAAGAAGGATATGAGGTGGACTGCGTGTTGAAAGGAATGGGAGAGATCGTGGAGATCAGGGACATCTTTGTGAGACACGCAGAGGAGCTGATCAGATCGTCTGGAAACGGAGTGACAGTGTGAAAGAAAATAAGTTTTTTCCAATGTATATTGATATTTCAAAAATGCATATCGTGATGTTTGGTGCAGGAAAGATCGCGACAAGAAGAGCAGGGACACTTCTGGAATTCACAGAGAAACTGACGATCGTCGCACCGGAAGCGACAGAGGAGATCCGGTCATATGTGATGCAGGGAACTGTTATCTGGAGGAAGGATATTTACAGAGAGTCCTATTTGCAGAATGCGGACATTGTATTTGGAGCAACGGATGACCATGTATGCAATCAGAAGATTGCGGATGACTGCAATCGCCTGCACATTCCGGTTAATATATGTGATGAAAAAGAAAGATGTGATTTCTATTTTCCGTCGGTTGTTGTGAGAGACGACGTAGTAATTGGGGTGAATGCAGGCGGAAGAGATCACAGAAAAGTAAAAGATGTAAGAATGAAGATAGAAGAAATGTTAAAACGGGAGGAAAATGCATAGCATGCGGGGTAAATTGTATGGAGTGGGTGTTGGACCCGGAGACAAAGAGCTTGTGACAGTAAAAGCACTTCGCATTCTGAGGGAAGCAGATGTGATCATGGCTCCGAAGATGAAGAGTGGTGAGACGACAGCATACAACATTGTTGAAGAATATATCAGAGAGAAAACGGTCATCGAATGCGTCATGCCGATGTCGAAGGATTTTGAGGCGCTTTCAAGAAATTACGAGGCGCTGGCAGATCAAATCGAGAAACACCTGAAAGACGGAAAGAGTGCTGCGTTCATTACACTTGGGGATCCCACGGTGTATTCAACCTATATGCAGTTAAATGAGATCATCAGAAAGCGGGGATATGAGACCGAGATCATCCCGGGGATCACCTCGTTCTGTGCGGCGGCAGCAAGGCTTAACATGCCTCTCTGTGAGAGAAATGAGCCTCTTTTGATCCTGCCTGCTTCCTATGAGCAGTCAAAAGAATCGCTTCATTTCCCGGGAACAAAAGTACTGATGAAGGCAAACCGGGGAATACTGAGTACAAGAGATATGCTGATCGAGGAAGGGCTGATCGACCATGCTGTTATGGTAGAATGCTGTGGGATGGAAAATGAAAAAATCTATCGAGATATGCGGGAGCTGAAAGAAAAGAGCAGTTACTTTTCGCTCGTGATCGTAAAAGAATAGCGTCGCCTGTCTGTAAAAGCACAGGACAACGCTTTTTAAAGTCTGTTTTTAGAAAGTGATCTTCATACAACGGATCAGACATAATAGTGTTTTTTCACAAAGTGATTCAGGATACCTCCGATCACGATGATCGCGAGTGCCACCAGAACGACACGCTTTGCAGCCTCCTGAGGAAGATCTGATGCGGGACCGAAAGAGTCGGATGCAAAGTTCATCGTATACTCGATTTCATGAGGGACGCCCATTGCAGTTGTGTCTGCGATGACGGGAATCTCAGAGTCGAATGCAGCGATTGGAATCTCGAATGAGGAAGGAACATTTTCTTCAGACAGATTATCATATCTGTGATCGCCGATGATCATGTAGTCATAATTCGAACTTGACCATGTGATCTGTGCATAAGCCTTTCCGTCCCGGACGGACATGCGGGTCGGAGATTCGATGGAGGCTTTGCCGCTTCCGCCGGTCAGAGATACGTCGATGGAATAGTCGCCGTCTTTTTCGGAGACCTGAAGGGGAGTACCGGGGTCAAAAGCACAGGCAGTATTCGAAAAGAGAACGCAGCAGAGTGCGAGCAGCAAAGCTGTGAAAAAAGCATGATATTTGTATTGATAAACGTACATAAGAACTCCTGATTATAATTTGTAAACGTATATGGATCACTTGACGTTCGCCGGGCGTCTCGCGCGAATGTCGGGCAGGATTGTGGGAGTGCAAAGCACGGGACAATCCGCAGGTATCATAGTTGGGGGATTTTGACCCCAACATTATATTATAATAAGAATGTAATGGTGTCAAAGTATGATAGAGACGAAAAATGTGACAAAGAAATTTAATCAGTTTACAGCGGTAGATTCTCTGAACCTCAAAGTGGAAACCGGAGATTTCTTCGGATTGCTGGGACCGAACGGAGCCGGGAAAACGACGACGATCGGAATGCTTTCCACGGTGCTGCTCCCTACAGAGGGAGAAATACGAATCGACGGGCAGAAGCTGACAAGAAAGACACCGGAGCTTCGGAGAAAGCTGAGCGTCATCACACAGGAATACTCGATGCGGCAGGACATGACGATGGATGAGATCATGGAATATCAGGGAAGACTGTATTTCATGCCGCGAAGGAAAATCAGAGAAAAAACAGAAGAATTGCTGGATTTCTGCGGACTGACACCGTTTCGAAGAAGAACAGTGCGCAGGCTTTCCGGAGGAATGAAGAGAAAACTGATGGTTTGCCGTGCGCTTCTCACAGAACCGGAGATCCTTCTTCTGGACGAGCCGACTGCGGGAATGGATGCACTGGCTAGAAGGCAGATGTGGAATCTTCTCAGGAAGCTGAACGAACAGGGAATTACGATTCTTCTCACGACACATTATATGGAAGAAGCGCAGACACTCTGTAATCGTGTTGCGATGATGCATGAAGGAAAACTGGAAGATGTCAATACACCGAAAGGATGGATCAGACTGCTTGGATCATATGCAGTGGATCAGATGACGGGGGAAGGCGTAAAGAGCAGATTCTTCCATGACAGGATGGAAGCCATTAACTATCTCGCCGGGCTGGAAGGAAGTACCGCGCTTCGGGATACGACGCTGGAGGATGTCTTTGTGGAGCGTGTTGGAAGTTATCTGGAAAAATCAAAAGGACATGGGAGATAATCGATGGGTATTGTGACCATATTATGGGAAAAATGGGTCGAATTTCGACGGGACTTTTATAAAATCACACTTGCTGCAATGATTGCCCCTCTGATGTATCTGATTGTGTTCGGAATGGGGATTCAGACATTATCGCACGGTGAGCCGTATCTGAATTTTCTGATCCCGGGTGTCGTATCTCTGACTACCATGAACGGCAGTTTCAATGCGATTGCACAGAATCTTACGGTTCAGAGACTGTATGAGAAGGCTTTCGATCAGGTGATGATCTCACCGACACCGCTGTGGCAGTTTATTGTCGGGCAGATTCTCGGCGGCGCACTCCGGGGACTGTATGCAGGAGCAGTCATTTTGCTTCTCGTATCGCCGATCAGGACAGGGCTTGTATTCAATGTCGTATCGATCCTCATTTTATTGCTGAATGGAGCGGTCTTTTCCACGATCGCTGTCGTTGTATCGTTTTATGCGAAGAATCATACGGATGCGCCGAGATTTTCGAGCTATATCATTATGCCGATGGCATATCTGTGCAATACATTTTTCAGGGTAGAACAGCTCCCGGGAATTCTCGGAACAATCATCAGCGTGCTGCCATTATCGCAGACAAGCCGCATGATCCGTGCAATCGCCGGAGGGGGAAATGCGGATGCATACGGCGTTATGATCCTGATCGCATATCTCGCAGTATTTTCAGGGATTGCATTTGTTTATATCTATAAAAAGCAGAATATATAACGCGTAAGGGAGCTCCCCTCTTCGACAGGTGGGGATGGACAAGTTTGAATATAAGGAGACTGGTGAAACGATGTGTGTTACACAGAGATTGAATAATAGAACGGTCCGGATCGGAAGCCGGGCGAGCAGTCTTGCGATCGCTCAGACAAAGATCGTTGCAGATATTTTGAAAAAAGCATATCCGGAGATCGAAGTTGAGATCGTGCCAATGCAGACGACGGGTGACCGGATCTTGTCGAAAAGCCTCGAAGAGATCGGCGGGAAAGGACTGTTTATACTGGAACTGAATCAGGCTTTGGCAGAAGGACGGATCGACCTTGCCGTACATAGCCTCAAAGATATGCCGATGGATGAACTGGAATTTCCCATCCTTGCCTACAGTAAGAGAGAGGATCCAAGAGATGTGCTCGTCCTGAGAGAGGATATCGGAGAACTGCCGGAAAGTCCAATCATCGGATCCTCGAGCAAGAGAAGAAGATTACAGTTTTTGAAACTGTGCGAAAAGACGAAGTTTTGTCTCATTCGGGGAAATGTGCAGACAAGGATTCGAAAGCTTTCGGAAGAACAGATGGATGGAACGATCCTTGCTGCGGCAGGACTGAAACGAGTGAATATGGAACATCTGATCACAAGGTATTTTGAGGTGGATGAGATGATCCCGTCGGCCGGACAGGGAATCCTGGCTGTGCAGGGAAAGGATACCGTATGGAACAGGGCACTGGCAGCCTGCGTGAACGATGAAAATGCGATGGCAGAAGCCATTGCGGAGCGCGCGTTTGTGCGGACGCTGGATGGAGGGTGCACGTCGCCGGTTGCGGCGCATGCGCAGATTGTCAATGCGGACAATTGCAGAGATGAAAACAGAAACGTATGCACGGGGAGACGACTGCTTCTTTGTGGATTGTATTATAGAGAAGATGGAACATGGTTTGTTGATACATGCGAAGGAGATGCCTCGCATGCGGAGCTGCTCGGTGTGAAGCTCGCAGAGAAGATGAGAAAAGAGTCGGCAGACCAGGGAGAAGACGATGAGTAAAACAGGAAAAGTATGGATTGTTGGAGCCGGACCGGGCGATGCACAGCTTTTGACGATAAAGGCACAGAAACTGCTCACATCAGCGGATGTCGTCGTATATGATGCCCTAGTGAGCCCGGAAGTGATCTGTAAGATTCCGGAGAAAACAGAGCAGATCTATGTTGGAAAACGAGGAGGAAACCATACGGTTTCGCAGGAAGAAATCAATCAGATATTGCTGAATGAAGCTCAGTGTGGCAAAGAAGTGCTTCGTTTAAAGGGCGGAGATCCATTCGTGTTTGGCCGGGGCGGAGAAGAACTGGAGCTTCTTGTTCAGAATGGGATTCCGTATGAAATCGTCCCGGGTGTTACGTCGGCGATCGCCGTTCCTGCATATGCCGGGATTCCGGTGACGCATCGGGATTTCGTTTCCTCTGTTCATATTATTACAGGGCATCCGAGAAAAGGCGGGATATCACGAATCGACTATCCGTCGCTTGTGAAAACTGGTGGTACGCTGATCTTTCTGATGGGAGTCTCACAGGCAGAGTCGATCAGAGACGGGCTTGTCGCGGCGGGAATGCCTGAGGATATGCCGGCAGCCGTGATCATGAATGGAACGACGGCCGGGCAGAAGTGTGTGTTTGCTTCGCTCGGAGATCTTCCCGAGAAGATAAAGGAAGCCGGGATCAAAGCACCGGCGATCATTGTAGTCGGGGAAGTGACAAGTCTCGGGGAGAAATTTGGCTGGGTGCAGCATCGTCCGTTGCAGGGCAGAACATTTCTCGTCACAAGACCGGAAGACAGAATATCAGGTCTTGCGGAGCAGTTGAGATGGTTTGGCGCACAGGTGATCGAGCTTCCTGCGATCTGTACAGATGCGATCAGGGAAAATCATGTGTTAAATACATTGTGGGAATATAAAGAGGGCGAGCGCATGCTTGTATTTACAAGTCCGTCGGGAGTGAGAATCTTCTTTGAGAGTATGAAAGAGCTGAAGCTTGATCTTCGAACGATCATAAGGAGCGCCGGACAGATTAAGATTGCCGCCATTGGAAGTGCTACTGCAAAAGAGCTTTGCGCACATGGCCTCTTTGCAGATATTGTGCCGGAGACATTTTGCGCAAAAGAGCTTGGAAAAGCGATTGCAGAAAATGCAGAAAAAGACAGTGAAATTCTGATTCTTCGTGCGAGAGAAGGATCGGATGAACTCCTGCCGCCGCTTGAGGATGCAGGACTTCATTACCGGGATATCCCGTTATATGAGACGACGTACCGTCTTCATGAAGGAATGGGGCATATGGTGAAAGCGCTGGTAGACAGTCATGCATTGGACGGTGTATTATTTACAAGCAAGTCAACGGTGAGAGGATTCGTAGAGGCGAACCCTGAGATCGATGATTCATCACTGACTGCCATTTGTATCGGAGAGCAGACTGCACAGGAAGCAGGAAAGTATGGGATGAGCAGAAGTGTTGCAAAAGAGGCGACTATCGCATCCATGATCGAACTGATACTGGAAACATTCGGGCAGCAGGAATTGAATGAAGACAGATCATAAATTATCATATAAAATGGGTTATGGAGGACAAAGATGATCAGAAGAAGAAGACTGCGTGCATCGGAGGGAATCCGGGCTCTGGTGAGAGAGACCAATATTCAGGTGTCTGACCTGATTTATCCGATGTTTATTGTAGAAGGAGAAAATATTAAGGAAGAAATATCTTCTATGCCGGGGATCTATCATTATTCGATCGACCGCATGGATGAAGAACTGGATCGTATCAGGGAGGCCGGAATCAGGGCTGTTTTACTGTTTGGAATACCGAAACACAAAGATGAATGCGGCTCTGAGGCATATAATGAACACGGCGTTGTCCAGAGTGCGATCCGTCATATGAAAAGTGTAAACAAAGATCTTGTCGTGATCGCAGACATCTGTCTCTGCGAGTACACTTCACACGGACACTGCGGGCTTGTGAAAGACGGGGAAATCATAAATGATGAGACATTGGAACTGCTTGCGAAGACAGCAGTGACATGTGCAAAGGCAGGCGCTGATATGGTTGCGCCATCTGATATGATGGATGGACATGTATCTGCGATCAGAGAGGCGCTTGATGAAGCAGGCTATATCAATACTCCGATCATGGCATACAGTGCAAAGATGGCTTCCGGTTACTATGGTCCATTCCGTGATGCGGCACATTCTGCACCGGGATTTGGTGACCGCAAAACGTACCAGATGGATTTTCACAATGGAAGAGAGGCAATGCGTGATATTCAGGATGACATCGATGAAGGTGCCGATATTCTTATTATCAAACCGGCACTTACTCTGCTTGATGTACTGAAAAATGCTTCTCTCCACACCAATATGCCGCTTTGTGTATATAATGTAAGCGGAGAATATGCGATGGTAAAAGCAGCTGCAGCAAACGGATGGCTGGATGAGAAGAGAATTGTGATGGAGAATATGACAGCCTTTAAACGCGCAGGTGCACATATGATCATCACTTACCATGCGCTTGATGTGGCAAGATGGATCAGAGAGGAACGATAGGACGTCTTTGACGAGAATGGGAGATGTGTTATGGAACGTTCAGATAATGATGGAATTAAATTATTGAAAAAAGGAAAAAGAGGACTGTTTCGGGCAATTTTCAGCAGAACAGGACTGGTCTTACTGTTTTTGGTGATACAATTTCTGTTTTTGCTCAGTCTTTTTTCCTGGTTTGCGGATCTGCTGCCGCATGCATTTGGCGGAACATATATTTTCTCAGCGGTGATGATCTTGTATCTTTTGAACAGCAGAATCGACAACTCATCAAAGGTTACATGGCTGATCGTTATTACGGTACTTCCGGTCTTTGGAGCACTTTTTTACCTGTTTACAAAGAGTGATCTGGGGCACCGTGTTCTGAAGGAACGTACGCAACAGCTTGTCTTAGAGACAAAGGAGATGATTCCTCAGTCAGAGGAATCATTTTCAGAGCTTGAAGGGGAAAATAAGGGGGCAGCTTCACTTGTAAGGTATGCAGCCAGAAGCGGCTGTCATCCGGTGTATCAGAATACAGAAGTGATGTATTATCCGCTTGGTGAAGATGTGTTTGAGGAAATGATCGTTCAGCTCGAGAAAGCAGAGCGTTATATCTTTCTGGAGTTTTTTATTGTTGATGAAGGACACATGTGGGGGAAAATACTTGAGATACTGGCAAAGAAAGCTTCGGAAGGTGTCGAGGTACGGATGATGTATGACGGTACCTGTGAGTTCACATTGCTCCCGCGCAATTACCCAAAGAAGCTGCATAAACTTGGAATCCAGTGTAAGGTATTTTCACCGGCAATTCCAATGGTATCTACGCATTATAATTACAGAGATCATCGGAAAATAATGGTGATCGACGGAAAAGTCGGATTTACCGGCGGTGTAAATCTGGCAGATGAGTACATAAATCGCATCGAAAAGCATGGACACTGGAAAGATGTGGCTGTGATGCTTCGAGGAGACGCGGTAGACAGTCTGACACTGATGTTCCTGCAGATGTGGAATATCATGGAGAAAACACCGCAGTATTCCGAGTATCTATCTTTGGGTAAGGCGAGTGCGCCTTCCGGAAGCGGCTTCGTTATGCCATTCGGAGACCGACCGCTGGATGACGACCGGGTGGGAGAGCAGGTATACATGGATATCTTAAATCGTGCAACTTCGTATGTTCATATTATGACACCATATCTGATCATGGATGGAGAACTGGAGAATGCGATTAAATATGCGGCGGAAAGAGGAGTGGAAGTATCCCTGATCCTTCCAGGAATCGCAGACAAAACGATGCCTTATGCACTGGCAAAAGGACATTATGCGTCATTGTTGGATTCCGGTGTAAAAATCTATGAATACACACCTGGATTTGTTCATGCCAAAGTGATGGTAAGTGATGACAGAGAAGCTGTTGTGGGAACGATCAATATGGATTACCGGAGTCTTTATCATCATTTTGAATGCGGTGTTTGGATGTATGAGGGAGGTGTGATCACATTGATCGAGGCTGATTTCCGGAAAACGCTGGAAAAATGCCGCAGGGTAGAAAAAGAAACGATATGGAACGGGAAAACATATCTGAAATGGATCGGAATCCTTTTGAAACCGATTGCGCCGTTACTGTAATCAGTGTAAAACGGGGTGCTGAAAAGCACTCTGTTTTGCCGCGTATCGCAAGAAACTTTTTCGAAATGAACTGATATTTATAAACAAAGAAATGAAATGATATTTATAAAAAATTGCTTGCATCTAAGCATCTTTTATGCTAATAGATAAGTCGGT
>JAUNDE010000035.1 GCA_030526265.1 Eubacteriales bacterium | reverse complement strand
TGAGATGAAAGGAGCATTCTCCTCTCCGGAAGGAGTGCTCGATCGGGTTGTGCTGAACACACTCTTCCCTGATACATCGTATGCGAATGAGTCCGGCGGAGACCCGGAAGTGATCCCGGAGCTTAGCTATGAGCAGTTTCTTGCATTTCATAAGAAATACTATCATCCATCCAACAGTTATATCTATCTGTATGGCGATATGGATATGGAAGAGAAGCTTGACTGGATCGACAGAGAGTATTTGAGTAAGTTCGACGCGCAGGAGATCGATTCGGAGATCCGATATCAGGAACCGTTTGAAGAGATAAAAGAGAAAGTGATGCCATATTCCATCTCAAGTGACGAGTCGGAGGAGGATAACACATATCTATCCTACAGCAAAGTGATTGGGACAAGCCTTGACAAAGAACTTTATGTGGCATTTGAAATCCTCGACTATGCACTTCTCTCTGCTCCGGGAGCACCGCTTAAGAAAGCACTTCTTGAGGCAGGCGTTGGAAAGGATATCTACGGTTCCTACGATAATGGAATCTATCAGCCGATCTTCTCGGTCGTAGCAAAAAATGCAAATGAAGAGCAGAAAGAACAATTTGTAAATGTAATTGAGACACTTCTTCTTGAGATGGCTGAAAATGGGATCGATAAGAAGGCTTTGGAGGCGGGAATCAATTATCATGAATTCCAGTACCGCGAAGCGGATTTTGGCCGTTTTCCCAAAGGTCTCATGTATGGACTCCAGATCATGGACAGCTGGCTTTATGATGAGAATGAACCATTCATGCACATTCAGGCACTCGATACATTCGAATTCCTGCGTTCACAGATGAACACAGGATATTTCGAGAATCTGATCCGCAAATATCTGCTTGACAATCAGCATGGAGCAATCGTGATCGTAAAACCGGAAAAGGGAAGAACGGCACGTATGGATAAAGAACTCCATGAGAAGCTGCAGGATTATAAAAACAGTCTTGGCAAAGAGGAAATCAAGCAGCTTGTGACAAAGACAAAAGAGCTTGAGATCTACCAGTCTGAGCCATCCGATGAAGAGGCGATGGCAAAGATTCCTGTATTGTCGAAAGATGATATCTCGAGAGAGATCGCACCGATCTATAATGAAGAGATGAAGATCGGAGATATCCCGGTCGTTTTCCATGAGATTGATACGAATGGAATCGGATATGTCGATCTGTTGTTTGATATTTCGTGTGTGACGGAAGAATTGCTTCCTTATGTAGGAATCCTTCAGGGCGTGCTTGGTATCATTGATACAGAAAACTATGAATACGGTGCGCTGTTTAATGAGATCAATGTTCATACCGGAGGTATCGGGACATCTCTGGAGCTTTACAGTGATGTAACAAAGGTGAAAGAAAAAGAATTCAAAGCGACTTTTGAAATCAAAGCGAAAGCATTGTATGCGAAGCTTCCGGTCGCGTTCGCGATGATGAAGGAGATTCTCACGAAGTCGAAACTCGGAGATGAGAAACGTCTGAAGGAGATCATTGCGATGACGTCATCGAGACTGCTCACGAGATTCCAGTCATCCGGACATACGACAGCGGCGCTCCGGGCATTGTCTTATGCGTCTCCGGCTGCGAAGCTTAAGGATATGACAAGCGGAATCGAGTATTATCAGAGAGTATCCTATATTGAGAAGCATTTTGAGGAAGAGAAAGAGTCGCTGATCGCAAATCTCCGGGCACTTTCGAAGATGCTGTTCAGAGCCGATAATATGATGGTGAGCTACACGGCAGAGAGAGAAGGATTAAGCGTTCTTCGTGAGCAGATGAAGGCTTTTGCAGATGACCTGTTCCGTGAGGAAGGAGATTCATCTGATAACAGAGAGAGCCGCTGCATCATTCACTGCGAGAAGAAGAACGAAGGATTCAGGACTGCATCGAAGGTTCAGTATGTTGCAAGATGCGGCAATTTCATTGAACAGGGTGCACAGTATCATGGATCACTTCAGGTGCTGAAAGTCATTATGGGATATGAATATCTGTGGCAGAACATCCGTGTCAAAGGCGGAGCATACGGCTGCATGAGCAATTTTAACCGTATTGGTGAAGGATATTTCGTGTCATACAGAGATCCGAACCTGAAACGCACTATGGATGTATATGAAGGAGTTTCTGAATACCTGAAGAATTTCACAGTCAGCGATGCAGATATGAATAAATATATCATCGGAACGATCAGCAATCTGGATCAGCCGATGACACCTGCGCTCAAGGGAGACCGTTCCATGAATCTCTACATGAATCATGTGACTGAAGAGATGATCAGAGAAGAGCGAAAGCAGGTGCTTGAGACGACGCAAGAAGACATACGAAGACTTGCCGAAGTCGTTGAGGCGATGATGAAAGCGGAGCAGGTCTGTGTCATCGGAAGTGAAGATAAGATCGAAGAAGCAAAAGAAATGTTTGGTACCATTACCGGATTTGAGGGATAATATATGAGAAATGATTATAAATCAGGATTTGTTACGCTGATCGGACGTCCGAATGTCGGAAAGTCTACGCTGATGAATTATCTCATCGGACAGAAGATCGCGATTACTTCTAACAAGCCGCAGACGACGAGAAACCGCATTCAGACGGTGCTTACAACCGAAGAGGGGCAGATCGTCTTCGTGGACACACCGGGAATTCACAAAGCGAAAAACAAGCTTGGCGAATATATGGTGAATGTGGCGGAGCGTACACTGAATGAGGTGGATGTCGTGCTCTGGCTCGTTGAACCGACTACTTTTATCGGCGCTGGTGAGAAGCATATCGCAGATCAGCTTGGAAAGGTGAAGACACCGGTCATCCTTGTCATCAATAAAGTCGACAGTGTGAAGCCGGAAGAGATTCTGGCATCGATTCAGGCTTACAAAGATCTCTATGATTTTATGGAGATCGTGCCTGTTTCGGCGAGAAGCGGAGCGAATACAGATGAGCTTTTGAAAGTTGTGATGAAATATCTTCCGTATGGACCGCAGTTTTACGATGAGGATACGATTACAGATCAGCCGGAGAGACAGATCGTCGCAGAGCTGATCCGTGAGAAAGCACTTCACGCATTGAATGAAGAGATCCCGCATGGAATCGCCGTCGCGATCGACCAGATGAAGAAGCAGGGGAAAGTGATGCATATCGATGCGACGATCATCTGCGAGAGAGATTCCCACAAGGGCATCATCATCGGAAAACAGGGAAATATGCTGAAAAAAATTGGAAGTACGGCAAGGTACGAGATCGAGAGACTGCTGGAATGCAAAGTAAATCTCAAGCTTTGGGTCAAAGTGAAGAAGGACTGGCGTGACAGTGATTTCCTTGTGAAAAATTTTGGATATCGGGAAGACGAATAAAATACCCCGCATGCAGGAGAACCTAATCCTATAACAAACGGATGAGGTGATCGCATGGAAGAAACGTATTGGAATAAATTTTGGGCAACTGGAAATGTGGAGGATTACCTGAATTACAGAGGCATGCAGATCTGCGCTGATGTGATGAGAAGATATGACGACACGGAGGCGTCCGGAACAGGGGAAGTTGGCATTGAATCAGGTAACTGTGATGGGAATGGTAATCTCATCGGCACCGATTGGAGAATATGATAAGAGAGTTGTGATACTTACAAAAGAGCGCGGGAAGATCTCTGTATTTGCACGGGGAGCCAGACGGCCGGGAAGTGCGCTCGCAGGGATGATCATGCCGTTTTCGTTTGGTGAGTTTACGGTATATGAGGGGCGGACATCATACACGCTGGTGTCGGCCTCTATTTCCAATTATTTTGCAGAGCTTCGGACGGATGTGGAAGGGGCATATTACGGATTCTATTTTATGGAAATCGCAGATTATTACTGCAGGGAGGCGACAGATGAGAGGCGGATGCTGAAGCTTCTGTATCAGACATTCCGCGCTCTTACGAAGGACACGATCGACAATCGTCTGATCCGGCGCATTTTTGAACTGAAGACAATCTGTATCAATGGAGAGGCACCGCATGTGTTTGCATGTGTGAACTGCGGGGACAAAACAAGACCCGCTGTCTTTTCCGTGAAAAAGGGCGGGAGAGTCTGCAGTGAATGTGACAGAGATGTGTTTGACGGAATGGTGCTCGATACTTCGACCTGGCATGCACTTCAGTATATAGAGGGAACACCGGTAGAACGGCTGTATACATTTAAAGTGTCTGAGAATGTGATGAAGGAGCTGGATCTCGTTGTACAGCGATATATGGATGTCTATGTGGAGAAACAGTTCAAGTCGCTGGAAATATTGGAACTGATGACTTGAAATGTGCAGAAAGAATCTATATAATATCTGTTAATGACGTTAGAAAAGAAAGGAAAGAGAACAATGGCAGAAAAGACAATGGACAAAATTGTGGCACTCGCAAAATCAAGAGGATTCGTTTATCCGGGATCTGAGATTTACGGCGGCCTTGCAAATACATGGGACTATGGTAACCTTGGTGTGGAACTGAAGAACAACGTGAAGAAAGCATGGTGGCAGAAGTTCGTGCAGGAATCACCGTACAACGTAGGTGTCGACTGTGCGATCCTTATGAACCCACAGACATGGATTGCGAGCGGACATCTGGGAGGATTCAGTGATCCTCTTATGGACTGTAAAGAATGTCACGAGCGTTTCCGTGCAGATAAGATCATTGAAGACTATGCGAAGGAGAATGGTATCGATATCGGTGACAGCATTGATGGATGGAGTCATGAGAAGATGCAGGAGTTCATCGAGGAGCACCAGATTCCATGCCCGACATGTGGAAAGCATAATTTTACAGAGATCCGTGAGTTCAACCTGATGTTCAAGACATTCCAGGGTGTTACAGAGGATGCGAAGAATACGGTTTACCTCCGTCCTGAGACAGCACAGGGTATTTTCGTAAACTTCAAGAATGTACAGCGTACATCAAGAAAGAAGATCCCGTTCGGTATCGCTCAGATCGGCAAATCATTCCGTAATGAGATCACACCGGGTAACTTTACATTCCGTACAAGAGAGTTCGAGCAGATGGAGCTTGAGTTCTTCTGCGAGCCAGGTACAGACCTTGAATGGTTCGCATACTGGAAAGAATTCTGCCTGAACTGGTTACATACACTCGGTCTGAAAGACGACGAAGTAAGATATCGTGACCACGATCAGGAAGAACTTTCATTCTATAGTAAAGCTACAACAGACGTAGAATTCCTGTTCCCGTTTGGATGGGGAGAACTTTGGGGAATTGCCGACAGAACAGATTATGACCTTTCCAGACATATCGAAGTGTCAAAACAGGATCTCTCATATTTTGATGATGAGAAGAAGGAAAAATATGTTCCATACGTTATTGAGCCGTCACTTGGAGCAGACCGTGTGGTACTTGCATTCCTCTGCAGTGCATATGATGAGGAGAACATCGGAACAGAAGAGAAACCGGACATGAGAACAGTCCTTCATTTCCATCCGGCACTTGCACCTGTGAAGATCGGTATCCTTCCTCTTTCCAAGAAGTTAAATGAGGGTGCTTTGAAGATTTATGAACAGCTCTCAAAGAAATATAACTGTGAGTATGATGACCGCGGAAATATCGGTAAGAGATATCGCCGTCAGGATGAGATCGGAACACCATTCTGTGTGACATATGATTTCGAGTCAGAAGAAGACGGCGCAGTAACCGTTCGTGACCGTGATACGATGGAGCAGGAAAGAATCAAAATTGAAGATCTGAATGCATATTTCGAAAAGAAATTTGAGTGGTAAAGACTTGTAGATGCCGGCTTTTGGAGATACCAGAAGCCGGCATTTTCTGAATCTGGATAATCTGTTTATCTGAGTTGGAAGATGTCAGCTTAAGCTGACAAGAATCGAGCGCAAGATCTTACGTGCGTTCGACTTGAACTGGAAGAGGAAAAAGAAATGGAGAAAATATATTTTGACAATGGAAGCACATCGTGGCCGAAGGCGCCCGGTGTGGCAGAGAGCATGAGTGAGCTTTTGAAGAACGGGGCGTTTAATATCAACCGTGGGAATTATGAAGGCGCTTACGAGATCGAAGGAATCGTTCTGGAGACAAGAGAGCAGCTTGCAAGGATGTTTCATGCAAAGAACTCGAAGGGAGTCGTGTTTACTCCGGGTGTGACGTATTCAATCAACTATTTTCTGAAAGGCTTCCTGCGTGCGGGAGACCATATCCTTGTGACAGGCATGGAACACAATGCGGTTATGAGACCACTCACGCAGATGGAACAGCACGGAGTTACATACAGTATCATTCCGGTTGATCATGAGGGGAATCTGGATCCTGCATATATCGAGGAATTGATACAGGAGAGGACGAAAGCAGTCCTTGCGATCCATGCATCCAATGTATGTGGGACGGTTGTGCCGATCGAGCAGATCGGTGAGATATGCAGAAGACATCAGCTGATCTTTGCGGTTGACACTGCCCAGACAGCGGGGACGCTGGAGATTGATATCGAAAAATACGGGATCGATTTCCTTGCATTTACCGGACACAAGGGACTGCTCGGACCGCAGGGGATCGGCGGATTTATCATCTCTGAGCGACTGGACAGGCAGATGATGCCGCTGCTCGCAGGAGGAACGGGAAGCCATTCGGACATGCTTGAGATGCCGTCGGATCTTCCGGATAAATACGAGAGTGGGACGATGAATCTTCCGGGGATCATCGGGCTTCACGCGGCACTTTCCTATATCGAGGAAACGGGGATTGAGACGATTCACAGAAAGAAAATGGAACTGACCGCATATTTCCTTGAAAAAATCAAACAGATTCCGGAAGTAAAGGTCATAGGCCGGACAGATCTTAAGAACCGGGTTGCTGTTGTGTCGCTTGATTTTCAGACGATCGACAATGCCATGGCAGCGTTTGAACTGGAGCAGACATGCGGTGTAATGACTCGTGTCGGACTCCACTGTGCGCCGATCGCCCATCAGTCGCTTGGCACCTTCCCGGCGGGAACAGTACGCTTTTCATTCAGTGCTGAGAATACGAAAGAGGAGATTGACAGGTGCATAGATACTGTCTATAAGATGGTTTGATTTATAGAAGATATGAATAGGAAAAGCGGCCAGATTGATTGTGTGACACAGGGGGAAAATGGTATTCTGATAGTAGCAGATATCAGAAACAGGGTCGAAGTATTTGATGTTTCTGACAGAAGAAAAAGTATGTGATACGAAAGAGGAGGAAACAAAAAATGGATAACAATCGTAAGATGTGGGAGAGTCTCGGAATGAATCTGGAAGCGCATGATATGCTCTGCGAGGTGCTTCCACAGGCAGTTGGCGATGTGTTCCTGTCACAGGAGAACCGTCCGGAGTGCATGGATTATTATGATATGGTAGTCGCTGACATTCATGGTATTCGCCCGGCAGAGCTGATTGCACATCAGGAGAAAGGCGGAAAAGTATTTGGTACTTTCTGTGCCTATGTGCCGGATGAAGTGATCATTGCAGGCGGAGCGATCGCTACAGGTCTTTGCGGCGGTTCTCAGTTCTGGGTACCGGATGGAGAGAAAGTGCTCCCGACAAATACATGTCCACTGATCAAAGCATCTGTAGGAGCAAGACTCGGACGCACATGTCCGTTCTTCAGAATCGCTGATATGTATATTGGCGAGACAACATGTGACGGAAAGAAAAAAGCATGGGAGATCCTTGCAGAAGATGTACCTGTTCACGTAATGGAACTTCCTCAGATGAAGCGTCGTAAGAATATCGATGCATGGGCTGATGAGATCAGGATCTTGAAAGATGTTGTAGAAGAACAGACAGGAAATAAAGTGACATTTGACAATCTCGCAGCAAGTATTGAGATCGTAAACAACAAGAGAAAAGCACTTCAGAGACTGTATAACTGCCGCAAGAGCAAAAATATCCCGATCAGCGGAACCGATACACTTGTAATCTCACAGATTGCATACTATGATGATCCGGTTCGTTTTGCCACAATGACAAACAAGCTCTGCGATGAACTCGAGAAGAGAATCGAAGACGGCGTGAGTGTATTTGCAGAAGGAACAAAGAGAATCCTCATCACAGGTACACCGATGGCAATTCCAAACTGGAAGCTTCATAATATCATCGAGACAAGCGGCGGTGCAGTTGTCTGTGAAGAGACATGTACAGGAACACGTTATTTCGAGAGACTTGTTGACGAGACTCAGGATACAATGGAAGGTCAGATCAATGCACTTGCTGAGAGATATATGGGTATCAACTGTGCATGCTTTACTCCGAATACAGCACGTATCGACGATATTCTCCGTCTTGCAAAAGAGTATGATGTTGACGGTATCATCGATGTGAACCTGAAATTCTGTGGATGCTTCCAGACAGAGAAGTATTTCATCGAGAGAGCTGTACATGAAGCAGGCATTCCATATCTTGGAATTGAGACTGATTATACAGACAGCGATGCAGAGCAGCTTCGTACAAGAATCAGTGCATTCATCGAGATGATGGGCTAATACGATGTCAAAGATTCAAAATTATGTATTATTTCCAAATCATGACAATGCGATGCGGCTGTACCGAGAACTGAAAAAGAACGGGCTGAAGGCAGCGATCTCGCCGACTCCAAGGAGTGCGAGCGTCTGCTGCGGAGTGTCGCTCATGGTGGAGGAAGAGGATCTGGAAAAGATCTGGCAGATAGCGGAAGAAAAGGAGATCGAAATTGTCAAAATAGCGGCAGTTGAGAGAGATTATAATCCGACAAGAGGGCGCTACTGCTAAGGGAAAAAATAACAGGAGTATATTCACTCTATTATAAGTTCAGGAAGGCGTGCCCATCTCATTGAGATGGAACGCCTTTTTGCGTAAGCATCTTATGCCACTTATTATGATTGAAACATACAGGGTATAAAACGCTATTTTTTTAACGAAATGCAGGATTTGAAATGCGATTATGCATAAAATATAATTTTTGAAGAAAAAATTGATTTTTTATACATAATAATTGACGGATTTGAATGGAAATGCTACAATGACTTTACTGTGATAAAATGCTAAAAGAAGGAGGAATCATTTAGATGTTAAAAGGATTTAAAAACGCCGTAGAACTTGACTTTTCGTTGGAAGAAAACAGGAAAAAAATCGAAGAAGCATTTAAATTGGTTGACGCAGAAAAAGGAAAGACATATCCGTTGATCATCGGCGGTGAAAAGATCGAGACAGAGAAGAAGATCGTTTCTATTTCACCGGCAGATAAAGAAGTACTTGGTTACGTAAGTTCTTGTAGTGAAGAGCTTGCAAACAAGGCAATCGAGACAGCAAATGAGGCATTCAAAGAGTGGAGCCTTACACCGGTTGAGGAAAGAGTTCGCTGTGTGAGAAGACTTGCAGCTCTCACAATTGAGAACCGTTATTATCTCGATGCATGGAACGTGCTTGAGAGTGGAAAGAACTGGGGAGAAGCAGACGGAGAGCTCTGCGAAGCACTTGACTTCTTTAACTCATATGCGCTCAACATGTTAGAACTTGACAAAGGAATGGATCTTGTTCCTACAGAGGAAGACACAAAGTGCGTATACATTCCGATCGGTGTCGGAGCGATCGTTCCGCCGTGGAACTTCCCATTCTCAATCATGGGTGGTATGTGTTCATCAGCACTTGTTTCAGGAAATACATTTGTATGTAAACCATCTTCTGACACACCGATCGTATGTTATAAGTTCATGGAACTTCTTGAAAAGGCAGGATTTCCTGCAGGAACATTCAACTACATCCCGGGTGCCGGATCAGATATCGGTGATTCGATCGTAGAGCATCCGCTTACAAGATTTATCAACTTTACAGGATCAAAAGCAGTTGGATGCCGTATCAATGAGCACGCAGCTAAGATTTCAAAAGGTCAGAAATGGCTGAAGAGAGTTGTCGCTGAGATGGGTGGAAAGAATGCGATCATCGTTGATTCTTCCGCTGATATCAAGAAGGCAGCAGCAGGTGTGGCAAGCTCTGCATTCACATTCCAGGGACAGAAATGTTCTGCATGTTCAAGAGCACTCGTTATGAGTGATGTCTATGATGAATTTGTCGAGGAAGTTGTGAAATGTGCGGCTGAGCTGAAAGCAGATCAGGGAGCAGGAAGAGACAACAAGGCTATGGGACCGGTTGTGAACCAGGCTGCGTTCGATAAGATTTCAAGCTACATCGAGATCGGACGTGAGGAAGGAAATATCGTATTTGGCGGTACATACAGTGATGAGGTTGGATATTATCTTGATCCAACAGTTATCCGTGATGTTCCAAAGACAGCTAGAATTGCAAATGAGGAGATCTTTGGACCAGTGCTTGCAATCGTTAAGGTGGAATCTTTTGATGAGGCTCTTGAGATCGCAAACAATACAGAGTACGGACTGACAGGATCTGTTTACAGCGAGACAAGAAAGAATATTCAGAGAGCCAAGATTGAATTCAATGTCGGAAATCTTTACTTTAACCGTAAATGTACAGCGGCTGTTGTACTGCAGCATCCATTTGGTGGATTTAATATGTCAGGTACAGACGCAAAATCAGGAACAAAAGATTATCTTACAAACTTCCTGAATCTGAAATCAATCACAGAAGATCTGAATTCATAGAAATATGACAGTAAGGGGATGCCGGTGGCATCCTCTTTTTATGTAACAGGAAATTCCTCTGGAATCTCCCTGTTACATAAAACACACTACGTGTGACGATGCGCAGCTCGCGGAATGGAAGGTGATGCATTGCAGCCCGTTCGCGCGCGGAGATTGCGCGTGAAGCGCAATCTATTTTAGATAATTTTGCAAAAAAAAAGAACATGTACATCGGCCCACTCCGTGAGTGGGACACCGAACACGTCCTCCTGGCTCTTTTCTCTGTATCTATTTTAAAAATTATTTTGAACGAAGTTCATAAAAAGCTACAGATCCGAAAAATCCAAGTCCCATTACTGAAAGTGCTACTACTACTGCCATTGATAAAACTGTTGCTACCATAATTCATTCTCCTATCTGTTTTGTGTTTGCTTTTTTGTTGATTTTCTTTACACGTTAATAATATAACAAAGATTGATAAATGTAAAACGATAAAAAATTAACACTGTGAAAAGAATAACTTATCATAAACAATTGACCCATATAAGTTTTTGTAATATATTAAAAACAGACAAAGCATCGATAGATTTTACGGAGGTTGATCTATGGAAAAGATGAATGCAGAGGTGTTTCTGACGGTAGCACGTCTTGGAAGTTTCCGAAAAGCAGCTGATGTGCTTGGATATACTCAGGCTGGGGTCAGTTATATTATCGGAGCAATGGAAGAAGAGGTTGGACTGGCACTTTTTATCAGAGAGCGTGCAGGTGTGAAGTTAAGTCCGGAAGGGAAAGCACTGCTTCCACAGATTAAGGAACTGGCGAAATGGGAGTCTCAATTCAAACAGAAAATAGACGAATTAAATGGTTTGGAAAAGGGAAGTGTGCGGGTGCAGATTTTTGACAGTATTTCCATTCACTGGATGCCAGGCATTCTGCGGGACTTTAAAGACGATTATCCGGGAATCAATCTGGAACTGATTTCGGAGGAGGATAACCTGGAGGCGGAGCGAAGAGTGATGAAAGGGGAAGTGGACTGCGGATTCTTCTGGACAAAAGTGAATCCAAAGATTGAAACCATTCCTTTAATGGAGGAAAACCTGATGGCAGTCATTCCACCGGAACATCCTTTGGCATCGGAAGAAACATTTCCTGTTGAAAAGCTGGGGGACTATCCATATATTGCAATGAAGTATGACAGCCATACGGGAATCGATGAGATTTTTCTCAGTCATGGGTTGGAACCGAATTCCGTATTCCGGATGGATAATGATTTTGCTGCGATGGCAATGGTGAGTAAGAACCTGGGATACTGTATCATGCCGGAGCTGCTGCTTCAGGACGTTCCATATGATGTGTACTGCCTGGAATTTGATGAACCCCAGAAGCGTACAATCAGTATTGGAACGAATTCCCTCAAAAGCTGCTCCAAAGCGTGTCAGAAATTTATCGAATATACAAGAAACTGGGTTGCCCGGAACGTAGAATAGAAGGTTTGACACATGCTGTCAGACCTTTTTCGATTGTTGTTCGGAACACTTTCATGTATAATAATTCTATACTATATTATGGGAAGAATATTTTATCGATTAGAAAGGTATAGGGAATGAAAAAGAGAGAGTCGTTTAATTCAAAATGGGGAGTTATTCTGGCGTGCATTGGCTCTGCGGTCGGAATGGGAAATATCTGGATGTTCCCCACAAGAGTTTCTTTGTACGGAGGAGGATCGTTTCTGATTCCGTATCTGATCTTTGTTGTTCTGATCGGATCGACAGGGATCATCGGTGAGATGAGCTTTGGCCGTGCGACAAGATCCGGCCCGATCGGTGCATTTGGTGCGGTGTGTGAACGAAGAGGCATGAAAAAAGCTGGCGAGGCGATTGGTCTGATTCCGGTGCTTGGATCGCTTGCCATGGCGATCGGATATACCGTCGTTCTCGGATGGATCCTGAAATATGCGGTTGGAACATTTACGGGATCCACACTTGCGGGAAATGATGTGGATGAATTTGGAGCTGCGTTTGGAGGGATGGCATCTGCATTCGGAAATAACGGATGGCTGCTTGCGGCACTTGCAATCGGAATTGTCATTTTGATGCTGGGCGTTGGAAGCGGAATTGAGAAAGCAAATAAGGTGTTGATGCCGGTGTTTTTCGTTTTGTTTGTGATACTTGGCATTTATGTGTTCTTCCAGCCGGGAGCATCCGATGGCTACCGGTATATTTTCAGAGTTGATCCGGCAATACTCTCAGATCCGTTTACGTGGATCTATGCACTCGGTCAGGCATTTTTCTCGCTCTCGATTGCCGGAAATGGAACACTGATCTATGGCTCTTATCTGTCAGAGAAGGAGAATATCCCGGCATCTGCGGGAAGAGTTGCTTTATTTGACACAATTGCTGCAATGCTTGCGGCGCTGGTGATCATTCCTGCAATGGCTACGACAGGAAGCCAGCTGAACCAGGGAGGACCGGGACTTTTGTTCATCTTCCTTCCAAACTTATTTAAGTCAATGCCGGGAGGAAGTATCGTTGCGATCGTATTCTTTGTTGCAGTATTATTTGCCGGAATCTCTTCGCTGATCAACCTTTACGAAGCTCCGATTGCAACAGTACAGGAGAAGTTTGGACTCGGAAGAGTGAAAGCGTGTGCTTTGATCGGAATCTTCAGTGCAGTAGTTTCTGTGTGCATACAGGGAATCGTATCCGGCTGGATGGACGTTCTGTCAATCTATATTTGTCCGCTTGGAGCAGGACTTGCGGCGATCATGTTCTTCTGGGTCGGCGGAAAAGAGTATGTGGAGAAACAGGTGAATCTTGGTCGGGAAAGGACATTTACAAGTGTGTTCTATCCGATCAGCAAATATGTATTCTGCCCGCTTTGTTTCCTTGTGTTGATCCTCGGAATCATTCTGGGCGGAATTGGTTAGGTATACTGACTGGGGAAAATGAAATGGATTGTAAAATCCCATATATAAGAACACAATGGGCATGATCTTCATACACTGAACTGAATGGGATTCAGAGGTGGATCATGATTTCATCAGAAGTGTTAACAAGAATAATAAGAAGAAATAAACCGGATGCGATTGCTGTCATAAAGGGAAACCGACAGTATCCTCAATTAGAGGGAAGCGTTCGGTTTTTTCGTACTCCATATGAGGGAGTACTTGTCTGTGCAGAAGTGTCCGGTCTTCCGGATCGAAGAAGCAGAATGAGAAGTGATTTTTTCGCGATGCACATCCATGAAAAGGGGGATTGCTCCCACGCATTTGATCATGTCGGGATGCATTATAATCCAGAGAATATGCCACATCCGTACCATGCAGGTGATCTGCCGCCGCTCCTCAGCAATGATGGGTATGCATGGACTGCATTTTATGATGAGCGTTTTACGATCGGCGAGATCATAGGAAAATCCGTGATCATTCACAGCCAGAGCGATGACTTCAGATCTCAGCCGTCCGGGGATGCAGGCGAGAAGATCGCATGTGGAGAAATTGAGTCAGGCGTGGAATGACTATGTTACGAATGGAATCAAAGCAAAATAATTGGAAAGAATATGAAGGATTGAGAGTCAGAATGATTCTGGCGAGAGCAAAACAAAAGAGATGTTTCAGCCAATGTGCTGATATATCTCTTTTGTTTTCATTTATCGGATATTCCATGATCTCGCAAAGGTCATTACGACAAAGCTACTTCATGAAAAACCGGATCAGCTTATCGTTGATCTTTCGGTATGGCTGGTATCTCATTGGGAGATCCAGCCATGTTTTTTTGTCTACGATGCTCTTGTAGTGTGAGAATGTACGGAAACCTTCTTTTCCGTGATAAGAGCCCATACCGCTTTCTCCGAATCCGCCGAAGCACATTTCTGAAGTGGCGAGATGAATGATCGTGTCATTGATACATCCGCCTCCGAATCCGCACCTGGAAGTCACCTTTTCCTGATTCTCTTTGCTGGAGCTGAAGAGATACAGTGCGAGCGGATGTGCCATAGAGTTGATCTTTACGATCGCCTCATCGATGGAATCGTAAGTAAGGATCGGCATGACAGGGCCGAAGATCTCTTCCTGCATCACGGCATCCTGGAATGTGACATCCGTCATCACGGTTGGCTCGATCTTATAGGTATCTGCATCGGAATTTCCACCACAGACAACTTTTGCTTGGTCGATCAGTCCGTTGATTCGATCAAAATGTTTCTCATTGATGATCTTTCCGTATTTCTTGTTCTTTAACGGCTGCTTGCCATATTGTCTTCGAATCTGCTTTTTGATCTCTTCGACCAGTTCATCTCTGACCCTGCTGTCACAGTAGATGTAGTCTGGGGCGACACATGTCTGACCGCAGTTTAAGTATTTGCCGAACACGATGCGTTTCGCGGCAAGTTTCAGATTCGCTGTCTCATCTACGATGCACGGGCTTTTCCCGCCAAGCTCCAGCGTGACTGGTGTTAAATGAGAAGCAGCTTTTTCCATGACGATCTTTCCTACAGACTGACTTCCGGTAAAGAAGATATAATCAAAATGCTGATTTAAAAGAGCGGTGTTCTCGCTTCGGCCACCGGTCACAGTCGCGACATGTTCCTCGATAAAGCACTCTTCAATGATTTTCGAGATGACTGCACTTGTGGCAGGGGAGTAGGCGCTCGGCTTGATGATCGCTGTATTTCCGGCTGCCAATGCATCTACAAGCGGCTCGAGTGAGAGCATGAACGGATAGTTCCATGGGCTCATGATCAGAACGACTCCGTACGGAGATGGCTTAACGAAGCTTCTTGAATGAAATTGTGCAAGCGGCGTGCGAACACGCCGTTCTCTTGAAAAGGAACGGATGTGTCTGATCATATAGGTGATCTCACTGAGTGTCATGCCGATCTCGCACATATAACTCTCGTGAGCGCTTTTTCCGAGATCTTTTCGGAGTGCGTCTGTAATTTCTACTTCGTTTTTCTGAATGCAGTCTCTGAGCCTTTTCAGTGCATTGATGCGAAACGAGGCATTTAACGTTGCGCCGGTTCTAAAATAATCGCGTTGTTTTTCTACTAATAATCTGATTTCGTTCTCGTTCATGGAATCCTCCGTTTTTTTATTATCGTTCTATTCGTGATCTTCCAACAACAGATAATAGAATTTTTCCAGTTCATTTGCATCCATCAGTACAGGAACCGGATAAAGAGGATTGGCCTCTTTATCTGCGTAGTGTGCAAGTTTCGGGATATCTTCCTCTTTGATCGCCGGAATCGTATCACCGATCCGGAATTTTTTCTTCATATTTTTGATCGCTTCGATGAATGATTTTGCGGCATCCTCTGCCGGTGTATTCTTATCAGCGAGTCCGGCAGCGATGGCAAGCTTTGCGAGCTTCTTATGAATGTTCTCGCCGTAAGCCTCCAGTACAAATGGGAGCAGAATGGCATTTGCAAGTCCATGAGGAACATTATATTCCCCTCCCAGAGAGTGCGCAACGGCATGTACATATCCAACATAAGATTTTGTGAACGCACAGCCTGCATAATAGGAAGCCTTTAACATGTTTCGTCTTGCCTCGATATTGCTTCCATCCACATAAGCTGTCTCCAGATTCTGGAAAATGAGAGAGACTGCCATCAAAGCTTCTTTTTTCGTCGCAACTGTCGTGGAGTTTCCGATGTAGGCTTCCACAGCGTGTGTGAGCGCATCCATACCGGTCGTCGCAGTGATAAATGGAGGAAGACTTAAGGTCACTTTCGGGTCCAGCACGGCGTAGCGCGGGATCAGAGGGAAATCGTTGATCACATATTTATGACGTGTCTCTGAGTCAACGATCACACAGGCGAGTGTTGTCTCACTTCCGGTTCCGGCTGTCGTCGGGATCGCGATCAGAAGCGGCATCTTTGAGTGCAGATTCCAGACGCTTTGTCAGTCCGAGCTTTTTGATTCCGGCATCCGTGAGGATCAGGATGTCGGAACATTTTTTTCTCTCTAACAGATCCTGAATATCTCGAACACTTTTCAGTGTTTTTGGATTTCGATATGGTAAAAATGGTATTGCGATTTTCAGTACCGTCTGGAAAGAACGGCAGTATATTTTCTTCAATAAAAACATTTGTGTCTCCTTATCAATAACTGGTATTTGCAGGAAATTTCCGCGAAAGAAACAGTCCCCGCATCATTCAAATATAGCAACAGAATGTTGATTTGTCAACAAAATGGGGTGGTGAATTGAATATAAAAAGGTTGAGGATATGAGGCAATGAGTGTAGAATAAATATGTATGTAAATTTTTCGGAAGGGCGAAAACAGATTTTGGAGATACCTGATATGAGAAGACCGTTGATGATGATCAGCTATACAAAAGAAGGTGCTAGGTTGTGCAGGAGGCTGAAAAAGCAGGATCTATTTTCTCGCTGCAGCATCTTTGTACCGGAGAAATATGTGGAGGATGGAATATCTGCACTTCCTGTGGATGTGAGAGCATGGATTTCTGAAGAATGGGGAAGGAGCGACTTCCTCTTTGTCTGTGCGGCAGGAATTGCGGTCCGTATGACTGCGCATTGTGTGAATGATAAATACAATGATGCGGCGGTTCTTGTGATGGATGAGAAAGGGCAGTTCATTATTCCGCTGTTGTCCGGACATGTGGGAGGCGGTGTCTCTCTTGCCAGAGCGATCGGTGACAGTATCGGAGCGATACCGGTGATCACAACAGCGACAGATGTGCGGGAGAAATTTGCAGTCGATGTATTTGCAGTCCGCAATCACCTTGTGATCACAGACAGGGATAAGGCGAAGGAAATCTCCGCGGCGGTATTATCTGGTCATAAGATCGGAATCTGGATCGAACCGGAATCAGAACAGGAAATCAGATTCACTGATGTGGAAAACAGAGACACTGTACTGTGCAGAACATTAGAGGAATTTCGTCAGTATGAATATGGAGTCGTCGTTTCGCGCAATCGAAAAGAGATTGGAGTATTGGAAGAAGGCAAGATCTGTTGTCTGCATCTTGCTGCCGGGAAGCTGGTGTTCGGTATCGGCTGCAGGAAAGATATCTCCTGTGAAGAGATCCGGTCCAGCGTACGGGAATGTCTGAACGAATGTGGATTCAGCGAGCGACAGATCGGGGTCGTCGTCAGCATTGATCTCAAGGCAAATGAGCCCGGACTCTGTGCATACTGTGAGGAATTGCATGTACCGTTTATTACGTATAGTTCCGGACAGTTGAAGGAGACCGGTGAAGTGAGCAGTTCCTCTTCTTTCGTGAAGCAGGTTACAGGCATCGACAATGTATGTGAGCGTGCGGTTCGAAAGTATCTCATGGATCACGGGAGCGGAGCTCTTATTCAGGAAAAGAAATGTCTTCACAAAATGACAGTTGCGATTGGATGTGTATAGAGAATGAAGGTATTGGTTTTTGCAGGGACAACCGAAGGACGGAAAATTGCAGAATGGCTCGATGAGCATCAGATAGAAAGCTATGTGAGTGTCGCGACGGAATATGGAAGCACGCTCCTGGAAGCTTGTAAATATGTTCATGTGATGTGTGGAAGAATGAATGTAGAAGAGATGGAAGCATTTCTCGTGGAGAAGCAGATCGATGTTGTTGTTGATGCCACACATCCATTTGCAGAAGTAGTCACAGAAAATATTCAGTCTGCATGTAAAAAGTGCGGGACAGAATATATACGCTGTCTTCGAAGCTTCGATGTATCCGGGGAGATGTCAGAACATATGAAGATCGTATCTTCGATCCCGGAAGCTGTGTCGTATCTTGAAGGCACGAGCGGAAATATTCTGATCTCAACGGGAAGTAAGGAACTCCAGGAATACACGAAGCTGACAGATTACAAAGAGCGCTGTTACGCTAGAGTGCTGTCGGTGAAAGAATCTGTAGAAAAATCGATCGCGCTTGGATTTGAAGGAAAGCATCTGATCGCGATGCAGGGACCTTTTTCAAAGGAAATGAATACTGCGATGTTAAAGTCGGTAGATGCATCGTATTTTGTGACAAAAGAATCCGGCAAAACAGGAGGATTCTATGAAAAGCTGGAAGCAGCCCGCGCCTGTGATGTGACACTCATCGTCATAGGAAGACCGGCAGAAGAAGGGGAAAGTGTCGGAGAAGTATGTGCGAAGCTGCAGGAACTTGTGAAACAGCAAAAAAATGTGAAACAGCAGACATCTGCAAAGTCGCAGAAAAGCGCGACACAGCAGAAATCTGCGGAAGTGCGGGAAGCGGGAGATGACAGGAACAGCCACAATCACACGCAATATATATGGAAAGCTCAGAAACAGCTCCGGACAGGCTACACAACCGGAAGCTGCGCGGCGGCTGCGGCAAAGGCGGCTGCGCATATGCTGTTTACAGGAGAAGAAATAAAGGAAGTCTCTCTGGTCACACCGTCCGGAGTGAAGTTATATTTGGAAGTGCAGGGTAGTGTCAAAACAGAACATGCAGTATACTGTGCGATCAGGAAGGACAGCGGTGATGACCCGGATGTCACAAACGGAACGCCTGTGTATGCGTTCGTTTCAATGCCTTCAGTAAATGGGGAATCAGATCCATTGCCCGATGTTTGCGGAGTGATCTCTGGTTCATCGAAAGACCGGTCTTCGGAGGAACCATGGGGAATTACGGAGTGTCCGAATATCGTATTGAAAGCAGGCAGAGGGATCGGGCGTGTCACGAAAAAAGGGCTGGAACAGAGGATCGGAGAGCCGGCGATTAATGTTGTCCCAAGGCAGATGATCTGCGGCGCGGTATGGGAAGAATTAAAAGCGTCAGGATTTGCGGATGATCTTCCTGTCGAGATCGTCATCTGGATACCGGAGGGGGAGACACTTGCATCGAAAACATTTAATCCAAGACTTGGAATTGAAGGCGGAATCTCTGTGCTTGGAACAAGCGGGATCGTAGAGCCGATGAGTGAGAAGGCGCTGACGGATACGATCTTTCTGGACATGAAGATGAAGAGAGAACAGGGATATGATTACTGTTTTGTCGTGCCCGGAAATTATGGCGTTGATTTTCTCCGCGAATCGATCGGATACACGGAAGAGAAGACGGTGAAATGCAGCAACTATATCGGCGAGGTCATCGATGATGCGGTAAGGCTCGGAATGAAAGGAATTCTTCTTGTCGGACACATCGGGAAGCTCGTGAAGATCGCGGCGGGCATTATGAATACACACTCGAAGCAGGCGGATGGAAGAATGGAGATCCTTGCCGCACATGCCGCAATGGCAGGAGCGCGAAGAGAAGTATCAGAGAGACTGATGCAGTGTGTGACGACGGTGGATGCACTTGAGGTCCTGAAAGAGGAGGGACTGTTAGAGTCTGTCATGGCGACGATCATGGAGCGGATCGAGGAGCATCTTACGTATCGCGCAGGAGAAACGCTTCTGATCGGTGCGATCGTCTTCTCGAAAGAGATGGGGATTCTTGGGAAAACGAAGGATGCAGACAGGTTGTTAGAATATATGCAGAATTGATAAATAGATGAGCAGGAGGAAAGAAGATGGTTTGGTTTGTCGGAGCCGGACCGGGAGCCGGGGATCTGATCACGGTAAGAGGACAGAAGCTTTTGAGAGAAGCGGATGTTGTGATCTATGCAGGCTCTCTTGTCAATCCGGAATTACTTGACAATTGTAAAACAGATTGTGAGATCCACAACAGTGCTTATATGACACTGGAAGAAGTCATTCAGGTGATGACAGAAGCTGAAAAAAGAGGAAAGAAGACGGTGCGCCTCCACACAGGAGATCCGTCGATCTACGGTGCGATCAAAGAGCAGATGGACTGGCTTGACAAAGAGGGGATCGCATATGAAGTCTGTCCCGGTGTCAGTGCATTCAGCGGGGCGGCAGCAGCGCTTAAGGCAGAGTATACATTGCCGGATGTGTCCCAGTCTGTTATTATTACAAGAATGGCGGGCAGAACACCGGTGCCGGAGGGACAGTCGGTGAGAGACTATGCGTCGCATGGTGCGACAATGGTGCTCTTCTTAAGCACGGGACTTTTGGCGGAAATGACCGGAGAACTCATCGAGGGCGGATACACTGCGGATACTCCTGCGGCGATCGTATATAAGGCAACGTGGCCGGAAGAGGAAGTATTTCGCTGTACAGTGGGAACGCTTGAAGAGACTGCCAGAGAGCATCATATTACAAAAACAGCGCTTATTATCGTAGGAAATATTCTGGACACAGAGTATCGCAGGTCTGATCTGTATCATCCGGATTTTTCGACCGGATATCGAAAGGCAGAGAGTGAGAAATCGTAATTTCAGAGCATTCAGAAGGGATATGTATTCATGCAGGAAAAGAAACAGATTGGAAAGATATATGTAATTGGAATTGGTCCGGGTGAGGAAAAACAGATGACAAAAGGTGCCGAAAGCGCTTTGGAAGAAAGTGATGTGATCGTAGGTTACACCGTCTATGTAGATCTGCTGAAAGACCGCTTCGGGGATAAGAAGATGCTCACGACACCGATGAAGAGAGAAGTAGAAAGATGCCGGCTGGCTTTTGAGGAAGCGCAGAAAGGCTTCACTGTGTCGATGGTATGCAGCGGAGACTCCGGAGTCTACGGTATGGCGGGACTGATGTATGAAGTGGGAAGAGATTACCCGGCTGTTGAACTGAAGATCATCCCGGGCATCACGGCAGCTTCTGCAGGAGCGGCTGTGCTCGGCGCTCCGCTCATGCATGATTTTGCTGTGATCAGTCTGAGTGATCTGCTTACTCCGTGGGAGAAGATCGAACGAAGAATAGAGGCGGCAGCGATGGCTGACTTTGTGATCTGTATCTATAATCCGTCCAGCAGAAAACGTGCAGATTATTTGATGAAAGCATGTGACATCGCGCTGAAATACAAGTCCCCGGAAACAGTCTGTGGATATGTGAAGAATATCGGACGTGACGGGGAATGTAGTGAGATCACGACTCTCGCAGAACTTAGAAATAAAAAAGTTGACATGTTCACGACTGTGTATATCGGAAATGAACAGACGATGGAAATTAGTCGCAAAATGGTGACGCCAAGAGGATATCGAAATGTCTGAAATGAAGAGAGAAGAAAGCATGACGAATGAGCAAGCCGGTTTTGGGGAGAAGAACATACCCCGTATTTCAATCGTTGGAATCGGTATGGGAACATGCGATACATTGACTGTGGAAGCACAGCAGGTGATCAGGAATGCAGATGCAGTGATCGGAGCTTCCAGAATGCTTCGAATATTTGATACACCTGACGGGCTGAAAACTTTGAACAGCATGAAGTCAGAGGAAAGAAAGCCGTGTTTTTTTGAAGAGTATCGTGCAAAAGAGATCATTGAGATCGTCAGATCGCATCCGGAGTATCGCACATGGGCGATCGCGATGTCCGGCGATCTGGGATTCTACAGTGGTGCAAAGAAGATGATGGAGCTGATGCGTGAGGAGGGAATTCAGGTAAACTGTATTCCGGGAATCGCATCTGTCGTTTACCTTGCGGCAAAGGTCGGCGTGTCGTGGGAAGATGCTGCACTTCGCAGTATTCATGGAAGAGATCAGAATATTGTTTTCACGATCGATCATCATGAGAAGACATTCCTTCTGCTTGGAAGAAACAGCGGGGAAGTGCTCTGCGAGAAGCTGAAGACATACGGATTTGATGATGTGATCTGTCATATCGGCAATCGACTGTCTTATCCGGATCAGAACATTGTTGTGAAAAAAGGGGAAGAACTGTGCCCGGAGGATATCGGGGAGCTGTCGACTGTCCTGATCGTGAATCCGAAGGTGAACGAAAAGACCGGCTCACATTATCCGGATGAGGCATTTATACGAATGGCAGGCGCCGGTGGTGTGCCTATGACAAAGGATGAAGTACGTGCAGTCAGTGTCGCGAAGCTTGCACTTACAAAGGACGCAGTCGTCTATGATATCGGTGCAGGAACAGGCTCTGTATCGATCGAAGCTGCGTTAAGCGGTGAGAAGATACAAGTCTATGCTATTGAAAAAAGAGAAGATGCTGCAGATCTGATCGAAAAGAATAAAGTGAGATTTCGTGCGGACAACATTCACGTGATTCGGGGAACAGCACCGGATTCACTTTCCGGACTGCCTGCTCCGACGCATGTATTTATCGGGGGAAGCTCCGGGAATCTGAAAGAGATCCTTGTGCGTGTGAAGGAAAAGAATCCGAAGGTCAGAATTGTGATCAATGCGATATCGATGGAAACACTCAGTGAAGTGACTGCCTGTATAAAGGAAGGAATTCTGAACGAACCTGAGATCATTCAGATGAATATTGCAAGGTCAAGAAAGCTTGGAGAGTATCATATGATGACAGGGCAGAATCCGATCTATATAATTTCAGCCGAATAAGACTTTCACTTCTGTAAGTGGTGAGTCATTCTTGCGTGCGTACGACTTGAACATGGAGGAAAATGAAAAATGGAAAATTCCGGATTTATGATTGCGGCACCGTCAAGCAACAGCGGAAAGACGGTTGTATCGTGTGCGCTCATGGCGGCTTTTTCTCAACTGAATAAAAAGGTTTGTGCTGCGAAATGTGGTCCGGATTATATCGATCCGATGTTTCACCGGGAAGTGCTGGGCGTGGAGTCTGTGAATCTCGATCTATTCTTCTCGGATGAAGAAGAATTGCAGGAGCTGTATTACAATCATATGGCGGATTCGGATGTCTCGATCGTAGAAGGTGTCATGGGATATTATGATGGCACAGAATTTGGAAAATGTGACGGCAGTGGAAATACCGGTCTGGATTTTTATTACGGCAAACGTAATTGCAGCGCTTGTATTT
>JAUNDE010000034.1 GCA_030526265.1 Eubacteriales bacterium | reverse complement strand
TTCTAGGCAACAAGTTTTTATTATTATACTTGTCTACCTAAAAGGGAGCATATCAAAATTGGATTTTCAAAGGGTTTTGAGCACTTATTCAAAATTCACTAAATCAGGATTACTTTCCAGCCATCTGAGCTGCAACTTCAGCTGCGAAGTCTTCGTTTTTCTTTTCAAGACCTTCACCTGTCTCGAAACGGATGAATTTCTTAACGCTTAAGTTTGCACCTGTTTCTTTTGCAACTTTCTCTACGTACTTACCAACTGTAAGGTCGCCGTCCTGTACGTATACCTGATCAAGAAGGCAGATCTCTTTCATCTCTTTGTTGAGACGTCCGATAATCATTTTCTCGATGATATTTTCCGGCTTGTTAGCATTCTTAGGATCGTTCTTTGCCTGAGCAAGAAGAATTTCTTTTTCTTTGTCAAGGAACTCCTGAGATACTTCATCGCGGGAAACATATTTTGGAGACATAGCTGCGACCTGCATAGCTACATTCTTAAGGCAAGTTTTTACTTCATCGTTCACTACATCTGTATCAGCCTCGATCAGAACACCGATACGTCCACCGCCGTGGATGTAAGAAACAACACATCCTTCTGTTTCGATCTTCTCGAATCTTCTGATGTTCATGTTCTCTCCAATAACAGCGATCTTCTCTGTAAGAGCATCTTTTACTGTCTTAGAAGTATCTTCATTCCATGCTTCAGACATGAATGAATCCATATCTTTTGATTCTGTAGCAACTGCCTGATTAACAACAGCTTTTACGAAAGCCTGGAAATCTGCATTCTTTGCAACGAAGTCTGTCTCAGAGTTAACTTCAACAATAGCAGCAACCTTATCATTCTCGATACCAGCCATAACGATACCTTCAGCAGCAATACGTCCGGCTTTTTTTACAGCCTTAGCTTCGCCATTTTTTCTAAGGTATTCAATTGCTTCTTCCATGTTTCCGTTTGTCTCATTAAGAGCTTTCTTACAATC
Source organism: Eubacteriales bacterium (assembly GCA_030526265.1). Classification (GTDB taxonomy): domain Bacteria; phylum Bacillota; class Clostridia; order Lachnospirales; family Lachnospiraceae; genus Claveliimonas. The sequence continues at coordinate 22,520 of JAUNDE010000034.1, read as the reverse complement.
CATCATTCCGGCACCTGTAAGTTCTCTCAGCTCTTTTACCATTTTAGCTGTAATTGCCATTTTCGTTTACCTCCATTATTCAATGCGTATTCTAAAATCTAAAACACTGTATAGAATTAAATGTTATGAAAAAATCTTATTCTTCTACAGCAGCTTCTTCTGCTTCTTCAACGTACTCTGCTGCACCCTGATTTGCCTCGATAACAGCATCAGCCATCTTAGAAACGATAAGTTTTACTGCACGGATTGCATCATCGTTTCCTGGGATTACGTAATCAAGTTCTTCCGGATCACAGTTTGTGTCTACGATTCCGATAAGCGGAATTCCAAGAGTATGTGCTTCCTGAACACAGATTCTTTCTTTCTTAGGATCTACGATAAAAATAGCATCTGGGATTTTCTTCATATCCTTGATTCCGCCAAGGTTTTTCTCAAGCTTCTCCCATTCTTTTTTAAGCTGGATTACTTCTTTCTTTGGAAGAACATCAAATGTTCCATCTTCAGACATTCTCTCGATATCTTTCAAACGTGCAATTCTGCTCTTGATTGTCTTGAAGTTTGTAAGCATTCCTCCAAGCCATCTCTCATTTACATAGAACATTCCACAACGCTCTGCTTCTGTTTTGATAGCATCCTGAGCCTGTTTCTTTGTTCCTACGAAAAGAATTGTGCCACCTTCTGCAGCAATGTTGCTTACAGCCTGGTATGCTTCATCAACTTTACCTACAGATTTCTGAAGGTCGATGATATAGATACCATTTCTCTCTGTGTAAATGTATGGAGCCATCTTAGGGTTCCATCTTCTTGTCTGATGTCCAAAATGAACACCTGCTTCCAAAAGTTGTTTCATTGAAATAACGCTCATGTTTTTTCCTCCATTGGTTTTTTAACTTCCGCACCTCTCACTTCTTATAAAACCTGTTGCGTTGTACAGGCACCATTACAAGAATCCTTGTGCGTGTTTTTTTGCGACCTTTAGATTTTAGCACAAAAAATGCGTAAATGCAAGGTTTTTAGCCGCATTTACGCATATTATACCAAACTATTTTATTTACAGAACTCTTCTCACACAAAGCAATTTTCGATATTGGCAGTTCGAGAACTCCGTAATACCTACACTTGGTGAAGAAGCATGGACGATTCCGCCTGTTCCATTATAGATTCCAACATGTCCGTCATATACGAGCAGATCACCGGCCTGTGCCTGAGAAAGCGGAATTTCATAACCACAGTATGCCTGGGCATAAGAAGTTCGCGGAAGTGATACTCCAAACGCAGCATAAATCTGCTGAGTAAAACCGGAACAGTCAATACCGCCTGTCAGACTGTTTCCACCATATACATATGGATAGCCGATAAACTGTCTTGCATATGCTACAACGGCAGCTCCGTCTCTTCCCTGTGGTTTCACAATTGTAGAAGAACCACCTGACGATGTATTATTTCCCCCTGTCGTACTGTTACCAGATGAAGGCTGTTGTGCCGGCTGCTGAGTTGTCTGTTGTGCAGCCTGCTGTGCCTCTGCTTCACGTCTGGCTGCTTCCTCCCTTGCCTGCTGTTCAGCGCGCTGACGCTCTTCAATTGCCTGCTGAATACTCTGATCAAGCTGAGCAATTTCTGATTGTTTTGACTCCAGCGTTGCATTCAGAGACTCCTGCTCAGTCTCCAGATTCTGTTCCATCGTCTTCATCTCAGAATAATCATCTTCAAGATTTGCTTTTAACTGTTCGACTTCTTTTGTTATCTCAACATATTCTTCCAGTTTCTTCCTGTCGTAAGAGTGAACTCCCTGAACATATTCAGCTTTGTTAATTAGATCCGAAAAGCTGTTTGCTGACAGCAATGCCTCGAGTAAGCTGGAATCACCATTCTCGTACATATACTTAATACGAAGCTTCATATCATCATATTGCTCTGTCTGTTTGGACGCAGCAACTTCCAGTTCCTCGCCTGCTTTTTCAATCTCTTTTTCTTTATCTGAAATATCTGCTTCCAGGTCATTTATCTTTCCCAACAATTGTGTGAGTTCATCCTGTAACGATGCAGCCTCGCTCTGTGCCTTTGATTTATCTTCCTGCATCTTTTCGATCGACGTCGCAAACACAGGAGACGCGACCAGTGAACTCAATACTACCGATGAAATAAATGCCCGCACAATTCTTTTCTTCATTCAAAAACCCCTATTCTTAATCTTTACGCGATCCTACCAGCACCTTCTATACCATGGAGATCCATATACCGCTGCGACCTTTACGACATCGCCTGGCTTCGGTGCATGGATCATTTTTCCACCGCCGATATAAATTCCAACATGTGTACCATAACATACGATATCACCTGGTTGTGGTGAACTCACAGCCACACCGCAGCCTCCCTGCGCCTGCGATGTACGTGGCAACGATACACCCGCCATTCTATGACAATACTGAACCAGACCGGAACAGTCCCAGCCACTGGAGCTTGTTCCTCCATATACATAAGGAACGCCAAGCTGACCGTACGCAGCACTTACAATTGTCTGCGCCTTTGACACATTTCCTCCTGGCTGCTGTGCAGGTTCACTCGGCTTTGGCGCCGGTGTCGTCACATTTGCATTACCGGATGAGTTACTTGTGTTATTATTATTGTTATTATTCGAGTTAGAATTTGAATTACCTGCATTAGAAGTGTTCCTACCAGAACTGTTATCAGCAGCATTCTGCTGTTCCTGTCTTTCCTGCGCAAGTCTGGCTGCCTCTTCGGCCGCCGCCTGAATCTGCGCATCAAATTCTGCAATCTCTGAACGTTTTTCGTTTAATGTTGTTGTAAGCGTCTGCTCTTGCTGTTCAAACGAAGCCTGTGTTTCTTTCAGCTGATCACGCTCAGCTTCAAGTTCTTCTTTTAATTCTTTGATTTTTTCTTTATTCTCTACATATTCTTCGAGCTGATCTCTGTCATAATTATGTACTTCTGAAATGTATGCAGCCTTATTGATCAGATCAGAAAAATTTCGGGCAGAGATAAGAGTCTCAAGCGCATCTACTGTTCCGTTCTCGTACATATACTGGATACGTAGCTTCATCGATTCATATTGTTCCTGTTCCAGCGCTTCCGCCTCTGCAAGATCATCTTCTGCCTGTGCAATTTTCTCTCCGGTATCAATCAGCTTTTCTTCCAGCTGACCAATCTCATCCAAAAGGGCAACAAGCTCCTTTTGCAATGCATCTGCTTCATTTTCTGCTGCTGATTTTCTTTCTTCTAAAGAGTCTGTTGATGGCTCTGCAAAAACCGGTGTAACAACTAAAGAGCAACTCAACGCAGTTGCTAACAATAATCTCCCAAACTTATTCATTTTACTTTCCCCTGTCAATTCATTTATTTTAGACAAAATATGTCTAGCTCCCCTATTATCAAGCAAATTATACTATATTTTCTTTATACTTTCAACCGTCAAAATGAGATGGGAAATATTACCTTATATCATTTCCGGTCTTTCATCCACTTCACGGACAGCCAGACAAATTATCGTTGACACTACTGCACATGCAACAGTAACGCCTCCTATCAGCCGGATATCTGACATTTCCCACTGATAAAATCCATATTCCGACGAAAACACAGTAAGCAGATTTGCAACAATGTGTGCCATCACCGGTGCAAGGACCGATCCAAACTTTTCACGCAGGTATCCAAATAAAATCCCCATCAGGAATCCAAAGATTCCCTGTATAAGATTCCCATGCAGAACTGCAAAGATTGCCGCTGAATAAAAGACTGCGACACTTGCCCGGCTCTCCCACCGGATCCTTCGATACACAATTCCTCTAAACACCAGTTCTTCCGCAATCGGAACCAGAAAACACAAACATATAACCTGAGTAGCTAACCCAGGTGAAAATAACGCTTCTGACACCTGTTCATAAGCTGCACTGTATCTGCTTAAATTTCCGATCAAAATCAGATTATTCAATGCCATACTCGTCATACCGGATATAATGATGACCATCCAGTATTTCATCAGTGGAGCTTTTTTATTCGGAACAATCCCGTATGCCATCTCACTCTTGTCATCTTTATGAATCATATACAGCATCACAAATATCGTGATAAGCGCAGCTGCTCCTTCTATAGGAGTCGTATACTTCACAAGTGTTCTTTGAGCGAATTCAATCAAAGCATCCTGATCATTCATCATGTTTATGACATTTTTCGAGTCATGAATAACAAACCGAAACGCAATCATTACTCCTGCGATCATGCTTACGCCCATGCTAATGGCCCATTTTAACATAACAGGCCCCCATATGAAAATGATCCTCTGCCCAGGTGTCATACCTGGAATGAAATTGGGTTTTTCTGATTTATGATTATTTTCCATCTTAATTCTTCTTTCTCATTTTTAATCTTAGACTATTCTACTTCATAGCAAAATAAAGTCAATAAAAATAATATAAACAATTCTGTCAATGAACTAATATCGCCAAATTGACAAATGATTCACAATGCAATATAATTTTAAAAGAAAGTAAGCGAACAAGTCATTACTATCAAAAATGAACGAGAGGCAGATAATATGGAAAATCAAAAACAGCGTGTCTATGATGCATTAGACAAAATGGGAATTAAATACGAAGTGGTTGAACACGAACCAGTTCACACAATGGAAGACATGGATCGATTAGGCCTTCCCGAAAAAGGTACACTCTGCAAAAATTTATTTCTTAGAGATGCAAAAGGAAAACGCCATTTCCTTGTTACTGCAGATGAGAAGACAAAAATTGATTTAAAATCTCTTGGACGTGCAATTGGCGCAGGCAGCTTAAGCTTTGCATCAGAAGAACGTCTGGAAGAACACCTCGGATTAAAACAGGGAAGCGTAACTCCTTTTGGTCTTATGAACGATCCTGATCACAAAGTAGAGTTCTTCATTGACAAAAGCTTAAGTCGCTGCAAGAGTCTCGGTATTCATCCGCTTGAGAATACCGCAACTGTATTTATTTCTTTCAAAGATCTCGACAAATTCCTTTGGAATCTCGATGTAGACGTTATCAAAATAAAGCTTTAATATCCGATTCAGTGCCTGTGAGACTTCCCTGAACCATTTCCGGTTTACCACCTCCGCGGGCGCTGAATCTTTCTTTTAATTTCTGATTAATACTTCGAACATCTTCTGTACGGCTTCCAATTACATATCTGTAACCGCAAACATCATCTCCGGCAAATATCGCACATATCTTTGCTCCTCGATCAAGAAGAAGATTCATCAACTCCCTCGGGGCTTCGCCGGATAAAGCTCCATCAAACACACTCACGATTTGCTCTGAAATATCAATATCGCGGGCTTTGTAAACAAGTAATCTTTTTTGAAGTTCAGATACTGACTGCTTCAATCTTATTTGCTCTTCTCTCATCTTGCCTACTGCATCACCGATCTGATTCTCTTTTTCGCATAAAAGATTTCCAATATATTTTGCGTTTTCCTGTTTGATCTGATAATCTACAAGTGCACGAATGCCACTGAGCATATTGATCCGTTCCCCGCCTTTATAATTTGTCATATCGACAAGTTTGATCAGACCGATTTCACCTGTCGATGCAACATGCGGAGCACAGCATGCACATACATCGATACCCGGAATCTCTATGATACGAACCTGACCATCAATTTCTATTTTACTGCGATAAGTCATTTCATCCAGAGTATCTTTGTCCGGATACAGTGTATTCACGCTCAGGTTTGCAAATACTGCTCTATTTGCTTCCATCTCTATTTCTTTTAATTCTTCTTTTGTGATCGGACCGTTAAAATCCATTGTGCAATAATCTGCGCCAAGATGGAATCCGACATTATCATAGCCAAACCTCCTGTGAACGATTCCGGAAATGATATGTTCTCCTGAATGTTGCTGCATTCTCTCAAAACGTACTTCCCAGTCAATGACTCCGTGAACCATCGCCCCAGCTTCAAGCGCAATATCTGTTTTATGATATACAATGCCCGTTTTTTCTTTTGTATCTAAAACTTTAGCTATACCAAGATATCCGATATCACCGTATTGTCCTCCGCCTTCAGGAAAAAAGGCAGTTCTGTCAAGAACCACCTTATATCCATCCTTATCTTTTTCACATGACAATACTTCCGCATCAAACTCTTTGATATATGCATTTTCATAAAATAATTTGATCGTATCAGTCATCTTATCCCTACATTCTTTCCGGTGCTTCAAATCCAAGTACATCAATACATGATTCAAGTACCTTCTTTGTAATTGTCAACAGTGCAATATAACTCTTTTGTTTGTCTTTATCTTCCTCTGCAAGTATTTTTGTCTCATGGTAGAAATGATTAAATGCATTTGCAAGATCATAAATGTATGCACAGATTTTGTGCGGAGCAATTTCTTCGTAAGCAGTCTGCATCACAGAATTGTATTTGCACACTTCAAGCATAAGAGCCTTTTCACTGTCACTGTGTGCTTCGGATACTTTCAACGCATCCATTTCATTTTCAGCTTCTCTATATTTGTTCAAAATGGATTTGATTCTAACAATTGTATAAAGTATATACGGACCTGTGTTTCCTTCGAATGAGGTAAAACGATCTACATCGAAAATATAGTCTTTTGCTGCCTGATTCGAGAGATCACCATATTTGATAGCTGCAATCGCAATTTTCTTCGCAGTTTCTTTTGCCTCATCCTCTTCAACAGTTCTGTTATCTGTTATCTTTTCAAACATTTTATCATTGATTTCAGAAATGAGACTCTCAAGACGCATCACTCCGCCTTCTCTTGTCTTAAACGGTTTTCCGTCTTTTCCATTCATCGTTCCGAATCCAAGGAATTTAAGCTCTGTATTTTCTTTTACAATTCCGGTCTTTTTCGCCGCACGGAAAACCTGAACAAAATGAAGTTCCTGACGCTTATCTACCACATAGATCACCTTATCAGGATCAAAATCTTCTTCTCTCTGAACAAGAGTAGCAAGGTCCGTCGTACCATAAAGAGATGCTCCATCAGACTTCTGGATCATGCATGGTGGAATTTCTTTTGTATCAGACTCCTCTTTTACATCAATGACAAGCGCGCCTTCATCAATATGTGCAAAGCCTTCATCTTTTAATCTGCAGATCATATCCGGAATATATTTCTGTGCATCCGATTCTCCTTTCCAGAGATCGAATTCGATATTCAGATTTTCATAATTCTTTTTCAGATCAGCTACAGACACGTTCATGATATGCTTCCACACTGCCGTATATCCTCTGTGTCCATTCTGAAGAAGATATGTGGAATGCAATGCTTCTTCTCTGTACTCATCATGTTCTTTTGCGTAGGCACTGGCCGTTGGATATATCTCCTCCAGCTCTCCGATCGTAAATGGTGCCTCTGTCGGATATTCCCCGTCAAAAGAATCATCGAAATAAGGAAGCTCTGGCTGACGTTTCCTAAGCTCTGTAATAATAAGGCCCATCTGATAGCCCCAGTCTCCAAGATGGATATCTCCAAGCACACGATGACCTGCTTTTCTGCAGATTCGTTTTACACTTTCACCTATAACACCCGATCTCAAATGTCCCACATGAAGTGGTTTTGCGACATTCGGTCCGCCATAATCCACAACGATAGTTTTGGGATTCTCTGGCTTTGAAAGTCCAAGCGATTCATCTTCATTCATTTTATTTAAATAATCCGCAACAAATGCAGGATCTATTTTAAGATTGATAAATCCAGGTTTAACCGCTGTTGCCTCAGAAATACATGTACTGTCTTCCAAATAATTCACTACATCTTCAGCGATCATAATTGGTGCTTTTTTATATTTTTTTGCACCGGCCATTGCACCATTACTCTGGTACTCACAGAGATCAGGTCTGTTAGACAACGTAACCTTAGCAAGTTTTTTTTCATATCCGGCTTTTTCAAACGCACATTCAAGTTCAGCCGAGATCAGTTCAATGATCTGATTCATCCCATTACCTCCATATTCCGATTTGTACAGATTAACTCTTCACATCATACCCGTTAAAGAGAAGAAAGTCAAGAATCGGAACACAGAGAAGAAAGCCCGAAATACAGAATACAGAAGTCAGGAATCGAAACCTTGCATTTTATAAATATATGTGATATCATTTCAATTGTCTCTGTAGCTCAGTGGATAGAGCGCCGCCCTCCGGAGGCGGGTGCGCCAGTTCGATTCTGGTCAGAGACGCTAAAGAGCATCACATTTTGTGATGCTCTTTTTTACGCGATCATTTTTACCCTATCAGTCTATTCTGTTCCCTGTCAAAATAATAGACATTGTCAGACAAATACTCTTCCTTATGCACATATGTATCATTCACTTCTTTTACTATCCTTTTCATTTCCATCGCTGATATCGACTCGCTCTCCGGAACAATGATCACCTCATGAATACTGCTTGGCAAAATAAAATAATTCTGATCTAATCTTTCTCCGATCATCTCAAGCACACCTGGATAACAAATTGAGATTGCGCCACAATTTCGATATATGTTTGATAGTACAAACAGATCCCCCTCATCATCTGATTTTTTTAAATCATTACTCTCATCGTTCCCTATCATATCGGCAATCACAGCAAACATTGTCTGAAATTCAAATGGCAAAAGATTTTGTGAGTTAATAATTGCGCGCTGATACAACTCTTCTTTGCACGCACCCCATAGTTCAAGATGCTCATTTCTCACCTGCATCATTGCGATTTGACCACATTTCTGATCCAGTTCCAGAAGCACTGAAAAAACAATTGCAAAATCCATGTATTTCACAAAAGGTATCTGATTCAAAAAAGTCTCATTCTTTTCCATATTGATCAATCGAAAAATAATCTTGTCTTTCACATTTTCAAAATCACAAATGAATTCTTCTTCCCATGAATGATCAATTTTTACCTGATCATATATCTTTACAACTTCGTAAGCTATTTTTTCGATTTCCTGTTCTTCTAAAAACTTTTCATAATACTCTTCCAGGTAAATCGTTGGAGAGACATTATTTCCCTTTTCCTTAAAAACAACTCCCTTTCGTTCACAACTATTGTTTTTGACCGCTGTATAAACTGATATTTCTATCTGTTCTCCTGTCATTTCATTTAATCTGTCACAAATTTTACATACAAACTCATCATATGACATAGTTCTCCTTTCTCCAATATCACAACTTATACTTTTGGGATTTAAAATACGACTTGTATTTCCAGAAAATAGAATTCAGATATATGCAAATGCATATCAATATTATGGTAACTTAATTATAAAAAAGCCCTGCAATAAATGCAAGGCTTTTTGAAGTCTACATATAAAATTATGCACGAGAGAGATATTCACCAGTACGTGTGTCAATCTTGATTGTCTCGCCCTGATCTACGAACAGCGGAACCTGTACCACTGCACCTGTCTCAACTGTGGCAGGCTTTGTTGCACCTGTAGCTGTGTTACCTTTAACTCCAGGTTCAGACTCTGTGATAACGAGCTCAACTGTGATCGGTGGTTCAATGTTGAACGCATTTCCCTGATAGAAATGTACTGTAACTTCTTCGTTCTCTTTTACGAACTTCATAGCATCTGCCGCATCTGCCGCACTGATCATGATCTGCTCATATGTCTCATTGTCCATATAGTTATAAAATTCTCCATCATTATAGAGATACTGCATTTTCTTTCTCTCGATGTGAGCCTGTTCGAATGTCTCTGATGGACGGAATGTTGTCTCTACAACACCACCGTTGATGATATTTTTCATTTTCACACGAACAAATGCTGCACCTTTACCCGGCTTAACATGAAGGAACTCAAGAACCTGACACACCTTTCCGTCAACTTCAATTGTCATTCCATTACGAATATCGCCTGCTGAAACTTTAGCCATTACATTATCCTCCTTAAATCGCGCAATCTGCGCATATCGTACTCTTTAACTTCTATTATTCTATAATAGATTATGCCTTTTTTCAACCTTTTTTTCTGAGGCAAGACTACGCTTATAAAAATAAAGCACAATTTTTTCCAGGTATCTTTTCAATACTATTTGAATCTCTTCTTTTGGATGTATCGGCTTTACAAGAATACTCGGGATCCCGCTTCTTTTCGCTCCCCAGACATCAGTAAACAATTGATCGCCAATAAATACTGTTGTATCTGTATCTGTTCCCATAATTTCCATTGCCCGCAAATAGTTTTTTTTCGATGGTTTATGGGCATCATATACATAATCCACTCCAATTGGCTCATTAAACATTTTCACACGTGGTTCCTGATTATTGGAAATCAGGCAGCAGCGAAATCCTATTGCTTTTAAACGGGCAAATAATTCAATCGCACGTTTATCTGCCGGAGCTCCGTGTGGAACCAGTGTATTATCAATATCAAACACAAGGCCCCTGAAACCATTTTCATACAACTTTTCAAAATTGATCACATATGTGGATGCCACATATTTATCCGGAAAAAAAGTATCAAACATCTCTTACCTATCCTCTTTCATAACTTTAACCAACTTATCTGTTATCATAACAAAAATCAAATATTTCTGCAATCTCTATGCAGCGGCAAATTGAAAAAGCACCCGAAAATATCAGTTTGCACTGTTATCTAAGGGTGCTTAATCTACCTGTTCACTTCAACAATTTGTTTATAGTCTGTCTTAAAGCTCTGACCTGCAGCTGCGCATTAAGCATCTACACTGTAGTTTGGAGCTTCTTTTGTAATATGGATATCATGTGGATGACTTTCTTTGAGAGAGGCTGCTGAAATCTTAACAAATCTTCCTGTGCGCTTCAATGTTTCAATATCCGGAGCTCCGCAATATCCCATACCGGAACGGATACCGCCAAGCATCTGGAATACAGTATCTTCAACAGTTCCTTTGTATGCAACACGTCCCTCAACACCTTCCGGAACAAGTTTCTTTGCTCCTGTCTGGAAGTAACGATCTTTGCTTCCATTCTCCATAGCTGAGATAGATCCCATTCCTCTGTACACTTTGTATTTTCTACCCTGGAATAATTCAAAAGTTCCCGGACTTTCATCACATCCTGCAAAGATGCTTCCCATCATACAGACATTTGCTCCGGCCGCAATTGCTTTTGTCATATCACCTGAGAATTTAATTCCACCATCAGCAATGATCGGAATGCCATATTTATCTGCAGCTTCATAGCAGTTCATGATTGCAGTGATCTGAGGAACACCGATTCCTGCTACAACACGTGTTGTACAGATAGATCCCGGTCCGATACCAACTTTAACCGCATCAACACCTGCTTTGATCAATGCTTCTGCCGCTTCACCTGTTGCAACATTACCGGCAATTACCTGAAGGTCAGGGAATTTAGATTTAATCATGTCAACTGTACGGATAACGTTTGCGGAATGTCCGTGTGCCGAATCCATTACAACCACATCGACTTTCGCATTCACAAGCTCCTGTGCACGCTCAAGACAGTTTGCTGTAATACCGATCGCAGCACCGCAGAGAAGTCTTCCCTGAGCATCTTTTGCGGAATCAGGATATTTAATCTGTTTCTCAATATCTTTTATAGTAATGAGGCCTTTTAAATTGTAGTCTTTATCTACAATCGGAAGTTTCTCTTTTCTGGCTTTAGCAAGAATCTTCTTCGCTTCTTCAAGTGTTGTTCCCTCTAATGCAGTGATAAGTCCTTCTGAAGTCATTGATTCTTTAATTTTTTTAGAGAAATCTTCCTCAAATTTGAGATCACGGTTTGTAATGATACCTACTAATTTTCTTCCTTCTGTAATCGGGACTCCTGAAATACGGAACTTTGACATCAAGTCATTCGCATCTGCAAGCGTATGTTCAGGTGACAGATAAAATGGATCTGTGATAACACCATTCTCTGAACGTTTTACCTTGTCAACTTCTTCAGCCTGTTCCTGAATTGACATATTCTTATGAATAATACCCATACCGCCCTGTCTTGCCATCGCAATCGCCATACGATGTTCTGTAACAGTATCCATACCTGCACTCATCATTGGAATATTCAATTTAATTTTCTTTGTCAAATAAGTGGACAGATCCACCTGATTTGGAATTACTTCCGAATAACCCGGCACCAGTAATACGTCATCAAATGTAATTCCTTCTCCGATAATTTTACCCATGATCATACCTCTCTTTCTCCATATGTTAAGAGCTATAATAACCAAGTTTACAATCATTTGTCAACCTGTTTTTTTCTTTTTTTCGACAGTAATTTTTTTCGATTCCGTTCATTTTTTTTCGCACAAATCGAAAGAATAAAAATGGTCAAAGAAACCGCACAAAAAATAACCAGAGAACATAACGTTCTCCGGTTATTATTAATCAGGGTTATCTTTAATTATTAAAAAACACTATAAATTACATCATACCCATTCCTGGTGCCATTCCCCCTGGCATAGCCGGAGTATCTTCCTTGATCACAGCTACAACAGACTCTGTTGTAAGGAGTGTAGATGCAACGCTTGTTGCATTCTGAAGCGCACTTCTTGTAACCTTCGCAGGATCAAGAATACCACTTTTCACCATATCTACATACTCTTCATTGTATGCATCAAAACCAATTCCTGGCTCCTGTTCTCTTACTTTGCTGATGATCACTGCTCCTTCAAGTCCTGCATTGGCAGCAATGTGGTAAAGTGGAGCTTCCAGAGCTTTCAACACGATATTCGCACCTGTCTTCTCATCTCCCTCTAATGTCTCAGCAAGTTTTGCAACTTCTTTTGTTGCGTGAATATATGCAGAACCGCCACCTGCGATAATACCTTCTTCAACTGCTGCTCTTGTAGCTGCAAGCGCATCTTCCATACGGAGTTTTGCTTCTTTCATCTCTGTCTCTGTAGCAGCTCCGACGCGGATAACAGCAACACCACCTGCAAGTTTCGCAAGTCTTTCCTGAAGTTTCTCTTTGTCAAATTCAGATGTTGTCTCTTCGATCTGTTTCTTGATCTGAGCAACACGTGCATCGATTTCTTCCTTAGCTCCAAATCCGTCAACGATTACAGTGCTTTCTTTCTGAACTTTCACAGATTTTGCACGACCAAGCTGATCCATTGTTGCCTCACGAAGATCAAGACCGAGTTCCTCTGAGATGACCTGACCGCCTGTCAAAATAGCGATATCTCTGAGCATATCTTTTCTTCTGTCACCATATCCCGGTGCTTTGACAGCTACGACCGTAAATGTTCCGCGGAGTTTATTTACGATCAATGTGCTGAGCGCTTCACCTTCAATATCCTCAGCAATGATAAGAAGTTTTGCTCCTGCCTGAACAACCTGCTCAAGAAGCGGAAGGATTTCCTGAATGTTGATGATCTTCTTATCTGTGATAAGGATATATGGATCATCAAGAACAGCCTCCATCTTTTCCATATCTGTAGCCATATATGCTGACAGATATCCTCTGTCAAACTGCATACCTTCAACAAGATCAAGCTCTGTCTTCATTGTCTTGGACTCTTCGATTGTGATTACACCGTCATTTGAAACTTTTTCCATAGCATCGGCTACCATCTGTCCAACAGCCTCATCACCGGAAGAAACAGCAGCAACTCTCGCGATCTGATTTTTATCTGTAACTTTGCTTGACATCGCTTTGATTGCTTCTACTGTAGCATCTGTTGCTTTCTTCATACCTTTACGGAGAACGATAGGATTTGCACCTGCCGCAAGGTTTTTCATACCTTCATTTACCATTGCCTGTGCAAGAACTGTAGCAGTCGTTGTACCGTCACCTGCAACATCATTTGTCTTGGAAGCAACTTCACGAATAAGCTGAGCTCCCATGTTTTCGAATTCATCTTCAAGCTCTACATCTTTTGCAATTGTAACACCGTCATTTGTAATAAGTGGTGTTCCAAAAGATTTTCCAAGAACAACGTTGCGTCCCTTTGGTCCAAGTGTAACTCTTACTGTATTCGCCAGCTGATTAACACCTGCTTCAAGTGCTGTTCTGGCGTCATCTCCAAATTTAATCTGTTTTGCCATTTATATTACCTCCTTATTCTACTACGGCGAGAATATCGCTCTGTTTAACAATTGTATATTTTACATCATCAAGTTCAACTTCTGTTCCGGCATATTTGGAATAGATTACTGTCTGACCAACCGCAACGTTCATTTCAACCTCATTGCCATCAACCATTCCACCTGGTCCAACCGCAACAACTTCCGCCTGATTTGGAAGTTCTTTTGTCTGTCCTGTAATGATGATTCCACCCTTTGTGACTTCTTCTGCAACAAGCTGTTTTAATACAACTCTGTCTCCCAATGGTACTAACTTCATTTTATATTCCTCCTTTAATTAATTACATTCCATTTATTAGCACTCATAAAAAGAGAGTGCTAAATTTCATAAATATAAAATAGCACTCACAATTTGTTTTGTCAACCTTCATTAATTCAGTTTACAGTATTTTTATAAAATCCGTCTTCCACCTGAAAAATGAGCATATTCCCCTGTTTGTTCAAATATCGTTCTAAAACTCTTCCATGACATTTTGCGAATCTTTCCCCATCCATTATTTTACATCCATAGATCGCATCCAGAGAAATAACTGTTACTTCTTCGCCTCTTAACATCATTTCCAGCCGTTCATTTATCTCATCATATGCTATGACTTTACAATAATGAATACGTTCTTCGAGCTCTTCATCTTCCAACAGAACCTGTTCCATCCACAGTTCGACAGGACATCCATCAAACACCATACAAACACCTCTTTCAAAAGAAGAGTATCAGTTGCCTGATACCCTAACCCTTTGCATTTCTGTCTTCTTTTATCTTCTTCAATTCATCAAATACATGATCATTCAGAACACGAATATATGTCCCTTTCATACCTGATGATCTAGATGCAATGACACCGGCACTTTCGAATTTACGCAGTGCGTTGACAATTACAGAACGTGTGATTCCTACACGATCCGCGATCTTACTTGCGACAAGAATTCCTTCCGATCCATTCAGCTCATCAAAAATATGAAGAATTGCCTCCAACTCAGAAAATGAAAGTGTACTGATCGCAGACTGAACGATCTGATCTTTTCGAATTTCTTCTGCGCTTTCTTCATGAACAGAACGCAGCATTTCCAGTCCGACAACTGTTGTACCATATTCACTCAGAATAATATCATCAATCTGATATAATAAATCTTTTTTATACATAACAAGAGTTCCAAGACGCTCTCCGGCGATTTCGATCGGAGAAATCATCGCATAACAATTTCTGGATATCTCTGACGAAAACCCTAATGTTTCAAGATTCACATTCTCTTTTGTCGAAAGTATATTCAACAATCTTTCATTAAGCATCTGATCAATAAAGGATCCTACTCTGCCTATGAGAAGTTCTGTAATATCACTCACTCCTTCGCACCTGCTGATACCAAGGACCTTTCCTTTTTTACTAATAACAAGAACATTTGAATCAAGGATCTCCGTCATCACATTACAGATATCATTAAAGACCACTTTGCTCGAACTGTTATTGTGTAATAATTTATTGATTTTTCTTATTTTATCCAACAGTTGAACGCTCATTCTTAAAATACCGCCTTTCAGGAATATTTTATCACGCAATTCAATCTATTTCAATGATATGATACCACAAAACACTTATTTATCGACTATTTCTTATTTTTCGATTCAACATATCCGCACTGTTCATCGCTGCAGACTAGTTTATTCCCTTTCTCAAGCATATATCCACCACATTTCGGACATTTCTCTTTTGCTGGTTTCTGCCAGGACATAAAATCACATTCCGGATAATCTTCACACCCAAAATATCTTCTTCCTTTTTTTGTCTTGCGATATACAATTTCTTTTCCACACTTCGGACAGGCAACGCCTACCTTTTCCAGATATGGCTTTGTATTTCTACATTCCGGGAAACCTGGACATGCCAAAAATTTGCCATGCGGTCCATACTTGATCACCATATTACGTCCACATTCTTCGCAGATCACATCTGTGACTTCATCAGCAATTTTGACCTGAGCCTGTTCTTTTTCCGCAATCTGAACTGCTTCTTCCAGGTCAGGATAAAAATTCTTGATAACGGATTTCCACTCTACTTTTCCCTCAGCAACAAAGTCAAGAAGTCCTTCCATATTTGCTGTAAAATTCACATCAACAATCGCCGGGAAAGATTCTTTCATAATATTGTTAACCGCTTCTCCAATTTCTGTCATATAAAGATTTTTATTTTCTTTTGCAACATATCTTCTGGCAATAATTGTAGAAATTGTCGGTGCATAAGTACTTGGTCTTCCAATACCAAGCTCTTCCAGTTTTCGCACGAGCGAAGCCTCTGTATAGTGAGCCGGCGGCTGTGTAAAATGCTGTTTTTTCTCAAAATGATTTTCCGATAGTTTTGATTTCATATCAAGACTCTTGAGCATAACATTGCTCTCTGCCTTTTCTTCTCCGGATTCTGTATATACAGAACGGAAGCCTTCAAAAGCTACTTTTGATGTTGAAACCGTGAAACGATACTGGTTTGCCGCAATCTTAACAGATGTTGTCTCAAATACAGCTGGCTTCATACGGCTTGCAACAAAGCGTTTCCAAATAAGCTGATACAGTCGGAACTGATCTCTCGTCAAAGAATCCTTCACTACAACAGGCGTTCTTCTCACATCAGTTGGTCTGATTGCTTCATGTGCATCCTGAATCTTCTTATCATCTTTTTTGTCTCCGCCTTCATAAAGAACATATTCATTTCCGAATGCTTCAGATATATATTTCTTCGCCTCTGCATCTGCCTCCTCAGAGATACGTGTTGAATCAGTTCTAAGGTAGGTGATCAGACCGACCGTTCCACTTCCCTTAACTGAAACTCCTTCATAAAGCTGCTGGGCAATTCTCATTGTCTTCTGTGTTGCAAAATTTAATGCATTCGCTGCTTCCTGCTGAAGCGTACTTGTTGTAAATGGCAATGGTGACTTTTTAATTCGCTCGCCTTTTTTGATGCTGTCAACAACATATTTTGCACCTTCAAGATCGCGTAATATCCCGTTCACTTCTTCTTCAGAACCTGGCACGATCTTATTATCTGTCCCAAAGAACCTGGCAATAAGCGGCTTCTTTTCGCCCTCTACATTCAGGTAAGCATCCAGACTCCAATACTCACTTGGAATAAATGCATTGATCTCATCTTCTCTATCTGCAATGATACGCAGTGCAACAGACTGTACACGGCCGGCACTGAGTCCTCGTTTTACCTTTGTCCAGAGCAGCGGGCTGATTCGATATCCAACAACCCGGTCAAGCGCACGTCGAGCCTGCTGAGCATCAACAAGATTCATATCAATTTCTCTTGCATTTTTAATTGATTTCTTTACTGCATTCTTTGTAATCTCATTGAATGTAATTCGATATGTTTTTTTCTCATTCAATTTCAAAGCTTTTTCCAAATGCCATGAAATTGCTTCTCCTTCACGGTCCGGGTCAGTTGCAAGATACACTTTATCCGCCTTCTTTACTTCTTTGCGAAGTTCTGCAAGAATATCTCCTTTCCCCCGAATCGTAATATATTTCGGTTCATAATCATTCTCAACATCAATTCCCAACTGACTTTTGGGCAGATCACGTACATGCCCATTAGAAGCCATAACCGTATAGTTACTCCCCAAAAACTTTTTAATTGTCTTAACTTTTGTAGGAGACTCTACGATCACAAGATAGTGCGCCATTTTGATACTCCTTTTGTGGTTATACCCTAAATTCTCACATAGTTATTTTTCGCCAGTTCTTTAATATAGCCTTTCATTTCCAGCGAAAATAAATTTCTCATCACCATTTCGGCATTTTCCCCTGTTTCTTCTATAATCTGATTTAAGTTTTTCGGGGAAAGACCAACGAAAGCATACACTAAAACCTCACTACTTTCAAGAACTTTTTTATTATTTGTATGCACTTTGTTATTATTTTGTTCATTTTTCATATATTTTATATTCATATCCTCGATCAAACGTTCCGGAGAAATAAGAATTCCGGCACCTTGCCGAATCAATTCATGGCATCCCAGGCTAAGCGAACTATCAGCCGGTCCCGGCAATGCATACACATCTTTTCCCTGTTCGAGTGCAAAATCACAGGTGATCAGTGTTCCGCTCCTTGCTTTTGCCTCCATAACGATTACAACATCCGAAAGTGCACTGATAATTCTATTTCTTGCAGGAAAATGTTCTCTTAGCGGCTGTGATCCATTTTTATATTCAGATATCACTCCGCCATGCACCTGCAAATCCTTGTATAATCCCTTGTTTTCTCCCGGATAACACACATCGACCCCTGAACCCAGCACTCCAAATGATCTTCCACCAGCTTGAAGCGCAGCCCTTTGAGACAGCCCATCAATCCCCCTCGCCATCCCACTTATGATCTGAACATCATGACAGGCGAGAACTTCTGCATACTCCAGTGCCTTTTTTTCTCCATAACAAGTACAATTCCTTGCACCAATGATCGCAGCTGAAGGTTTCTGATCATCAGGCAATGTCCCCTTCACGTAAAGTGCATAAGGCATTCCCTTATGTACCTTTAATCGCTCAGGATATTTTTCAGAGAAAAATGGTACGAAGCAATATCCCTCTCTTATAAATTCCTCATACTCTCTTATGATATCTGTATTCTTTAGTTTTGATTTTAGAATCTGAATTTCCTCACAGGAAATAATATCCTTATTCTTTCGAGCCGTTTCTTCTATATAATATAAATGCTGAAATAATTCTTTTCCACTTCCAAGTGCCTCTCTGATTTTTTTCTTTTTTGATGCTGATATCTCAGTTATTCCCGCAAACCAGAATTCATATGCCATCTCATCAAATTCCATCATCATTATTTCCCCCAGAATTTCTTGTCAATATTTCTATACATAAATGCCTCCTGCAAATGCTCCACACATATCTGTTCAGACCCATCCAGATCAGCAATCGTCCTGGCAACTTTTAATATCTTATGATAAGTTCTCGCAGTAAGAGACATCACCTCAAATGCCTGACACATCATTTTTTCACATTCTTTATTTAATTTACAATACTTTTCGATCTCAACAGACGTAAGGGAGGCGTTAAATTTAGAACTTTCATCCTGATAACGGTTAATTTGTCTTTTTCTCGCTTTTTGTATCCTTTTTCGTATCATCTCTGATGATTCCTCTTTTACATTACTACGGAGTTCATCAAACTTTACCCTAGGCACTTCAATGCAGATATCAATTCTGTCAAGAAATGGCTGGCTGATCTTACCCAGGTACCTCTGTATCTGAACAGGAGTACAATTACATTTGTTGTAATCCGGATAATTCCCACATGGACAGGGGTTCATCGCAGCAACCATCATTACATCTGCAGGGAATACATAATTTCCCTGATTTCTCACAATTCTGACCACTCGTTCTTCTAAAGGGCCTCTGAGAACCTCCAATACCGGCTTTTGAAATTCTGCCAGCTCATCAAGAAACAGCACACCACCACTCGCAAGAGTAATCTCTCCGGGCTTTGGACTGATACCGCCTCCTATCAATGCAGATTTTGTCACTGTCTGATGAACTTCCCGGAACGGCCTTTCGGTGATCAGTGGATGTCTTGTGTCCAGAAGTCCTGTTATACTATAAACCTTTGTAATCTCCATAGACTCTTCCATAGTCAGAGAAGGAAGAATTGATGGAATACGTTTTGCTATCATAGACTTTCCTCCTCCCGGAGGACCTATCATAAGCATATTGTGCCTTCCCGCAACAGCAATTTCTGCGGCCCTTTTCACACCTTTCTGTCCGCTTACATCAGAAAAATCAAGCAATGATGAATTCTCATCTGACAGTTTTTGATCATATCCTCTTCCAATTTCCCCGTCTGTCTCTCCTTTCTTCATCTTTTCACAGATTTCACCCAGTGTAGTCACTCCAAGAACCTGAAGCCCTTCTACCAACATTGCCTCATCTTTATTTTCGTAAGGGACGATCAGGCATTTTACATGATTTCGTTTTGCTTCCATTGCTATTGGCAATATGCCATTCACACTTTGAACATTTCCATTCAGCGACAGTTCACCCACTGCCATATACGCTTCTAAATCTGTTTTATTCAATTCATTTGCAGCTCCCAAAATACTAAGCGCAATAGGAAGGTCAAATGCAGTACCTCTTTTTCGAATATTTCCCGGTGAAAGATTAATCACTGTTTTCTTCGGCGGTATCATGATCCCGGAATTCTGAATCGCTGTTCTCACTCTTTCTTCAGCCTCTCTCACCTCAGCAGACAAGTATCCAACCATATGAAAGCACGGCAGACCATTGCTCAGATCCGTTTCGACATCCACCGGAATGACTTCCAGGCCATTGATCACTGCAGACTTAATTCTGCAAAAACTCATACGATCACTCCTTTATTGTATTTTTATTATGGGATAAATGGACAGAATCGTCCTTTGAAACAGACATTTGCATATATTATGCATATTTAATTCCGATTATAGTATCTTTATGTAAACTAGTCAATATATTAAAATGGAAAAGCACAATTTCAGGAAAAGACTCATAAACTATAACGAAACACACTTTGAGGTGCTTCCTTTGAAATCTTTCCCTTCCCCCTTAACCGCTTCCAAAGAGCAGTATTATCTTCAGAAATATACGGAAGGTGACCTTGAAGCCAAACATATTCTGATCGAGCATAATCTCCGACTTGTTGCTCACATTGTAAAAAAATATCAGACTATGGATGATGATACAGATGACTTATTGTCAATCGGAACGATCGGGCTGATCAAATCAATTGTTACATTCGATCCTGATAAACGTGTAAGACTTGGAACATACGCAGCCAGATGCATAGAAAAAGCAATGCCATCGCTACGGCTTCATTTCGTCAAAAGGAGAAAAAAGACACATCTTTTTCATCATGGAGAGTTTACCGACAATTCGGAAAACAACTTAGCATTCTTTATCAGGAGCAATATGGCAAACTTACATATAAGGTTCAATATGTCCATGACTTCGCTTTCAAGATTCCCTCTTGGATTCCTGCTTCCGAAAAATATTTGCTTATCTATTCTTCTCCTGATCGTTTAGAGAAAACTTCTCAAAAGATACGATATTACCGGTATAAAAACTGCATGTATGCAAAAGATGTAGCCAAATATCTTGGAATGACTCGGAAAAATTACTGTCATTATGAGGAAACAGAATACGAATATTGTCCTCTGCCACTCCTCGAAAAACTTGCATTGCTTTATAAAATACCTGTCACTGAACTTATGGACGACTATCACCTATTTCTTTATAATGGACAAGGCAATTCTGTATTACAACTCCGAAAATTCCTTCACTTAACACAAAAAGAATTTGCAGAGAAATTACATGTTGACTCTTGTTCTGTCAGATGCTGGGAAAAAGAATATCACCGCATGACAAGACCAACATACGAAAAACTCTTCGTCCAAAAGATATTTGGATAAGTTGTATCTATATTAACCATCTTGATTTGTAGCGTTACATCAGGCAATTCAATTTGTCCTTTCCTGCATTTTATTTGCTTTCCCCAAACAGGGCTAAACCCAATAAACTCAAACGCTCCTAAAAGTCTATTACAACCTCTGACAGGGAAATAAACCATCAACGAAAGGGTAGCCACAATATTTAATTATGACTACCCTTTCAATTACTTCAACATATTCTCAATGCCCTCTATTATTGTAACCTTTTGTTCTGTCGACAAATCAAGTCTGGTAAGGTAGGAATATACAAACTCCCCATGCTGTGTAGCAATCTGTTCACACAAGGTATTGAGACTATGCTTATCCGCCGGACAATGCACAATTACCTCCATATACCTACCTCTCCTACATCTTTTCTTCCATTAATACTATGACATAAAATATACTAAATAGTATTTTCTTTGTCTGATTCTATCTCTTTAATAACCCTATCCAGTTCATAGATCATTTTTCTAAAGATAAGACTTCTTTTTGAATCCATGAAGCCAGTTTCTTCTAATGTCTCATATAATTGTTCTATTCGCACTGAAGCAACTGAAGTGTCCTTTTCTATTTCATCGAATGTTACAGTTCTGACTTGAATAATTTTCATACTTATATTCTCCTTTCAGTTAAGCCTTTCAATTAAGGATAGAACCATTATTTTCTCAATTAACTGTACGGATTTCGTTTATCATTATATGTTATATGTCCAATTAGATTTACTTCTTCATCCGTATCACATAACCTTATAGAATAACTCTGTTCATAACAGGGAATTCTGTCACCTACGATATTCGCTATTTCTTCACTATTCAGATGTAAGAGAGTCGGATGTTTCATATTTTTTGAGGATGTATAAATTTTAGAATATGGTGGGTAATAGTCTAATCTTCCTGACTTCTTCTCTTTATCAAGTAATTCATTTTGTCCTAACAATCTACAGAAATACATTCCAACATTATCATTATTTTTTATCTTTGTAACTTTTACATATCCATGTTTCCATGCTTTCGCCACATCCGCTCCCCTTATTT
>JAUNDE010000003.1 GCA_030526265.1 Eubacteriales bacterium | reverse complement strand
AGACGTGGCGATGGAAATGTGTTCACCAGAGAGTCACGACACATGTGGAGACGGTGGTGTTGCTTTCCCACAAAAAGCCAGACGGACATATCAACGTAAAAGTTGAGTTTGGCGAGGGTGAGGGGAAAGTAGAAGTAATAAAGGATGCATGGAATTACTGCGTCAATTAACGGTACAGCAGTTACAACTCATTGGAAATCATCAGTTGCAATAACTGATCATAGAAGGGAGTACAGGTATGAATCAGAAGTTAAGAGATAGATATGAATTTAGAAATATTCAGCCAGGTGAATTGCAGCAGGCGGTGGAGATCGAACAGATCTGTTTTCCTCCGAATGAGGCCTGTTCACCGGAGCATATGAAAGGACGTATTGAGAAGGCACCGGAGCTGTTTCTTGTGGCGGGGGACCGAGAGACGGGTAAGATTGCCGGTTTTTTGAATGGACTGGCTACAGAGGAAGAGATCTTTCGGGATGAATTCTTCGTGGATCCGGATCTGTATGATCCGAACGGAAAGAATATCATGCTGCTTGGTCTGGATGTGCTTCCGGAGTACCGGGGGCAGGGACTTGCAAGGGCTCTGGTTGATGAATATGTACGACGTGAGCGGGATGTGAATCGCAGCAAGCTGATTCTCACATGCCTTCCGGAAAAGGTGAAGATGTATGAGAGGATGGGATTTGTGGATAAAGGAATCGGATCTTCGACCTGGGGAGGAGAAGCGTGGCATGAGATGACGCGTGAGATATAGGCGATATGCGAATGTCGGGCAGGATTGTGGGAGGTGCAAAGCACGGAACAATCCGTAGGTATCATAGTTAGGGGCTTTTGACCCCAGCATCATGTAATTAGGAAAAAATTAAGATTTTGTGTAGAAATATGTTAATATCTCTCCTTTATAATAATGGTAGCATACAGAGGATAAAGGGGAGATTTTTATGCGGAAGAAAGGGAGAAGGCGCAGAAAGCATCGAAGAACACGTCAAAGAAGATTTCTTGTAAGTGTAATGATTCTTATCGTTTTAGGCTTTTTTGTATGGAAGATCATAGATTCAGAATCAGATTTTGACAGGCAATCTCTAGCTGCCGCCGGCTGCCCGGAAAGCCTGCTGGATCTTGCAGAGCGGAATCCGGAAACGGTAAAATTCGTAGAGGGATATTTGGATTATGACAGTAATTCGGTAGACAGGGATGTTTCAAGGGAAGTAAAGAAAGGGAAGATTCCGCTCTTTTTACAGTGGGACAAACGGTGGGGATATGAGCAGTACGGGGATGACTATATGGCGATTACAGGATGTGGTCCTGCCTGTCTGTCTATGGTGTATTGTGGATTGACCGGAAATCCCGACATGAATCCGTATGAGGTTGCAAAGAAAGCAGAAGCGGAAAGCTATTATGTTGATGGGATTGGTTCATCGTGGAATATCATGGATGAATTCGCCGAAAAAATGGGGCTTTCCGTGGAAAATGTTTCATTCGATGAAGCTTCGATCAAGTCTGAACTGGCTGAGGGAAATCCGATCATTTGCATCATGGGACCCGGTGATTTCACAGCTACAGGTCATTTTATTGTATTGACAGGACTTTCAAGGAGTGGCAAGATTATGATCAATGACCCAAATAGTAAAAAAAGGAGCAGGAAACAATGGGAGCTTAATGATATTATGCCTCAGATCAGAAATTTGTGGGTCTATCGCTGTAAATAATTACATATGGAGAAGAGTTCGCAGAAGCTTCTGGCAATTCAGCAGTCGATAGACTGATTGAAATGTGAAAGAGCGGTTGACAAAAAAGAAATACAGTCATATACTAAATCAACCAAAGAGGGAGTAGTTGCATGTAAGAGAGTTACATGTTCTGGATGTCGTCAGGACGTCTTTTGAGACCGGTATTCAGATAACTTTGTTAAACAAGACTTTTTGTGTACATTTGCTGTGCACAAAAGGTCTTTTTCTTTTTTTGCACAGAGAAACAGGAAGGAGCAAAGATATGAAAGTAGTGTATCAGAAAACGAAGCGGGATTTGATTGATCAGTATGGCAGCATTCAGGGACATACGCAAAAGAAAGCAACTGAATTATTGCAGGAATGTGGAGAGAACGTTTTAATCGAACAGGAACGGAAAAGCATACTCCAGGTTTTTCTTGGTCAGTTTAAAGATTTACTTGTTATCATTTTAATGCTGGCTGCTGTGATATCCATGGTATCGGGAAATACGGAAAGTACGATCGTGATCTTAGTCGTTATCGTCCTGAACGCTGTTTTGGGTACTGTGCAATACGTGAAAGCGGAGAAATCTTTGGATTCTTTAAGAGAATTATCTTCGCCAAAAGCTAAAGTGCTCAGGGATGGTAAAAAAACAGAAATCAATTCAAAGGAAATTGTTCCCGGTGATGTGCTGATATTAGAAGCAGGGGATATGGTTGCCGCAGACGGAAGGATCATCGAGAATTATTCTCTACAGGTAAATGAGAGTGCTTTGACGGGAGAATCAACCAATGTCGACAAGCGTGATGAAGATATGGAAGAAGATGCTGCACTGGGGGACATATACAACATGGTCTTTTCGGGAAGCCTTGTAACTTATGGAAGAGCTCATGTGTTAGTAACAGCAACTGGGATGAATACAGAAATGGGTAAGATAGCGGCGCTTATGAATCATACCCAAAATAAAAAGACACCGTTGCAGGTGAGCCTGGATGATTTCAGCAGAAAACTTGCGATTGTAATCATGGGGATCAGCGCCATTGTCTTTGGACTTCGGGTGTGGCAGAATAATCCGGTGCTGGATTCTCTCATGTTTGCAGTAGCACTGGCGGTTGCAGCCATTCCGGAAGCGCTTGGTTCTATCATCACGATCGTACAGGCGATGGGAACAGCAAAAATGGCTCAGGACAATGCGATCGTCAAAGATTTAAAGGCAGTTGAAAGTCTTGGATGCGTATCGGTTATCTGTTCGGACAAGACAGGAACATTAACACAAAATAAGATGACGGTAAAGGAAGTATATGTTGACCATCATCGCGTGTGCCCGGAGCAATTGGATCTGACACAAAATAATGACAGATATTTTCTGTATAACGCTGTCTTGAATAATGATGCGGTTATCCATAATGGAAAGGATATTGGAGATCCTACGGAAACATGTCTGTTATATATGGCCGGAAAGGCCGGATTCACAAAAGACGGTGTGACAGAGGATGATATCAGAAACAGGATGCCCCGTATAGAAGAGCTCCCATTTGATTCCGACAGAAAACTTATGAGTACAAAGTGTTGTCTGCAGGGAGTCCCTGTCGTATTTACAAAGGGCGCGGTAGACGTTTTGCTTGCCAGAGTCACTGCTATTGATACCCGTGAAGGAATCAGACCGGTGACAGACGACGATATAGAGCGTATTCTGCAGCAGAACGAACAGTTCTCCGAGAATGGTCTGAGAGTGTTGGCCTTTGCTTATAGAAACTGTGAAGAGAACGAGATCCTGTCTGTTGAAAATGAATATGAATACATCTTTTCAGGATTGACTGCGATGGTTGATCCACCGAGAAAAGAATCCTTAGAAGCTGTGGGAGCTGCCATCAATGCCGGAATCAAACCGGTTATGATTACCGGAGATCATAAGGTGACGGCAGCTGCGATTGCAAAACAGATCGGTATCTATCGGGAAGGAGACATGGCTGTTACAGGACCGGAACTGGATCTGATGTCAGATCAGGAGCTGGATCAGGTACTTGAAGATATTTCTGTGTATGCGAGGGTATCACCGGAGAATAAGATCAGAATTGTGGATGCATGGCAGAGGAAAGGATACATTGTTGCAATGACAGGGGATGGGGTGAATGATGCACCCGCTTTGAAAAAAGCCGATATCGGTGTTGCCATGGGCATTACGGGAACGGAAGTTTCCAAGGATGCAGCGTCAATGATACTGGCAGATGATAATTTTGCTACGATTATACAGGCTGTTTTAAATGGGAGAAATGTATACAGGAATATTATGAACGCAATCCAGTTTCTTCTTTCCGGAAATATGGCGGCGATTCTGGTGGTGTTGTATTGTTCGGTCATGGCGCTTGATACACCATTTGAAACAGTGCATCTTCTGTTTATTAATCTGATTACTGATTCCCTGCCGGCGCTGGCAATTGGAATGGAGCCATCCGATAAGCAATTGCTGCAGAATAAACCAAGGGATCCGAAGACAGGAATACTTACAAAGTCTTTTGTGCTGCATGTTCTTGGATATGGACTGCTGATTGCTGCAGCTACACAAATGGCATATTACCAGGGTATCAAAGTCAGCCCGATGACAGCGAGCACAATGGCGTTTGTGACATTAACAATGGCGAGATTATTCCATGGATTCACCTGCAGAAGCGACTTTTCCATCTTCAGGATCAGGCTCCGAAGCAATATGTGGAGTGTCGCAGCTTTTGCAATGGGAGCTGCTCTGCTGGCATTTGTACTGGTGATACCTCCTTTGCACCGAATATTTATGGTCGTATCACTTGAAATGGGTCAAATTGTATGGGTTGTGATAGCTGCATTTATTCCTACATTCTTCATACAGGCGGGCAGAGTGATAAGAGAACGGAAAGATAGAAGATAAGCAGTGATTTCCTGTCAGATAAAAGAGGAGTGTTCTCCGTATCCAGGCTTTTTCCTTATAGAAAAAACCTATAATTGGCGCTATATATAGAAGACATGAATTTGACGATTTGCACAAACGACGTTATATTAGAGTGGATTATTTGTAAAATATGTCTACAAAAGGAGAAAAGTATGAAAAAGAAAATGATCAGTGCACTTTTGTGTCTCTCAATGTGCGTAGGAATGGCAGCAGGATGTGGCGCCAAAGAAGAAGCAAGCGAAGAACCAGCTGCAGCAGAAGATAAAGTAATCAAAGTTGCTGCAACAGGATCATTCTTTCCTGTAATGTACACAGACGATGATGGAAATCTGACAGGATTCGAATACGATATCATGGAAGAGATCGGAAAACGTTCTGGATACACAATGGAGTATGAAGTTCTCGAAGACATGGCAGTTATGTTCGAGGGAATTGATACAGGAAAATATGACACGATGGCAGGCCAGGTATCTGTAACAGATGAACGTGAGGAGAAATATACATTCTCTGAAATTTATGGATACAACGCGATCAAGATGGCTGTTCGTGGAGATGATCCGGCTGAGTCTGTAGAAGATCTTCAGGGAAGAAAGGTATGTATCGCGTTTGGTACAGTGCTTGAAGATGTTCTGACAGAGATCAATGCGGGATATCCGGAAGACAAACAGATCGAGCTTGTTGAGACAGAAGGAAATATTTATGATGAGTTGAAGGTTGGACACTATGATGCATTCCCAATTACTGTATTGTCATTTGATAAGATCAATGAAAAAGGCGAGTATGATTTCAAATTGATCGGCGATCCAATTCTTATCGACAAAAACGCATTCCCATTTGCAAAAGACTGTGATCAGGCGAAACTTGATGCGGTAAACAGCGCAATCAAAGAGATGCACGAAGATGGCACACTTTCAGAGTTATCATTAAAATACTTTGGACGTGACATCACACAGGAAGAGATTACTGAATAATCATATGTAAGTAAGGCAGTCAGCTCGCATGGCTGCCTTAATCTTCATAAGGAGCTGCATAAAATGAATTATGACATGCAATTTTTTATTGCTATTTTCCCCAAACTCATATTGAAGATTCCTTTTACGCTATGGCTTGGCTGTATTGCGTTTGCCATCGCATTTGTGCTGGGGCTGATTTTGGAGATCTGCTACACATCGAAGCATTTTGTTCTGAGGAAAATGGCTGGATTATATATATCATATTTCCGTTCAACCCCCTATATTACACAGTTGTTTATTTTCTACTTCGGTATGCCGCAGCTGATCCCGGCGATGGGAAAAATTGTTGGCCCAACAGCGCTTGTCATTACAATTGCAATGAATTCCGCTGCATTTATTGCGGAAGTGATCAGGGGCGGACTTCAGTCTGTAGATAAAGGACAGCGTGAGGCAGCTTTGTCGATCGGCTTGAGCCCGTTCAAAATCTATAAGGAGATCATTCTTCCGCAGGCGTTTGTGGCAGCATTTCCGTCGCTTGGAAATTCATTTATCATGATGATCAAAAATACTGCTATCGGTTTTACGATCGGAGTGGTCGATATTCTTGCTCAGGCGAAGATCATGGCGGCATCTACACTGAATTTCTTTGAGGCATACATAGCAGCCGGAGTTGTATACTGGATCATTCTCGTTGTCATTGACAAGGTGCTGAAGAGTCTGGAAAAGCGCATATGCAGACATTTATAGCATCACAACTGAGATTGACAGGAAAAATATGTTTATTAAGAACGAGGGATAAAAGTGATTACAGTTAAGAATTTGCATAAAAGTTTTGGAACGCTTCATGTGCTGAAAGGGGTTGGCTTTCATGCCGAAACAGGTGAAGTCGTAGCGATCATCGGTCCTTCCGGAATGGGAAAGTCCACCTTTTTGCGATGCCTGAATTATATTGAACGACCGGAAAAAGGAAGCATAGAAATAGACGATGTTCGTATTGATGCAGAGCACTGTTCGGAAAAGGAGATTCGGGAGCTTCGAAAGAAGACTTCGATGGTTTTCCAGACATACAATGTATTTAAAAATAAAACCGTACTGGAAAATGTAATGCTTCCGATGGTCTCGGTTCAGAAAATGGACAAAGAGAGTGCCAGAAAAAAGGCAATGGAATATCTGGAACAGGTAGAATTGCTTGACAAAATCAATGAATATTCATCAAGACTGTCCGGCGGGCAGCAGCAGAGAGTCGGAATTGCAAGGGCGATGGCGGTGAATCCGAGAGTACTATTACTGGATGAGCCTACGTCATCTCTTGATCCGGAACTGGTTACGGGTATTCTGGATGTCATTCGAAAGCTTGCGAAGGAACATAAGAGGACGATGATCATCGTGACACATGAGATGCGATTCGCACAGGAAGTGGCAGACAGGATTCTGTTCATGGATGATGGAATCATTATCGAGGAAGGTTCTCCGACGGAAATTTTCCAGAATCCAAAAAATGAACGTACAAGAAACTTTCTGAACAATTTTACGCTTGCGCAGGTACAGGAGCAGCGTGAGACATCGCGGTAAAGGAGACTTACATTGGTAGAGAAAAAAATAGATAAAGTAAATAAGGCGCTTGGTCTTCAGAGGCAGATCGTTGGAATCCGCTTCCTTGTATTTGAGAGAGATTATCGTGACAGTGAGGGAACAGAGACGGCAGACACGTCGCTGTGTCAGCTCGTACAGAAGGCCGGAAACGGCGAATACGTGAAAGCGAAGAAAGAGAGCTTTCGCTGTATGCAGGGAGCTTATGCACTCGGCATAGGAGAGATCCCGGAAGAAGTATCGTCAGGACGGGCTGATTATGATGAAAAACGATACGAAAGCCTGGCTGTTGCGAGACAGATCTTTGGGAACAGACAGTGTATCAACCAGCATATCTATGGTGTTGAAGTGGCGCCGCTTGATAAAATGCGTGATGCAGATATTGGGCTTATCATTGGAACGGCAAAGGATGTTATGAGAGTAATGCAGGGATATGTGAAATATTACGGTGTTGCTCAAAATGTCGTGTCGGTGGGAAATTGCGGTGTTTGCAGTGAGCTGATATCAAAACCATTTATGAACAATGATATGAATGTCTCACTACTCAGCAGGTGTGCACGAAAAGAAGGAGATTTTGGGCAGGAAGAGATGGGTGTTTCCATGCCGGTGCATCAATTGGTACGTGTCCTTGACGGAATACTGGAAACCGTTAATCTTACAGAAAATAACAGACCGAAGAGAGAGATACTGGAGCGTCTGGATGAGCCTGAAGAATTGGGATTTTCGATCATCATGAATTATGACTATGGTGTTCCTGCTGCAAAGTACAAGGAATATTGTGACGAGTGCGAGAAGGAAATATCTCAGTAGCGAGAGGTGCCGAAATGGAAAATATCAGAGTTGAAAAAGTAATGAATGAGCTTGGCCTTAAACGGGAAATTGTGGGGATACGGTTTCTTGTATATGAAAGAGATTATGAAAACAGTGAAGCGGAAGCAACGACAAGAGTCAATCGTCTGTGCGGACATGTGAACAAGGCAGGACGCGGATCTAAGATCAAATTAAAGGTGGAAAACTTTTCGTGTGGCGGAGGACCAAACCAGACGGGAATGAGGCCGACCCCGGAAAGCTATGTATCCGGGCAGATCATGAAATATACAGAGTTATACGAGGATCTTGCGATCGGACGTGCGGTGTGTGACAGTTATCACAGAATTCCGCAGAAAATATCTGGTTTGGAAATCGGCCCGCTGAAAGATATGGACGATGCCGATGTCGTGATCATTATTGCGATGGCAGAGCAGATCATGCGTGTGATGGAAGGTTATGCGTATCACTACGGAACACCGAAGCCATTTACATGTGTTGGAAATGGAGCAATGTGTGGAGATCTGACCTCGAATCCATTTATGAAAAATGATATTAATCTGTCGCTGATGTGCTGTGGTGCAAGATCATCCACGGCGAGCGCACTTGGAGAACTGGGAGTCGGAATGCCGTCGCACATGTTTAAATATGTTGCGGATGGGATTATGAATCTTTCCGTGCAGAAATAAATGATATACTGAACTTGTGCGACAGCTGTCGATGCGAAATGCATCGGCAGCTGATTTTATCTGAAGAGGGTTATTGAAGAGGGTGAGCCAGAAGATAATGAAAGAAGTATGAAAAGTTTGAAGGTGATGAATTGATGCATCGGCTGACGGATGAAGAATTGAATGTACTATTAAGGTGTAATCTGTATGTATTTACTGAATAAGGAAACAGGACTTAAAAAAGTAAATAACTACAAATTAATCTGATTGTAGTTATGCACATTCAAAAACTTTCTCCTATCTGGTACAATGTACAAGAAAGCTTTTCTTATTTTACAGTCGCTTATTTTATAGAAAATATAATAATGTAAGTATAAAGGAGGATATGATGTTAGAAGTAGGAACAAAAGCACCGGCATTTGAACTGCCGGATCAGAACGGAGTCATGCATACACTGGAAGAATATAAAGGGAAAAAGGTGATCCTGTACTTTTATCCAAAGGATAATACACCGGGATGTACGAAGCAGGCTTGTGGATTTTCGGAGAGATATCCACAGTTTCTCGAGAAAGGAGCAGTCGTTCTCGGGGTGAGCAAGGATTCGGTAGCGTCCCATAAGAAGTTCGAAGAGAAACATTCCCTTGCGTTTACAATTCTGTCGGACCCGGAATGCAAGGTGATCGAAGCTTACGATGTGTGGAAAGAAAAGAAAAATTATGGAAAAGTATCGATGGGAGTCGTTCGAACTACCTATCTGATCAATGAGGAAGGAATCATTATCCGGGCAAATGATAAAGTGAAGGCGGCGGATGATGCAGAAAAGATGTTGGGGGAAGTGTAATGAGGATCATTCTTTCACCGGCAAAGAAAATGAATACTGACACGGAATCCCTGAAAATTCAGGGAATGCCGGTATTCCTGTCTCAGACAGAAGACATCCTGAAATGGATGCAGTCAAAATCTTTAGGCGAGCTTCAGAAGCTCTGGAAATGCAATGACAGAATCGCAGAACAGAATGTCGAGAGACTGGAGCATATGGATCTTAGAAGCGGGCTGACACCCGCACTGTGCTCCTACGAAGGAATCGCGTATCAGTATATGGCGCCGACAGTGTTTGAGGATGGGCAGATCGATTACGTACAGGAACATCTTAGAATCCTGTCCGCATTTTACGGGGTGGTGAAGCCGTTGGACGGAGTGACACCGTACCGACTGGAGATGCAGGCGAAAGCATCCATCTCGGGGCATAAAGATCTGTATGAGCTGTGGGGATCCAGGCTGTATGAGGAAATCCGTGATGGATCAGGTGTGATTATCAATCTGGCATCGAAAGAATATTCAAAATGTATTGAAAAATATCTGACTGATCGGGATACATACATTACATGTACCTTTGGAGAAATGTCAGGGGATAAGTTCGTCACGAAGGGCACCTATGCGAAAATGGCGAGGGGAGAGATGGTTAGGTTCATGGCAGAGAACCAGATTGAGAATCCGGAAGAAATCAGACAGTTTGACAGACTGGGATATGCTTTTCGGGATGACCTCTCGAATGATACAGAGTATGTATTTGAGAGACAGGCTCATTCAAATATATTTTCAGAAAAGGGTCTTCTCGAAATCGGTCAATGAAAGTAAAATAGAATTGACCGAAGCGGTTAATGGAGGATACATTATGAATGAAAGATTCTTTTCTCTGCCCGAAGAGAAGCAGCAGGTGATCATAAATGCAGGATACCGGGTATTTTCACAAAATTCTTATAAAAACAGCCCTATGAGTGAGATCGCTGATGCGGCGGGTATCAGCAAATCCCTGCTCTTTCATTATTTTCATAACAAAAAAGAGCTGTATATGTTTCTGTGGGAGAAGTGTGCAGAGATTACAATCGAATATCTGACAAAGTACGGCTGTTACGGACAAAATGATCTGTTCGAATGCATGGAAAAGGGGATGCAGGCGAAGATGGAAATCATTCGTCTCTATCCCGATATGGCGAATTTTACCATCAAGGCTTTTTATGAGAAGGATGCAGACATTTCGGCAGCCGTTCAGGAAAGCTACCATAAATATTTCAATCTGAAAGCGGACAGGACACTGCTGAATATGAATCCGGAACAGTTTACCCCCGGAATCGATATTTCGATGATGTACCGTGACATGTACTGGGCATCTGAGGGGTTTCTCTGGGAGATGGTTCAGCGTGGCAATGTGGATATGGAAGAGATGGAAAAGGGCTTTATAAAGCTGATTAATTTTTGGAAGAGTATCTATCTTCGGAAAGAGTGAGAAAATGGAAATCATTAAAACGACGAAGCTTACGAAATACTACGGTAAGGCAAGAGGTATTATTGACCTTGACCTGACGGTTACGAAGGGCGAATTCTTTGGATTTATCGGGCCGAACGGCGCCGGAAAATCCACGACCATCCGCACATTGCTCGGGCTGATTGCCCCTACCTCCGGCAGCGCAGTGATATTCGGAAAGGATGTCACAAAAGAAAAGGAATCTATTTTGCATGATATCGGCTATCTCCCGTCGGAGGCTTTGTTTTACCAGGGAATGAAAGTGAAGGATGTGTTGAAGCTGTCTGCGGACCTTCGGAAGAATGATTGTACAGCCGAAGCGAAATTACTCTGTGAGCGTTTACAGCTGGATGTGTCAAGAAAGGTCGATGAGCTTTCTTTTGGTAACAGAAAGAAGGTTGCCATTGTCTGTGCTTTGCAGCATCGGCCGGATCTGCTCGTGCTTGATGAGCCGACCGGAGGACTGGATCCGCTTATGCAAAAGGAGTTTTTTGACATTCTTCGTGAGAGAAACAAAGAAGGTGCGACGATCCTCTTATCGAGCCATGTGCTCTCGGAGATTCAGCGCAACTGCACACGCGCGGCGATTATCCGCGATGGTCGGATCATTGCATGCAACAGTGTGGATGTCCTCTCGCAGACAAATGCGAAACGGATTACTGTCCACGGAAGCGTAGATCTGGATCATCTGATCGGCGTGCGGGACAGAAAAGAGACGGGAGATTCACTCAGCTTTCTATACAGCGGCGATATGAACAGCCTGCTTCGCACACTGTCTTTGGGACAGGTGAGTGACCTAACGGTTATGGAGCCGGATCTTGAAGAAGTATTTCTGCATTATTATGAAAAGGACGGTGAAACGGTATGACACTTGTAAGGCACGAACTGAGACAGGGCAAACTTTCATTTCTGATATGGACGGCTTCGATCGGATTCCTTCTTGCGATCTGCATTTTTCTGTTCCCGGAAATGAAGGGACAGATGGAAAGTGTCAACGATGTATTCGCTTCCATGGGTTCTTTTACCGAAGCGTTCGGTATGGATCGTTTGAATTTTGGATCGCTCGTCGGATTTTACTCGGTTGAGTGCGGCAATGTGCTCGGACTCGGTGGCGCATTCTATGCAGCTCTCTGTGCCGTCGGTATGCTCAGTAAAGAGGAAAAGGACAAAACAGCGGAATTTCTGCTGACGCACCCAGTCAGCCGCAGAAGGATTATTACAGAGAAGCTGATTGCAGTGCTCATTCAGATCACAGCGATGAATCTCATCATTTATGCGATTTCTGTCGGCTCAATCGCCGCTGTCGGCGAGGAAATTCCTTGGAAAGAGATCAATCTGATGCATCTCGCCTATTATCTTTTGCAGCTGGAGCTCGCGGGGATCTGCTTTGGTATTTCGGCTTTCCTTCGCAAAGGAAGCGCGGGTGTAGGACTTGGCATCGCCACAATGATGTATTTTCTGAATCTGGTCGCAAACATTGCGGATGTCGCCGGGTTCCTGAAGTACATCACTCCGTTTGGCTATTGTGAGGGGGCTGATATTGTAACGGACGGCAGCCTGGACATTACTTTAGTTGCGATCGGTGCAGTCATAGGAATTGCCGGAATCGTGATTGCTTATCTGAACTATACGAAGAAAGATATACATTAAAATATAACGCAGCAAAAGCGGCAGGAAAGATTGTGCATGAAGCGCAATCTTTTTTTTACAGTAACTTTACTTTAGCATGGTATTAGGCTTTACATTCGTTTTTTATTCTCAATGTGTAGAGAAGAAAATCAAAGAAAGTTGAGGTTAGAAAAATTATGAAAAAGAGATTACTTATTGGATTATTAACTGCATGTATGGCAGCGAGCTGTCTCGCAGGCTGTGGAGCTTCCGGGGAAACTTCAGAAGGAACAGCAGAAGAGCAGACAGAGGCAGATGTGGAAGTAGAAGGAACAGTTGCTACAGACGGATCTACTTCTATGGAGAAAGTGATCGGTGCTCTTGGTGAAGCATTCACGGAGGAGAACCAGACAGTAGACTTTACTTATAATCCAACCGGAAGTGGAAGTGGTATTTCGGCAGTGGCAAACGGAACATGTGATATCGGTCTTTCCAGCCGTTACCTGAAAGACGAGGAGAAAGAACAGGGACTGGAGGAGACAGTGCTTGCATATGACGGAATCGCAGTTATCGTAAACACAAGTAATACAGTCGCAGATCTTACACTTGAGCAGATTGCAGATATCTATACAGGAAAGATTACGAACTGGTCTGAAGTTGGCGGTGAAGACAGTGAGATCGTAGTGATCGGACGTGAAGCCGGAAGTGGAACAAGAGATGGATTCGAGTCAATCACAGGTACGGAAGATGCATGTGTACTTCGTCAGGAACTTACATCGACAGGTGATGTGATCGCGACAGTTAAGAGCAATGAGAATGCGATCGGTTATGCATCACTTGCTTCTGTAGATGAGACTGTTTCAGCTGTATCTGTCGGCGGAGTTGCTCCAAGTGCCGAGACTGTTCTTGATGAGAGCTATGCGATCCAGAGACCGTTCATCCTTGTCACAAAAGAGGGTGTGGAACTTTCAGATGCAGCAAAGGCTTTCATGGATTATGCATTATCTGATGCAGCAAAACCAATTATTGAGAGCGCAGGAGTTGTTCCTGCAAAATAAGAGGGATTGATATGAGTAAAGCAATTGACAAGGTGATGCAGGCAGTCTTTTTCATCTGTGGTCTGATAACCATCGCCTGCGTATTTGTCATCACAATTTATCTGATCATATCAGGACTGCCGGCAATCAAAGAAATCGGAATCGCCGATTTCCTGCTTGGAAAACAATGGGCTTCTACTGCAAAGGAGCCCCTTTACGGCATCCTGCCATTTATTCTGACAAGTATTTTCGGAACATTCGGAGCGATTCTTCTCGGTGTGCCGGTCGGTTTTTTTACGGCAGTATACCTGTCGAAATTTGCACCTGAAAAAGTGAAGAAGAGTATTGGGTTTGTTGTTTCCCTGCTTGCGTCCATTCCGTCGGTCGTCTATGGTCTGGTCGGAATGATGGTGCTTGTTCCGGCGGTCAGGAAGACGTTTCACATATCAGACGGTGCGACCCTGTTCTCAGCGATCATCGTGCTCGCGATCATGATCCTGCCATCTATCATCAATGTGTCGATCACGGCACTGGATGCAGTTCCAAAATCATATGAAGCCGGAGCGCTGGCGCTCGGCGCGACAGAGTGCGAGACGTATTTCAGAGTGTCTGTCCCGGCGGCAAAATCCGGGATCATGGCATCGATCGTTCTCGGAGTCGGAAGAGCGATCGGCGAGGCGATGGCAGTTATGATGGTATCCGGAAATGTGGCAAACATGCCGACATTATTTGGATCTGTAAGATTCCTCACAACAGCAGTGGCATCGGAAATGTCCTATGCGTTGGGCTTGCAGAAACAGGCGCTTTTTTCCATCGCACTTGTTCTGTTTGTATTTATCATGCTGATCAACTGGGGACTCAGGAAAGTGATGAGAGGAAGTGACGTCAAAGTATGAGTATGAAATTTGAACAGATTCGTAAGGTAAAGCAGATGATCTGGAAAATGCTTATGATCTTCTCCGCACTGATCACCTGTATGATTCTTGTGTTTATCATAGGCTATGTCCTATGGCAGGGGCTGAAAGGCCTGAGCATCACGTTCCTCACAACAAAACCAAGTTATCTTTCTGGAAATATCGGTATTTTGCCGGATATTTTAAATACGGTGTATATGCTGATCGTTTCCATTGCGGTACTGCTTCCGCTTGGTGTGGGTGCAGCAGTTTATCTGAGTGAATATGCGAGAAA
This sequence comes from Eubacteriales bacterium, assembly GCA_030526265.1. Lineage (GTDB taxonomy): Bacteria > Bacillota > Clostridia > Lachnospirales > Lachnospiraceae > Claveliimonas. The sequence goes on along the minus strand of JAUNDE010000003.1, from coordinate 74,925 downwards.
TCACACGCTGGTACGGTTCATCGACAATGCGGCAGAGATTCTGTCAGGTATTCCGTCGATCATCTATGGTCTTGTCGGTATGCTGTTCTTCTGTCAGTTTCTGAATATGCAGACGAGTCTTCTCGCGGGTGCGCTTACGCTCGTCGTGATGAATCTTCCGACGATCATGCGTACTACAAGAGAGAGCCTTCTCACTGTTCCGAAGGGACTGAGAGAGGGGGCGTATGGTCTGGGAGCGTCGAAGTGGAGAGTTGTCAGAACGATTGTCATTCCGGAGTGTCTGGACGGAATTCTGACCGGGTGCATCCTGTCTGCAGGACGAATGCTTGGAGAATCGGCTGCGCTGCTTTTTACAGCCGGGTTTGCACATACACTTCATGGATTTCTTGATGGTATTTCGAGTTCGGGAGCGACTCTCACCGTCGCTCTGTATGTGTATGCCAAGGAACAGGGAGAATTCCAGGTCGCATTTTCGATCGCGGTGATCCTTCTGGCGCTTGCCGTCATCATCAATCTTTGTGCGGAACTTGTCAACAATTACTATAAGAAAAAAAGGAAAAGATAGCATGGGTAAATTTGAAATTGAAAACCTGAATCTCTATTACGGAACATTCCATGCGCTGAAGGGGATCAATATGGAGATTCCGGAGCGGGAAGTGACGGCATTTATCGGGCCGAGCGGGTGCGGTAAGTCGACGTTCCTGAAATCACTGAATCGCATGAATGACCTTGTGGAAGGTTGTAAGATTACCGGAAAGATCTCCCTGGATGGCGCTGATATCTATGATAAATATGATGTGACACTTTTGAGGAAACGTGTCGGAATGGTATTCCAGAGTCCGAATCCATTTCCGATGAGCATCTATGATAACATCGCATTCGGTCCGAGAACGCATGGTATCCGAAATAAAGCGGCTCTGGATGAGATCGTGGAACGCTCGCTGAGACAGGCGGCGATCTGGGATGAGTGCAAGGATCGTCTGAAGAAAAATGCGCTTGGCATGAGCGGCGGTCAACAGCAGAGGCTCTGCATTGCGAGAGCGCTTGCAGTTGAGCCGGAGGTGCTTCTTATGGATGAACCGACAAGTGCGCTTGACCCGATCTCTACTTCGAAGATCGAGGATCTCGTGTCAGAACTGAAAGAAAAGTATACGATTATCATCGTTACGCACAATATGCAGCAGGCAGCGAGAATCTCAGATCGCACCGCCTTTTTCCTTCTTGGTGATATGGTGGAGTTCGACAGAACAGAAAAGCTGTTCTCTGATCCGTCGGACAAGAGAACCGAAGATTATATTACCGGCAGGTTCGGTTAGGTTTTATCTCAGTCGAAGGAGACTCCCACTTCTATCAGTGGTGGGTGAGTGGGAAATGCGGTGTTATGGAAGGGAGAAAATGAAATGGCCAGAGTGAATTATGAGTTACAGTTGAAGGAATTGAAAAATGAGATGATGCTTCTTGGAAGTATGATCGAGAATGTCATCCATGGAACGATTCAGGCGCTTGTGAAGCAGGATGTGGAAAAGGCAGAAAAGATCGCAAACGGGGATGAAGAGATCAATCATCAGGTGAGAGTGATCGAGCAGAAGTGTTATTCGCTTCTCCTGAGACAGCAGCCGATTGCAAGAGACTTACGAGCAGTTTCCGCAGCACTGAAAATGATCACAGATATGGAGCGTATCGGAGATCACGGCGCGGATATCTCGGAGCTTACGATTGCCATGAGTCACGAGACGTATCCGGAAGACATCCATCTGATCGAGAAGATCGCAAAAGAAACAGCTGTCATGCTGATCGAAGCGGTAGATGCTTTTGCGGAGCAGGACAGAGAGAAAGCGGAAGGTGTCATTGCAAGAGACGATTTGATCGATGAGCTTTTTATGAAAGTGAAGAGGTCAATTGCAAAAACGATCAAAACAAGTGATACAAATGCAATGACAGAGCTTGATCTGCTTATGGTGGCAAAATATTTTGAACGAATCGGAGACCATGCGACAAATATCGCAGAGTGGGTATTGTTTTCGATCACGGGAGAATTTCCCATCAGTTAGGAGGCATAGTATGAAAAGAGAGAAAAAGATCATAGACAGAAAGCTGGCGTGGACTATGCTTGTGGTGAGCCCGGTAATGATCGCGCTTGTGACATATGTGGTGTTGTCTTTCGTTACTTCATTGTTTTTTGCAAAAACAGATCAGATGGCATTTCTGGTCGAGAGCGCTGCGGGACTGGTCGGAATCGTATCATATCTGATCATTGCCTATGTGGAAATGAAGTGCGCGTATTAAATTTTACATGGATTTTACATAAACTGTATATTTGATTTTACATGAATTTTATACCATGTGGCTGTGAATATTCTATTATATGTATAGGAGGAGGGAACAACCACATGGATTTTTTTGGTTTATTGACAATGATCGGCGGTCTTGCTTTGTTTTTATATGGAATGAATACGATGGGGGATGCGCTGTCAAAGCTCGCGGGAGGAAAACTGGAACAGGTACTGGAAAAAATGACGAATAATCCCGTGAAAGCGGTGCTTTTGGGAGCCGGAGTGACGGCGGTGATCCAGTCATCCTCAGCGACAACTGTTATGGTAGTCGGCTTTGTTAACTCTGGAATCATGAAATTGTCACAGGCGGTGGGCGTGATCATGGGAGCGAATATCGGAACGACCGTGACATCATGGATCTTAAGTCTTACCGGCATTGAGAGCAGCAATTTCTTTATGAAGCTTCTGAAGCCGTCTTCGTTTTCACCGGTCCTTGCAATGATCGGTATTATCTTCATCATGTTTGTAAAGAGTGAGCGCAAGAAGGATATCGGTACGATCCTGATCGGATTCGCAGTGCTCATGTTTGGTATGGAGACGATGAGCGGGGCGGTGAAACCACTGGCGGATGTCCCGGAATTTACATCTCTGTTTACTGCATTTGAGAATCCGATTCTCGGTATGCTTGTCGGAGCTGTTCTTACGGCGGTCATTCAGAGTTCGTCCGCTTCTGTCGGTATCCTGCAGGCAATGTGTGCGACGGGAAGCGTTTCTGTCGGAGCGGCTCTCCCTGTCATTATGGGACAGAATATCGGAACATGTATCACAGCGCTGATCTCCGGTATCGGAGCAAGCAAGAATGCGAAGAGAGCTTCGCTTGTGCATCTGTATTTTAATCTGATCGGAACGGTTCTTTTTATGACGCTGTTCTATTCGGCGAATGCTGTGCTTCATTTTGCATTTCTGTCAGAAACGGCAAGTGGGGCGACGATCGCTATCATTCACAGCGTGTTCAATATTGCGGCGACGCTTGTGCTGCTCCCGGCTTCAAGACTGATCGAGAAGCTTGCTTATGTGACGATTCCGAGAACAGATGATGAAGATGCGGGAGAGCAGATAAAAGTGCTTGACGAGCGTTTTCTGGAGAAACCGGCTTTTGCGGTTGCGCAGTGCAAGACGGCAGTCTGTGATATGGCGCAGCTCATTCAGCAGACAATGGGACTTGTGGCATCTGTCCAGAATTCGTACAGTGAAGAGCAGATTCAGAAAATCGTGGATATCGAGGCAGAAGTGGATGTCAGAGAAGATGAGCTGTTCACGTACCTGACAAAGCTGTCGGTGAAGCCGTTGTCAGAGGTGGACAGTAAGAATATCAGCAAATACGGTAAATGTATCATTGATTTCGAGAGAATCTCAGACTATGCAAAGGGAATTGCCTATGCGCAGAAGAAGCTGAAAAAGGAAGAAGGACAGTTTTCTGAGGATGCGCTTGAGGATATGAAGGTGATCTTTGATGCAACGATGGAGATCGTAGAGTGCACGGTGCGCTGTTTTGTCCATGAAGACAGAGAACTTGCAATGCATATCGATCCGCTTGCGGATGTGATCAGCAGTCTGAAAAAACAGATCAGGAAAAATCACAATCAGCGTCTGGCATCGGGTTCGTGTTCGGTAGAGCTTGGAATGGCACTGATTGATATTGTTACATCGCTTGAGCGTATTGCGAAGCACTGTGCAAATATTGCAGAGGAAGAGATTGCCAATGTAACAGACCGGTATGCGCTCCATGAATATGTAAGAAGCATGAAAGAAGGAAATGAACTGTACAGAGAGCTGACAGCCACGTATCAGCAGCAGTTTTCGCTTGGAAAATAAAGAAAATGTGTCCATTCCCCAGATTTGTGATTATAATGGAGTTGTATAATCGGGAACGATAGATTGAGATGAGAAAAGGATGTTGTTAATCTATGGCTTTGATTTATATTGTGGAAGATGACAAAAATATTCAGGAAATTGAGAGCTATGCATTGAAGACGGGCGGCTATGACGTGCGATGTTTTGATGATGCAAAGGCACTGGATGAGGGGCTGAAAACAGTGCTCCCGGACGTGCTGCTGCTCGATATCATGCTGCCTGGTGAAGATGGGCTGTCTGTATTAAAAAGGCTTCGCAGGCACAGCTCGACGAAAGATCTCCCGATCATCATGGTGACGGCGAAGTCATCGGAAATTGATACGGTTAAAGGGCTGGATCAGGGTGCAGACGACTATATCACGAAGCCGTTTGGGGTGATGGAGCTTCTGTCCAGAGTGAAAGCGATCCTGCGCAGGATCAGACCGATGAGCGATGATGTCGTGCTGAAATACAAAGACATTTTGCTGGATCAGGATAGGAGAAGCTGTCTCGTTGACGGAGAGAACGTGGAGTTGACTTATAAGGAATACGAACTTCTTCGGCTTTTCCTGTCGAATGTCGGGATCGTGCTCACGAGAGATATGATCATGGGGACAGTCTGGGATTCAGAGTTTGTCGGAGAGAGCAGAACGGTGGATATGCACATCAAAACACTGCGAAAGAAGCTTGGGGAGGCAGGAAGCCTGATCGTGACCGTAAGAAATGTGGGGTATAAACTGGAATGAAAAGGAAAATAAACAGCAGGTTTATGGGAAGTGCTCTTTTTTCAATCGTGATCACGACGCTTCTTATGAGTGTGGTCTTTTATTCACAGCTGAAGAAACAGGTGTTTTCCGACCTTCAGGTCGTTGCGAATCTTCTCATTGACAAGGAAATGTATGAGAAGAAAACGGATGATATCCGAATCACTCTGGTGGATCGGGACGGAACCGTACTGTTTGACTCGGTGGCGGATGAACAGTCGCTTTCCAATCATATGGACCGTCCGGAGATCGCGGAGGCGATGGAAAACGGAACCGGAAAGGGTGTCCGTATGTCAGATACACTCTCGGAAAGTGTTTTCTACTATGCGAAGCGCCTTGGTAACGGGCAGGTGCTCCGTGTCGGAAAAGAAGCACACAGTGTTGTTTCGCTCCTGATTTCTGCGCTTCCGGTCATCATCGGGATCGCAGCTTTGCTCTCAGGACTCTGCCTGCTCCTGTCGCATTATCTGACGGTCGCGATCGTGCGGCCGATCTATGAAATGGCAGGCAATATGGACAACATTCAGGAAGAGAACAGTTATCCGGAGCTTGTGCCATTTACACAGAAGATCCGCTCCCAGCATGAGGAAATACTGGCAGCAGCAAATATCAGGCAGGAATTTACCGCCAATGTCACGCATGAATTAAAGACTCCGCTTGCCGCCATTTCCGGATATGCGGAATTGATGGAGGCCGGGCTCGTGAATGAGAAGGATATCCGGCACTTCTCGGGAGAGATCAGAAAAAGTGCGGCGAGACTCCTTGTGCTCATCAACGACATCATCAAGTTATCACAGCTGGATGCGGGGAATGCAAAGGAAGTTCTGGAAGTCGTGAATATCGCGGAGATTGCCAGGGAAAGTGTGGAGATGCTTTCGCTCGGTGCCGCGAAAAATCACATCGATATTTCGTACGAGGGTGTTGGTGAGGCGAGGGTAAAGATCGGTAAAGAACTTGCCCAGGAACTTGCTTATAACCTCATTGAAAATGCCATCCGTTATAACAAACCATACGGAAAAGTTGACGTAAAAGTTACAAATAATGACAAAAAAGTCACATTTTCCGTTGCAGATACAGGAATCGGAATTCCTGTGGAACATCAGGAACGTATCTTTGAGCGATTCTACAGAGTAGATAAGAGCAGGTCGAAGGCGCTTGGGGGAACCGGACTTGGACTTGCGATCGTGAAGCATATCTGTACGCTTACGGGGGCAGAAATCTGCCTGGAGAGCCAGCCGGGGGCCGGAACGACGATCACGGTGGAGTGGAATTATGACAATTGACAGTATTTGAGAATAGATGAAAGCTGAAGGCAGAGATGTTACAGTAACGGAACATCTCTGCCTTATTTTCTGAAAATTATACAAAATTGAGACAAATTCAATGATAAATATTTAACAAAAATAAAGTTAAAAAATTGTCGAAGATGAATAAAGAACTGGATGGTCGGATGTTTAAAATGGTGAAAAAGCTATATGAAAAATTAAATAAAAAGATGATTGTTGTATAATGTGTTAAAAAAAAGACGAGATCGTCAAAGAAATATTCAGAAAAATAAAAAATTAACGTGTAAATTGTGTTTGCAATTAGCCGACAAATATGATACTATCATCGCGGAAGGTAAGTTACGTGATGAGCGAAGGATTTGGAAGTATAAGAAGGGTCATAATCCGGTCACGTAATAATTAATTTATTAAGGAGGACGTTATGGCAACAAAAAAAGAAGCAACAAAGACAGCAGAAGTTAAGGAAGCTTTGACAGATGTTCAGTTACTGGAGCAGAAAATTGCCGCTATGAGAGAAGCGCAGGCGAAATTTGCTACATACACACAGGAACAGGTAGATAAGATCTTCTTCGAAGCTGCTATGGCTGCAAACAAACAGCGTATCCCGCTTGCACAGATGGCAGTGGAAGAGACAGGCTACGGTATCGTAGAAGATAAGGTTATCAAGAATCATTATGCATCTGAGTTCGTATACCACAAATATAAAGATATCAAAACATGTGGCGTAATCGAAGAAGATACATCACTCGGAATTAAGAAGATCGCTGAGCCTGTAGGTCTTGTTGGCGCGATCATTCCTACTACAAACCCTACTTCAACAGCTATTTTCAAGACATTGATCTGTCTGAAGAGTAGAAACGCGATCATCATCAGTCCACATCCACGTGCAAAGAAATCTACAATTGCAGCAGCTAAGGTCGTTCTTGACGCAGCTGTAAAAGCAGGTGCACCGGAAGGAATCATCGGATGGGTAGAGGAGCCAACAGTAGAATTGTCCGGAATCGTTATGAAATCTGTTGACGTGATCCTCGCTACAGGTGGTCCGGGAATGGTTAAGGCTGCTTACTCATCAGGACATCCTGCAGTTGGTGTAGGTCCTGGTAATACACCTGTTATTATGGACAGCTCATGTGATATTCAGTCAGCTGTATACTCAGTTATCCAGTCTAAGACATTTGACAATGGTATGATCTGTGCATCTGAGCAGTCTGTTACAGCAATCGCTGACATTTATGATAAAGTACGCGATGAGTTCAAGAGACGCGGATGTCACATCCTCAGCCAGGATGAGATCGAAAAGATGCGTAAGATCATCCTTACACCTGCCGGAACAGTTAACCCGAACATGGTTGGACACAGCGCATGCGATATCGCTAAATTAGCCGGATTCGAAGTTCCGCCGCTCACAAAGATCCTCGTTGGTGAAGTAGATTCTGTTGACGTATCTGAGCCATTTGCACATGAGAAACTTTCTCCTGTTCTTGCTCTTTACAAAGCAAAAGATTTCGACGAAGCACTTGATATGGCTGAACAGCTTGTAAAAGACGGCGGATATGGACATACAGCTTCTCTGTACATCCATCCATGTGCATATGACAAAGAAGAAAAATTCGCAGCCCGCATGAAGACATGCCGTATCCTTGTTAACACACCATCTTCACAGGGTGGTATCGGAGATATCTATAACTTCGGTCTGAATCCATCATTGACACTTGGTTGTGGTTCTTACGGTGGAAACTCTGTATCCGAGAACGTTAATGTAGTACATCTTTTGAACACAAAGACAGTAGCAGAAAGGAGACAGAATATGCTGTGGTTCAGAACTCCGCCAAAGGTATACTTCAAGAAAGGCTGTCTGCCGGTAGCATTAGCAGAACTGAAAGACTATTATCATAAGAAAAAAGCATTTATCGTTACAGACGGATTCCTCTTCGGAAGCGGAATGACAAAACCAATCACTGACAGACTGGATGCTATGGGAATCACTCATACATGCTTCTACGAAGTAGCTCCGGATCCGACACTTCAGATCGCTCGCAAAGGTTTAGAGCAGCTGAAAGCATTCGGACCAGACGTGATCATCGCTCTCGGTGGTGGATCTTCTATGGATGCTGGTAAGATCATGTGGCTCATGTATGAACATCCAGAGTGTGAATTCGAAGATCTCGCTATGGACTTCATGGATATCCGTAAGAGGATTTACGAATTCCCTAAGATGGGTGAGAAAGCTCTCTTTGTTGCAATCCCAACATCATCAGGTACAGGCTCTGAGGTAACTCCATTCGCGATCATCACAGATGCTGATACAGGCACAAAATGGCCTATCGCTGACTACGAGCTTATGCCGAACATGGCAATCATTGATACAGACTACATGATGACTCAGCCAAAAGGACTTACATCTGCATCTGGTATCGACGCTTTGACACATGCATTAGAGGCTTATGTTTCTATCATGGCTACAGATTTCACAGATGGACTTGCTCTGAAAGCAGCTAAGAATATCTTTGATTATCTGCCGGCAGCATACGAAAAGGGAGCAGGCGATCCATTTGCACGTGAGAAGATGGCAAATGCATCTACAATGGCTGGTATGGCATTCGCAAATGCATTCCTTGGTATCTGCCACTCTATGGCACATAAACTTGGTGCATATCATCACCTTCCACACGGTGTTGCAAACGCATTGCTCATCGAGCATGTTATGAGATACAATGCTGATCCGGCACCGGTTAAGATGGGAACATTCTCTCAGTATGAATATCCACATGCAAAAGAGAGATACTGCGAAGTTGCAAGATTCTGTGGAATTACAGGTAAAGATGATGACGAAGTATTTGAGAACTTCATCAAAGCAATCGCTGACCTGAAGGCTACAGTTGGTATCAAGAGAACAATCAAAGAGTACGGCATCAAAGAAGAAGACTTCCTTGCTACATTGGATGAGATGGTTGAGAATGCATTCAACGACCAGTGTACAGGTGCTAACCCAAGATATCCATTGATGTCAGAAATGAAAGAAATGTATCTGAAAGCATACTATGAAGGCTAAAAAGCACACAATTCAATGAGATAAACCCATAATGAAAGAAAGAGGGAATGTTGAAAAACATTCCCTCTTTCCTGTCTTTGACAGGAAACCTTGAAAGGCTTCTGTCATATATAACGTACACTGCGCGAATATGCGCAGTCTTTTATATCACATCTGCATATTCTGTAAAGAACGAAACCGTCTCCGGATGAATAAAGCTTTTGCCGATCTCTTCAAGAAGAATCAGATTTAACCGGTTGTTCAGATTCTTCTTGTCACGTGTGATCGCTCCGGTGAGCTCCTCCATAGCTACACCGCATTCGTACGGGAGACCGTAGATTTCAAGTGCTTTTCGAATCATTTCGGCAGTGCCTGGTTTCGTCAGCCCGGCCTTTTCCGCCATCAGACTGATCTGGTACATTCCGATACCGACCGCTTCACCGTGGCTTTCTCTCTCATAATGGAAATACTGCTCGATCGTATGAGCCAGTGTGTGCCCGAAATTGAGAAGCATTCGTTCTCCGGTGTCAAACTGATCATGCTCTACAACAATGCGCTTGATGTCTACACAGCGATAGATGATCTCCGGGAGGATCGGCTTCAGATCCTCAAACGATGTATGTTCGATGAGTGTCCGGAACAGGTCTTTAGCCCAGATACAGCCGTATTTGATGATCTCTCCCATTCCGTCATGGATGAAATGTTCATTCAGTGTATCGAGTACAGAAGGATCGATCAGTACCAGTTTTGGCTGGAAGAATGCGCCGACCAGGTTCTTGCCCTGAGGCAGATCTACCGCAACTTTTCCGCCGACAGAGGAATCTACCTGTGCAAGGAGCGACGTTGGAATCTGAACGAACTTTACACCGCGAAGGAAAGATGCGGCTGCAAATCCGGTCAGATCTCCGATCACACCACCACCCAGAGCGATGATGAGATCACTTCTTGTGATACCTGCGTCCAAAAGGGCAGTGTAGATCTCAGGTAGTGAGTCGAATGATTTCGTCGTTTCTCCGTGAGGAAGCACAAGATGATGACATTCGTAAAAAGAGGAGATGCTGTCAGATAACTGCTTGCCGTATAACGGGAAGATATTGTCATCCGATACGATCATGACACGTTTGCCGGAAAAAATATTGCGTATGTAGTCTCCGGCCCGTCCGATAATTCCGTTTTCAATAAAAATTGAATAGCTGTCTTTTCCCAAATTTACTTTTAATTCCATGATGCGCCTCCGTAATGATTATGCTAATTCCGGTCCTTTGGAGATCGCCAGTTTTAACAGGATTGGAGTGGATAAAGCGGAAGCAATGACTGCAACGATGATCGCCGGGAGGATCGCAGGATCGATCATACCTGCATTGATACCTTTCTGAGCAACCATAAGTGCAACCTCGCTTCGTGCTACCATTCCGATACCGATAACCAAAGACTGGTGTGATGCCATTTTACATGCTTTTGCACCAAGTCCGCAACCGATAATTTTAGAAATGATCGCTGCAACGATGAGAAGCAGTGCAAAGATCACGATTTCCTTATTCATAACACGAAGGTTTGTTTTCATTCCGACACTTGCAAAGAAAACAGGAGTAAATACCATGTAAGCTGCAACCGTCATCTTTTTGGCGACGAACTGTCTTGATTTGGAAATATTGCAGAGGATCAGTCCGGCGAAGAATGCGCCGGTGATATCTGCGACGCCGAAGAATTCTTCTGCGCAGTATGCCATGATCAGACAGAACGAAAATGCCCAGACTGCAACACGACGGCTGTGCCAGTGCTTTTTCGAAATCTTTGTAAACACCTTGTTGAAGATAAGTGCCATGACAAGTGTAAATACAAAGAACAATGCAATCTTGATCAGCACTGTGATGACATTGGATGCATCAGAACTGAAGCCTGTGAGGACGGAAAGTACGACAATACCGATGATATCATCAATCAGTGCGGCACTTAACAGTGTTGTTCCGGTAGTTGTCTTTATTTTTCCCATTTCATTCAAAGTCTCGACAGTAATACCGACCGATGTTGCTGAGAATACGGAGCCTACGAAAGCTGCTCTCAGAACATCCATAGTAGTGAACTGGCTTTTGAAGAATACAAAGTATAATCCGCCACAGAGGATCAGAGGGACAAATACACCCATGGTCGCGATGACACAAGACTGAAGACCGGTCTTTTTCAGTTCTTCCAGATCGGTATCGATACCTGCTGTGAACATGAGCATGATTACGCCGATTTCAGCGACTTTTACGAAGAAATCTGTACTCTCAAGCACTCCGAGACCACTCGGGCCAAGGATGATACCTGCAAGGAGCGCTCCGACTACCTGCGGCATATGTACTTTTTCGGAAACGAGTCCGAATAGTTTCGTGGAAATCAAAATGATCGCCAATATCAATAAGTAAGAATATGATGATTCCATTTTTTACACCTCAATCGATTGTTTTGTTGTATAATGCTATAATACAAGGTCGTATTATAGCACTTTGGAAAAAAATATGAAATATTAAAATTGTGTAAAATTTCGTACAAATATATAAAAAATGTGTAGAAATGCTATGATTTGCGATCCTGAAACAGATTTATCTCAGTTGAAGAAGACTTCCACTTCTATAAGTGGTGAGTGATAAGAAAATCACCTCAGTGGGAGTTCAGTCTTCGACTTGAATATGTATTTGGGAAGAGGACAGAGGAAATGAAGACTTGTTTTTGCCCGGCAGATATTATGCTGCCGAAAAAGGGGATTGATTTAAAGAAATGGTCCGTTGTGGCGTGTGACCAGTATACGAGCCAGCCGGAGTACTGGGATGAGGTAGAGCGATTTGTAAAAGATGCACCGTCAACACTTCGGCTCACATATCCGGAAATTTATCTTGGCGAGACGTATGACAGGATGAGTGAGATTCATCGAAATATGGATCGCTATATAAAGGAAGGCTTACTGGAGGAAGCGGTGCATCATGGATTCGTGCTTACCGTGCGCACAACGGAATCCGGGAAACGGATCGGTCTCGTCGGGAATGTGGATCTGGAAAGCTACGATTTTCATCCGGAAAAGAAAACGATGATCCGTGCGACAGAGAAGACGGTCGAGGAGCGGATACCGCCGAGAATGAAGGTCCGCAAAGAGGCGATCATAGAATTACCGCATGTCATGCTACTTGTGGATGACCTTAAAGGTCGGCTGATCGAAGCGCTGTATGAAAGAAGAGATGCATTTCGAAACGTATATGAGACCGAACTTATGATGGGCGGCGGACACATTGCAGGGTATGCGATCGAGGGAGAGGACGCTGTGAACTTACAGCAGCTTATACAGAAGATGGAAGAGGAGAGAGGCGGACTGTTTCTCGTGACCGGAGACGGAAACCATTCTCTTGCGACTGCGAAAGCATGCTGGGAAAACATGAAGAGAGAGCTGGTACATAAATTCATTGCAGATAAAGGATATGCATCCGAGAGTGAGCTTGAGGAAGAAGACAGAGCAGAGCTTGAAGAGCTGCTCGCAGCAAATCGATCAAGATATGCCCTTGTCGAGGTCGTGAACCTGCACTCCGAAGCCCTTGTCTTTGAACCGATTCACCGCTTGCTGACTTGTGTCGGAGAGAAAGATGTGGAGGCGGATTTCGAGAAATATATGCAGGAGAAAGGGATCGCTGTTACGGAAGGGACAGATCTCATTTTCATACAGGGAGGAACCGGGATCGGCATTACATTTGGCATAGACAATCACCGGCTTCCGGTTGATCTTCTGCAGGAATTTCTGGATGACTATGTGAAGAGATTCCCGCAGATGACGATCGACTACATTCACGGTGAAGAAACGATAAGGGAGCTTTCTGAAAATGCCGGAAACTGCGGAATGATCCTTGGAGAATTCCGAAAGGAGCAGATGTTTGATGCCATTGAGACCGGAGGAGTCCTCCCGAGAAAGACTTTCTCCGTCGGGCACGCAAACGAGAAGCGCTATTACATGGAGAGCCGGATGATTATTTAAATTATATGATAGAAAGTAAAAAAGAAACAAAAAAACATACCGTTCAAAACCATTAGGAAGACGATCAAGCTTCACGAGTTTTGCGCCCGTACGAGGAGCAAACGCTTCTATCGCGAACGAAGTACGGGTGCGATAAAACCGAAGTGAAGCGCAGATCGGCAACTAGTTTTGAAGGTATGTTTTTTGTGGTTCTTGATTATGATTCTATTATTTTATAACTCAATCAGATCATGTGTGAAGCGCACCATATTTTCATATCCGTCTTCTGTAACAAGAAGCTGATCCTCGATACGTACGCCGCCCCAGTCAGGAATGTAGATACCAGGCTCGATCGTGCGGACATTGCCTGCCGGGATTGGAGTTGTGTCTGTGATACAGCAGAATGGACCTTCGTGAACGAAGAGGCCGATACCATGTCCGATATTATTGTACTGATATCCGTAGTAAGGAGTATCTTTGATTGCCTTGAGAGATTCTTCATAGATTTCTTTACCTGTGATGCCGGCTTTTGTGATCACAGTAGAATCCTCTGTCATCTGACGGCAAATATTGTAAACTTCTCTCTGCTTTTCAGACGCTTTACCTACTACAAATGTTCTTGTCATATCTGACATATATCCATGTACCTGACAGCCAAAGTCGATTAATACAAAATCACCATATTCAATCGCTTTCTCAGAAGGAATACCGTGAAGAAGAGAAGTTTTCTTTCCTGAGATGAGGATATTTCCGTAAGGCATTGTGTCAGCGCCTTCCTGAACCATGTACAGAGAAAGTGTAGCTGCAAGTTCTTTTTCTGTGATTCCTGGTTTGATGAGCGGCATCAGGCGGTCAAGTGCGCGGCATGAAATTTCACATGCATTGCGCATATACTGGATCTCTTCCGGAGATTTTACCTGACGCATCTCATCAACAACACCTGCAAGTGGAACGAGTTCTGCATCTACTTTACCTGCGAAAAGCTGGTAATCATTGAAATTCAATACATCAGACTCAAATGCGACACGTGCTAACTGGTACTCTTTTGCAAGTGTGCCAACCATGTCTGCCTTTGTTTTTCCCGGTGTTCTCCAGTTCTTGATCGTATACTCCGGACATTCGATTCCGGCCTGCTCTGTATAGCGTGGATCTGTGATGAAGAAGCTTTCTTTTGCTGTGATGAGGAGTGCGCTGTCATCTCCTGTGTATCCGCTGATGAAGCGAACGTTTGGTTTTTTGGAAACATAAAAGGCATCGATATTATGCTCTTTCATGTAGGCGATTAATTTTGGTCTGTTCATTTTTTTGCCTCCAATATGTAAAATTTTAAGAATTTTATCTAAAATCTATTATAGAATGGTACATAGTGAAAATCAATCGAGGAAATACAACATTTTACAAAAGAAGTATGTTATACTGATTCTGGCGAAAAAAGGATATGTCAGAAGTCTGACGGAAAGAAGAGGAGAATATGGGGAATTTACGACCAATGCTTTTTACATCGATGAAATCATATGATAAAAAGCAGTTTGGAAAAGATGTTGTCAGCGGAATCATCGTGGCAATCATCGCGCTTCCGCTTTCAATCGCACTTGCCCTTGCTTCCGGTGTGGGGCCGGAACAGGGTATTTACACAGCGATCGTGGCGGGATTTTTGATTTCATTTTTTGGCGGAAGTACCGTCCAGATTGCTGGACCGACCGCTGCATTTGCGACGATCGTGGCAGGTATTGTCGCGAGATCGGGAATGGAAGGTCTGATCGTAGCGACGATACTGGCCGGTATCATGCTTATTTTTATGGGAATCTTCCGGTTTGGTGCACTGATCAAATTCATACCATACACGATCACGACAGGATTTACGGCTGGTATTGCTGTGACGATTGTGATCGGACAGCTGAAGGATTTCATGGGCATTACATACGCAGAGGGTATGAAGCCAATTGAGACACTGGAGAAGCTGGAATGTCTCGTGCAATGCTTTGACACGGTGAATATTTCTGCAATTATCGTCGGAGTTGTCTGCGTGGCAGTGCTTGTTGTCTGGCCGAAGATCAACGACACGATCCCCGGATCGATCATCGCTATCGTTGTTGGAGTACTGATGGTAAAAGGGCTGAAAATGCCGGTGAATACGATTGGTGATCTGTATTCGATCAGCAATTCACTTCCGAAATTTTCAATGATGAGCTTTGACATAGAGCTGATCAGTGAGATGCTTCCGGATGCACTCACGATCGCGGTTTTGGCAGCGATCGAGTCGCTGCTTTCCTGTGTTGTTGCAGATGGTATGGTAAATACAAAGCATAATTCCAATATGGAACTTATTGCACAGGGAATCGGAAATATCGGTTCTGCGCTTTTTGGGGGAATACCGGCGACGGGAGCAATCGCAAGAACAGCCGCAAATATCAAATCCGGCGGACGTACTCCGATCGCGGGAATGGTTCACTCGATCACACTTGTGCTCGTGCTTGTGATCCTGATGCCATATGCAGCATGGATCCCGATGCCGACGATCGCGGCGATTCTGTTCATTGTTGCCTACAATATGTGCCAGTACGAACCGTTCATCCGTTTGCTCCGTACGGCTCCGAAGTCAGATATCATCGTGCTTGTCTCAACATTTATTCTTACGATCGTATTTGACCTTGTCGTAGCGATCGAGGTTGGCATGATCTGTGCGTGTCTGCTCTTCATCAAACGCATGAGTGAGGAGACATTTGTCGAAAGCTGGACATATACGGATGATTTTGTCGATGATCTTCGCCCGGTTTCAAAGGGAATCTGCGTGTATGAGATCAACGGACCTATGTTCTTTGGCGCTGCAGATAAGCTTGCAGATATCGCAGTAAGTCATGACACGAAATGTCTTGTTCTTCGTATGAGAAGTGTTCCGGCAATCGATGCGACAGCATTGAAAGCGATCGAGGAGATTCATGATCATTGTGATAAGAGAGGAATCGCAGTTATTTTCTCTCATGTCAATGAACAGCCTATGAAGATCATGAGAAAATCCGGTCTTGTGAAGAAGCTTGGAGAAGAGAACTTCAAATCAAACATCAATTCCGCTCTTAACCTGGCTGAAAGCATTGTTGCAAAACAAGAGCATGAGAAAGAAGAGCATAAGAAACACAAAAAAGAGAAATAAGATATGAAAGCAAAGAAACCACTAACTGAGGTGACGCGAGCAGCCGCTAAAGTTAGTGGTTTTTCTGGAATCAGAACAGAATCGTCAGCACAATACCTGCGATGACAGAAATCGCATAAAGCAATCCGACGATCTTTAAATTTTCCCTGTAATCTTTATTTACCTTGAACAGTACGACAAGTCCCATTCCGGCATTCGTACAAAGCCCTGCGATCACGGATGAGAAAGAAATCACTCCGCTCAGGTAAAGCTCTGTCAGAAGGACAGAAGCGGCGCAGTTCGGAATAAATCCGATGAGTGCTGTCAGGAATGGCTGAAATACCGTTCCGTGAAGA
Organism: Eubacteriales bacterium; assembly: GCA_030526265.1. Taxonomy (GTDB): domain Bacteria; phylum Bacillota; class Clostridia; order Lachnospirales; family Lachnospiraceae; genus Claveliimonas. The sequence continues at coordinate 58,213 of JAUNDE010000003.1, read as the reverse complement.
AGATATGTTCCGATCGTGTTCAGTCCGACGATTTCCACGAGCAGGTTCAGTGCCGCAGAGAAAAGGAAAATGAATACGAATAACTGCATCGTATGTTTCCATGCCGGAATGATGATGCCGTGATTGTTATGGCATCCGCAGTGATCACACAGGTCTCCAATATGTTTCGGGTGAGTGATCTTCTTTGAGAGGAACAGATCCACCACATATCCTGCGATGACGGCAATGATCAGCTTTACGATCAGTAAGCGCCAGATTGCGGCACTGTTTCCGGGATGTCCCATGAGAATGATGATCGCTTCGTCCGATGTCGACAAAAAGACTGCAATCAGAGTTCCGAGAGAGATGACTCCGCTCGAGAAAAGATTCGCAGACATGACAGAGAATCCACATTGCGGAACGCAGCCAAAGAGGGCTCCCATGACCGGGCCGGCTTTATTGATTTTGGTGAGTGTCTGATTTACAAATGCTGTGGAGAAGTGTTCGAGTGCCTCGATGAGCAGAAATGCTACAAATAAAAAAGGAAGCATGCGAAAACTGTCCATGACAGTGTCGATCAGAATATCGTACAACATATTCATAAATACCTGCTTTCACTGGCTGATTTACGGGTTTCAGATATATCAAATCCAGATGACAGTCCCCTGTATCGGCGGTCTGTCATTTCTTATTATTATGTGTTTTGTGACGAAGCTAATATTAACAAGTATATCCGGCAATGTCAAATAAAATGTGTATTTCCTGTGAAATTGTGGTTTTTCGGCGTTCTTCCTGGGATACATGCCTTGAATTTTACAGACAGATGTGTTAAAACTTTCCATAGGTTATATGTGATGATAGCAGGAGTGCAAGGCACGGAACAATCCGCAGGTATCAGAACCAGAGGCTTTTGATCCCAACATCATGTGATAAACTGAGAAAACGATTTCAAACATAAGGAGTGATTACAATGACAAAAATAGATATTATTTCCGGTTTTCTCGGAGCCGGAAAGACAACACTGATCAAGAAGCTTTTGAAAGAGGCGTTTCAGGGAGAACAGGTCGTGCTGATCGAAAACGAATTTGGTGAGATCGGTATTGACGGAGGATTCCTGAAAGAAGCAGGTATAGAGATCCGCGAGATGAATTCGGGATGTATCTGCTGCTCATTAGTAGGGGACTTCGGCACCTCTCTTAAGGAAGTGATCGACACCTATCATCCGGATCGTATTTTGATCGAGCCATCGGGTGTTGGAAAGCTTTCCGATGTGATCAAGGCTGTTGAAAATGTAAAGGATACCGTTGATATTGAACTGAACAGCTATACAACAGTTGTGGATGTAAACAAGTGCAAGATGTACCTGAATAATTTCGGTGAATTCTATGAGAACCAGGTTGAGACTGCGGGAACGATCATCTTAAGCCGTATGGATGTTGCGAAGCCGGGAAAGGCAGAGAAGGCAATTGAGCTCATCCGTGAACTGAATGAACATGCAACGATCATCACAACGCCGATCGATCAGCTGGATGGTGCTAAGATTCTGGAGACAATGGAACATGTAGATTCTCTCGAAAAGCAGATGCTTGAGGAAGAGATGCATCACGGACACCATCATGAACATGATGAGAACTGCACCTGTGGATGCCATGACCACGATCATGAGCATCACCACCATCATCATGCAGATGAAGTGTTCACGAGCTGGGGTAAAGAGACATTTAAGAAATACAACAGAGAAGAGATCAAAGTGAAACTGGAAGCGCTTGCTCATGAAGAAGCATATGGAACTGTACTTCGTGCAAAAGGTATGGTTGCCGGAGATGACGGACAGTGGATCTATTTTGATATGGTTCCGGGTGAGGCAGAAGTGAGAACAGGTGAGCCTGAATTTACAGGAAGAATCTGTGTGATCGGCTCAAAATTAAAAGAAGAAGCTTTGGCAGACCTTTTTGAAGTGTAGGTGAATGAGATGCAGATGGTAGATGACGCAAGAGTTGTCGTATATTTGATGACGGGCTTTCTGGAAAGCGGAAAGTCAACATTTTTGACAGAGACCCTCAGCAAAAATTATTTTAAAATAGATGGAAAAACGGTTGTGATCCTCTGTGAAGAGGGCGAGGTAGAGTATGAGCAGAGTCTTCTTGACTGGGCAAATGCCGAGCTTGTCACGGTGGATGATCCGGAGGATGTGACACCGGAATTCCTTCAGGAGATTGAGGATAAATACAGACCGGAACGAGTGATCATTGAGTGTAACGGCATGTACCCGGTGAGCAAGATGGAAGAGATCGATGCGCCGGAAGGATGGGGGCTCATTCAGGAGATTACTACAGTCGATGCGAGCACTTTTGATCTCTACATTGCGAATATGAAATCGCTCTTTGTGGAGATGGTCCGCAATGCAGATATGGTTGTGTTTAACCGTTGTACCGAGGATATGCCGCTTGCTTCTTACAGAAGAAGTGTAAAGGTTGTAAATCAGGGTGCGGAGATTATCTTTGAGGGAGAAGATGGTGAGATCGAGGATATTTTCAGCGAGCAGATGCCGTATGATCTGGATGCTCCGGTCGTGAAGATCGAGGATATGGATTTTGGGATCTGGTATGTGGACATGCTCGATAATCCGGACAAATACATTGGTAAGACGGTTGAGATCAACGGAAGAGCGCGCAAGGTAAAAGGATTTCCAAAAGATGAGCTGATCATCGGAAGAAGCGCGATGACATGCTGCGCGGATGATCTTCAGTTTCTGGGATTTGTCAGCAAAAGTGCTGAGTTTGCTGCGTTCGGTGCAAATACATGGGTGAAGGTGCGCGGAAAAGTAAGTTTTGAGTTCAAACGCGCATACAGAGGAAGAGGTCCGGTCCTGAACATTGAAAAGGTGGAAAAGATTCCGGCGCTGGAAGAGGAACTGGTATATTTTAATTAATGTTTGAAAAAGGTCCGCTGGGCCTTTTTCTTATACAAGATTTACGGGGCTGATAAAAATATGAGTATAAAAACAAGAGAAAAACGGGGGCGTAATGCAGGCAGACGAACCAGTCGGCATGACACGAAGGACAATCTGCAGCAAACTTCAAGGCGTATGAAGACGACGAGATACAACCCAGATTACAGGGAAGGACTCACATCGCAGCAGGTGCAGGAGCACCGTTTGCACGGATGGGTGAACACTCTGGTTGAGCCGCCGTCGAAGACAAACGAAGAGATCATAAGGGAAAATGTATTTACTTATTTCAATCTGATCTTCTTCGTACTGGCGGTCCTTCTGATCATCGCAGGATCATTCCGGAACCTTACATTTTTGCCGGTCATCATCGGAAATACGCTGATTGGTATTTATCAGGAGATACGTGCGAAGAAAGTGCTGGATGAAATGAATATGCTGAATGCACCATATTCACATGCGGTTCGGGACGGCAAGATCCGGAAAGTGAAATCAGAAGATCTTGTTCTGGATGATATTGTCATTTTCAATGCGGGCAATCAGATCTGTGCAGATGCGGTTGTTGTGGCCGGAAAAGTACAGGTCAATGAATCGCTTCTTACCGGTGAGTCAGATGAGATCACAAAGGAGAAGGGCGATCATCTGATGTCCGGAAGCTTTGTCATTTCCGGAAAATGTCACGCGAGACTGGATAAGGTCGGTGCAGACTCTTATATCTCAAAACTGTCACTTGAGGCGAAAGTGATGGGAGAGGGGGAACAGTCAGAGATGATCCGTTCTCTCAACAAGCTCGTGAAATGGGTCGGCATCCTGATCATTCCGATCGGAATCATTCTGTTTGTGCAGAGCTTTTTCATTAATCACAACGCGTTTGGAGCAAGTATTACGTCTATGGTTGCGGCTGTGCTTGGCATGATCCCGGAGGGACTCTATCTTCTCGCAACGGTTGCACTTGCGGTCAGTGCGATGCGTCTTGCGAAGCAGAAGGTGCTTCTGCATGATATGAAGAGTATTGAGACGCTGGCGAGAGTCAATGTGTTGTGTGTGGATAAGACCGGTACGATCACGGATAATACGATGGCGGTTCATGATGCGATTCCTACACTGGACTATGAGAATGACAAAGATCATTATCCGGAAATCAACAGGCTGATCGGTGACTTCGTCTCAGCGATGACGGCGGACAATATCACAATGGAAGCGATGAAAGCGTATTTTAAAGAAAATACAGGTAAGAAGCCGGTATCCGTGACATCGTTTTCTTCTGCTGTGAAATACAGCAGCGTAACATTTGAAGATAAAGCATATGTGCTCGGTGCACCGGAAATGGTACTCAGGGATGATTATGTTCTCTATGAAGCCGAGATCGAGCAGTATGCGAAGAAGGGATACCGTGTTCTTGTGTTTGGAGAGTATGCCGGAGTGATAGACGGAAAGGCGCTGACAGAGAAAGTAACACCGCTTGCCTATGTGACGCTGGCAAACCCGATCCGAAAGCGCGCGAAAGAGACGTTTGCATATTTTGCGGAGCAGGGCGTTCAGATCAAAGTGATCTCCGGCGATAATCCGATGACGGTATCGGAGGTTGCGAAAGAGGCCGGAATCTACGGCGCGGAACGATATGTAGACGCATCGACGCTGAAAACACCTGAGCAGATCGCAGATGCCATGCGGGCATATGTCGTATTTGGGCGGGTAACACCGGACCAGAAACGTACATTTGTGCAGGCGCTGAAAGAAGATGGAAATACCGTTGCGATGACAGGTGACGGTGTCAACGACGTACTGGCACTCAAAGATGCAGACTGCAGTATCGCCATGGCATCCGGAAGCGAAGCGGCATGCCAGGCAGCACAGGTTGTATTGCTTGAGTCTGATTTTTCCTGCATGCCATCCGTTGTGCTGGAAGGACGAAAAGTGGTAAACAATATTCAGCGTTCAGCGAGCCTGTTCCTTGTGAAAAATATCTTTTCGTTCTTATTGTCGATCTTCTCGGCAGTATTTATGATCCGCTATCCACTGGAACCGTCGCAGATTTCACTGATCAGTATGTTTACGATCGGAATACCTGGATTTTTCCTTGCTTTAGAGCCGAATACATCGAGAATCAAAGGACACTTCATGACAAATGTCCTTTTGAAAGCACTGCCGGCAGGGCTTACAGATGTATTTGCAGTCGGAGCGCTTGTTGTGTGTGGAGAGGTATTTCGTCTTCCGGGCGAAGACATCGCAACGGCAGCGACAATGCTGCTCGCAATCGTAGGATTTATGATCTTATACAAGATAAGCTATCCGTTCACAAAGCTTAGAATGTATGTGTTTTTTGGGTGTATGGCGGGACTTGTCTTCTGCGGAATCTTCTTAAATCAGCTCTTCGCGATGGAAGCAATGTCGGCGATCTGCATCGAACTGTTCGTTGTGTTTGGATTCGCGTCAGAGTCATTCTTCCGCTATCTGAGCATGTGTTTTGACCTGCTCAGAAAAAAGATCAAGAAAATGCGCGGCGAGCCAATCGAAGACCCAAGCCGCCTGCTCGAGATGAAGTGAGAATTCAAAATATAAAGAAACAAAACGACATATCAATCAAAACAATCGGAAGACGATCAAAGCTTCACGAATTTTGTGCCTGTACGAGGAACAAACGCTCTTATCGTGAACGAGTACGGGCACGATAAAACCGAAGTGAAGCAAAGATCGGCAACTTGTTTTGATGATATGTCGTTTTGCTATTTTAAAAATGTTAAATTAGGGAATAGAGTCAAAGAAATGTAAAATAGAAAATGGAATATCCGTCATACAGTAGGAAGCCAATCGAAGCTTCACGAGTTTTATGCCCGTACGAGGAGCAAACGCTCTTATCGCGAACGAGTACGGGCATGATAAAACCGAAGTGAAGCAAGAATTGGCAACGTGTATGACGGATATTCCTTTTCTGATATTTTACTTATTATTTGTTTATTTTTATCTTTATCCTACATTCCCCGCAGCACTTCCACGATCACCGGAAACTCCATTCCATGCGATGCCTTCACAAGCACGTTATCTCCTTTGATGAGAATCTCATCTGCCTGTGCGAGGAAACCTTCTTTTGTGGCAAACCAGAGTGCTTTTGTATTGGATCTGTTTGCACCGTCAGCAATCTCTTTTGACATTTCGCCGATCGCGATGACAAGATCAATGCCGATAGAAGAAGCGTACTCGCCCACTTCTCGGTGAAGCTCCTTCCAGTTGTCGCCAAGCTCACCCATGTCACCAAGGATGGCAACCTTTCTTCCGATTCCCATATCAAGAACGTCCAAAGCAGCTTTCATGGAAACAGTATTGGCGTTGTAGCAGTCATCGAGGATGATCATATTCTCAGTCTGGATGATATTGTTTCTTCCCGGCATAAATGGGAGACTCTCGATTCCGCGTTTGATCTCGTCAAGTGTGAGACCAAGCTTATATCCGACTGCAGCACCGGCCAGTGCATTTGACACCATATGAAGGCCAGGTGTAGGAACTGTGCACGAGAAGCTTCCAACTGGAAGATGGATCGTACAGGAAGTTCCTTTTAAACCGATCGGTTCGATGTCTGTCGCATGAACAGGAGCCGATGTGTCCTCCAGACTGAAGAAGACCGGATCAACACCCTTTACCGTTCCGATCGTAGAAAGGAGTGGATCGTCGCCATTTAAGATAATGGAACCACCTTCCTTCATATCTTTGAACATTTCCGTCTTTTCCTGCATGATTCCTTCTTTTGTTTTCAGAAATTCAAGGTGCGCAACGCCGATATTTGTGATGACACAGATATCAGGACTCGCCACAGTAGAGAGCTTTCTCATTTCACCGAAATGGTTGATTCCCATCTCAAGAACGGAGACCTCATGCTCCTCGTTCATTTCATAGACGGTAAGTGGGAGGCCGCATTCGTTATTAAAATTGCCCTGTGTCTTGTGTACGTTGTATTTCTGTGCAAGGACAGAAGCAATCATTTCTTTTGTACTTGTCTTTCCGACACTTCCGGTGATCCCGACGACTTTGATATCGAATGAGTCACGGTAATATTTGGCGATGTCGAGGAGAGCCTGACTTGTCGATTCTACAAGAATATACGGAAAATCGGTATCGCCGAGATCCTCGTGTGATACGACACAGAGTGCGCCTTTTTCGATGGTGTCAGGAATGAATCTGTGCGCATTGAAGCGTTCTCCGTTAATCGCGACAAAGAGAAAATCCTTTTCCACTTTACGGCTGTCAATGGTGATCCCTGCGATTTTTCTGTAGAGCAGGGAAGAATCGCCGTGGAAGATTCCCTGACACGCCTGTGTAATATTTTTTAATGTAATATCTTTCATGTTTCGTTGCCACTCCTGTGTATTAGATTATGAGTTCTGATATCTTGCCTCGATGGATTTCCGGATGATAAGTTCACAGAATTCTCCGTATTCGTAGCCGGCAGCCTTCGCAGCTTTTGGAAGGAGGCTTGCGCTTGTCATTCCTGGGAGCGAGTTGACTTCGAGACAATAGAACTCGCCGGTATGATTGTCTACGATAAAGTCGGCCCTTGAATACACATCGAGACGAAGAGCGGCAAATGCTTTTTCGCCGGCAGCCTGGATGGCTTTTGTCTGTTCCTCGTTCAGAGACTGTGCAGGACAGATCTCGGAAGCACCTCCGAGCTGATATTTGTTGACATAGTCAAAGAAACCGTCTTTTGGAACAATCTCAACGAGTGGAAGAGCTTTTCCATCAATGATACCGCAGGCATACTCGCGTCCGTCAATGAATGGCTCGATCACTACCTCATCTTCTTTTTCAAAAGATGATTCGATAGCATTTTTGTATTCCTCTTCTGTATGTACGATATAAACACCCAGGCTGGATCCGCCGGAGCAAGGTTTTACGACAACAGGAAGACGGAAGCCAAGTTCGTCAAGAGATACGTCTTTCTGATGTCTGAACAGATGAGTTCCGTCAGGAGTTGGTACACCCTGCATTTTGAAAATCTCTTTTGTGACACCTTTATCCATGGAGAGGGCACAGCCGAGTGAGTTCGGTCCGGTATAGCGGATGCCAAGGACGTCAAACGCAGCCTGAAGCTTGCCATTTTCTCCGAAGCTTCCATGAAGTGCCATGAATGTAATATCAGCCATAGAGCAGAGCTCAAGGACATTTGGACCGAGGTAGCTTAGTGAGTCACCCGGTCTTGACTTCCAGAGTGCATCAAGATCCGGCTCTTTGATCTCAATTCCTTTTGCGATAGACAATCCTCCGTCAGGAAGATCGAATGCTTCTTCAAGTTTGTCTGAGTCATACTCAAATCCCATGAACGGATCCAGGAGAAATGCCTGATGTCCGCGCTCGCGGAGTGCTTTGCAGACACCTGCTCCGGAATTTAAAGATACGTCACGTTCGTTGCTGTAGCCACCGGCCAAAACGATTATTTTCATTTTTAAAATCTCCTTTTTATATGATTAGTCTCTTCCGTAATGATTCAGAAGTTCTTTTTTCACCTGGTAAAGTTTATCAGATAAATCTACATATACTTTGTGAGGGTAGAAGAGACGTTTTGTCTCCTCCCACAGGGTTTCTTTTTCCTGTCTGCAGTATTCAGCGATCTCTTTGACGGAAGGTGATTTATAGACGCATTCACCCTTGATGAAGACAGGAACCATGATCTCTTTCATTGTGTAAGTCCCACCGGCAAGTTTTGTCTTTTTCCAGTGTTCGATCGGGTCGAAGATGACTAGATCCTGTGATTCATCAAATGTTTCGTCTGCGAAACAGATCAGATCTGCCTTGATCTTGCCGGTTTCATTTTCATAAATTCGGTAGATCGTTTTGTTTCCCGGGTTCGTGATCTTTTCACTGTTCTCAGAAAGCTTGATCTTTGGTACGAGTTCTCCCTCTTTGTTCGAAATAGCAGCAAGCTTATACACTCCACCGAAAGAAGGGCAGTCTTTGGAAGTGATGAGATTCGTTCCGACACCCCAGGAGTTGATCGCAGCGCCCTGCATCTTCAGGTCGTGAAGAAGATATTCGTCGAGGTCGTTGGATGCACAGATAGAAGCGTCTTCAAAACCGGCCTCATCTAACATTTTACGTGCTTTCTTTGAAAGATATGCAAGGTCTCCGCTGTCGAGACGAATGCCGTATCTTTCGAGTTTGATTCCTTCTTCGCGCATTTCTTTAAATACGCGGATTGCATTTGGCACACCGGATTTTAATGTGTCGTATGTATCAACAAGCAGTGTGCAGTTGTTCGGATACATCTCAGCGTATGTCCTGAATGCAGTGTATTCGTCTTTGAAGCTCATGATCCAGCTGTGTGCGTGCGTGCCAAGGACCGGAACATCAAATTGTTTTCCTGCAAGTACGTTGGATGTTCCGACACATCCACCGATCATCGCGGCTCTTGCACCGTAGAGGCCTGCATCAGGTCCCTGTGCACGCCGGAGACCGAATTCCATGATCCCGTCACCGTTTGCGGCAAATACAACACGTGATGCCTTTGTGGCGATCAGAGACTGATGATTGATGATATTGAGAATCGCAGTTTCTACAAGCTGTGCTTCCATGATCGGAGCGATGACTTTCAGAAGAGGTTCTTTCGGAAATACGACTGTTCCCTCCGGGATCGCATAGATATCACCGCTGAAATGGAATCCGCTCAGATAATGAAGAAAATCTTCGCTGAAAATGCCGAGGCTTCTTAAGTAGTCAACGTCTTCATATGTGAAATGAAGTCCTTTGATATACCGGATGACCTGATCCAGCCCTGCACAGATCGAATAACCGCCATCGCTTGGATTTTTGCGGAAAAATACGTCAAATACAACGGTTTCATTGTTTTGACTTTCATTATAATAGCCCTGCATCATGGTGAGTTCATAAAAATCAGTCAGCAGTGTCAAATTTCTCTGGTCCATAATATTGTACTCCTTTATACGAGATCAGCATTTTTGTTGATCGTTTCCTGAATAATATTCTGGCAGTAATCGCCGAGATGTTTGCGTGTTTCCCTGTCCAGATCTTTCGTGTAGATTGGTGCTCCGTATTCAATGACTACATGTGTCTTTCTGATAAACGGAAGGTGTGCTTCGAAAATCTGACAGCTGTTGTTGATGGAGATCGGGATAATCGCACATCCTGATTTTTCAGCGATCTTTAATGCACCGTCTTTGAATGGAAGCATGCTGAGCTCTGCTCCGCTGTTGCGTGTCCCCTCCGGGAAAATACAGATGGAAACGCCGGCTTTTACATATTCGATCGCCTGAAGGATCGTCTTCAGACCTTCTCTTACATTTTCGCGATCAAGAAAGAGGCAATAAAGGGCTTTCATCCAGTCGCGAAGCAGTGGGAAACGAAGCATTTCTTTCTTTGCGACATATCCGGTCAGACGTCTGCATCTGGAATAAGTCAGCAGAATATCGAAATAACTTCTGTGATTTCCGATGAACAATACGGGCTCATCAGGGATGTTTTCCTCGCCGATGACGGTTGTCCTCACACCGCTGATGCGAAGGATTACTTTGAATGCCCATTGTACGATACTAAGACAGGCATAATCTTTTGCTTTTTTATTTGCAAGTCCGAAAAGCTGCATCACGAGAAGTACAGGAATGCCGAGAATCAGAAAACAAACTAAAAAAAGAGCTACAAGTATAAGTCGGATCATTTTATTCTACCTCCTGGTTTCTTCCATACAATCTGGAAAATTCTTTCAGTTCATTTCTCAACCATTTTTTGGCTGCTCATGTATCGTTTTTTCTTTATATAAGTATAGTTTCTTTTTATCTTAACACATTACGGGTAATTTTTAAACGGTTCTCTGTATCATAGTTATAATGAATTTTGCATATATTTGGATGAGGAGGGGTGTCCCTGTGAATAGAAAAAGCAAAAAAATGCTCGCAGGAATTTTGATCTTCTGTACTGTTTTTTTAGCAGCGGGTTGTTCCATCCAGAAAATAGACAGAGAAAAGATGCTGGATATCGATTATGAAATCGTGGAAGAAATCGATATCCCGGAGGAAATGAGGGAGGAGATTGAGAGACAAAAGGAAAAGGAGTTTTTATTCACATATGGAGATAAAGGCGAGATGTTCATTGCCAGAGGGTACGGTAAGCAGGAGACAGGAGGTTATGAGATCAAAGTGCGGGAATTCTTTGAATCAAGTAATGCGATCATTCTGAAAACAGATTTTTGGGGACCGGAGTATGGCGTGGAGTATTCGAAGGAGCCGAGCTGTCCGTATATTGTCCTGAAAATGAAATATAGTGATAAATATGTGCTTATCCAGTAAAGGAGGATGTAAATGGAGCAGTTTAGAAGAACAATAAAAAAACAGGTACCTGGGAGACGGATGACGGATCAGTTCTATGTTGACGGAGATGTCAATGTGCCCGACGCAAAAGGAGACATCAGTCAGATTATCTACAGCAAAGGTCTGTTGAAGATCGAAGATATGAAAGTTGTGGATCATTACATACGTGTGTCCGGAAAAGTACAGTACCAGATCCTGTATCAGGAAGATGGAAATGAACTGCATATGTCATCTCTGCAGGGAAAGCTTTCTTTTGAAGAGATGGTTTATGCAGATGAGGAGCCTAAGGGACCTGTCTTTCTCCGGGACGGATCGGTGGAACTGTCGGTGTCTATGATTCACTCCAGAAAAGTGAATGTAAAAGCAATGGTGGAGATGGAGATTACGTCTTCGGGAGAAGAGTCGGACGTGATTACGTTAGATGTGGAAGAAGAATCCGGAATGTACAAGAAGAGAACAGACAAAACATTTCTGGAACTTGTATTGTCGAAAAAGGACAGTTATCGTATCAAAGAAGAAATGAAACTTCCGAATACGAAAGAGACGATCGGGAGCATACTGTTTTCAGATGTAGAACCAAGAAAGTTCGATACAAGGATTACAGAAGATGAGATGATCGTAAGAGGTGAGCTGCTTGTGTTTGTTATGTATGAGTCTGTCGAGGGGAAGGTGGACTGGACAGAACAGATCGTGCCGTATGAAGGCAGAATTCCGTGTTCCGGGGCTGATGATACGATGTACCACCATATGCAGGCATCTTTCTGTGATGAGGTGATCGATGTGCGAATGGATGAAGACGGTGAAATGCGCCTGGTCGGAGTCGAAGTGACGATGGAAATGCGGATGTCTGTGTATGGAGAAACACAGTATGAATGCCTGGAAGATGTGTATTCGCTGCACAGGAATCTGGTGCTCCAGGAGGAACCGGTGAAAATATCAAGACTTGTTCTGCAAAGTGGATCGAAATACAAATTAGAAGAAGCACTCTCTGTTCCAGAACTTCGTGACGGAATGCTTCAGATGTGTCATGTGAGTGGAAACCTGAAGATCGAGCATACAGAGACAGTTGCAGACGGCGTGATGGCAGAAGGGGTTCTGTCTATTCATATTTTATATGTGAAGGCAAATGATGATTCGCCGTTTGAAATCTGGCAGGGAATGGTTCCGTTTACGCATGTGATCGAGTGCCCGGGAATGAAAACAGATATGGAATATGAGATCACAGAGGCACTGGAACAGCTCAGTGTCAATGTACTTGGAAATGGTGAGATGCAGGTTCATGCGGGAATTGGATTTACTATTTTCCTGACAGAAGTACAGGAATTTATAAATATCACGGAAATTGATGAGCAGCCATTTGCCTCAAATGAAATTGAAAACATGCCGGGGGTTGTCGGATATGTTGTGAAAGATGGAGATGAACTCTGGACGATCGCAAAACGTTTTCACACGACAATGCAAAGTATTCGAATGGTGAATCAGATGGAGACAGATGTCCTGAAAGCGGGGGCGAAAATATTGATTTTCAAGGAAAATATGAGTATACTATAGGTACACTGTATACAAGATACAAAAATAATACGAATAATACAAGGGATTCGAAATGACTTAAAGGTGGATGAAGGTATGAAGGAACCGAATTTTGAAGTTACAATGAACGAGTATCTGCCACTTCGGGATGTGGTGTTTAACACGCTCAGGCAGGCGATTCTCAGAGGAGAATTAAAGCCTGGAGAGCGATTGATGGAGATTCAGCTCGCGAATAAACTTGGTGTGAGCAGAACACCGATCCGTGAGGCGATCCGCAAGCTCGAGTTAGAGGGACTTGTGCTGATGATTCCGAGAAGAGGTGCGGAAGTTGCAGAGATCAAGGAAAAGAGTCTCAAAGATGTGCTTGAAGTGCGCGAGGCATTGGAAGAATTATCCGTACAGCTTGCATGCGAACACATTACAGAAGAGCAGATCGTGGAAATGAAAGCAGCGGCAGAAGAATTTCGCAGATCTCTTCGCAGCAAGGATATAACGAAGATTGCTCAGGCAGATGTGCATTTCCACGATGTGATCAATGCGGCGACAGATAATCAGAAGCTAGTGCAGCTTCTCAATAATCTGCGCGAGCAGATGTATCGTTTCCGTGTGGAGTATTTGAAAAATGTAAGTGTTTATACGAATGTTCTGGATGAACATGAGGCATTGATGGAGGCGATCATTAACAAAGATAAAGCAAAAGCGACAGAGATCATCAGTATTCACATCGCAAATCAGAGCAGAGAAGTTACCGGAGTAATCCGAACAAAGAGCAGATAACAGAAAATATTTCATACATGGTATAATTTTTGTACAGTTGTCTACGCTTCTTATATGGAAAGGAGCGTGGACAGATTGAAGTGTTGGACAAGCTGGAATTTACATAGAAGAATTATAGAAAAAAAGATCGAGATGATATGCCTGATCATTGCATTTGTGAGTGCAGGAATTCTGACAGCATGTGTGGTGAGAGAACGGGGAATGCTCGTGCAGGCGAGAGCAGAGACTGCGACAGCGATGCTTTCGAAAGAAGTGCTGCGATTTCATGTGATCGCAGACAGTGACAGCGGGGAGGATCAGCAATTGAAAATGCTGGTGAAAGAATCAGTGCTGTCCTATCTGAAAGAAGAACTCAAGGATGATGATGTTTCAGGGGATGAGAGGAATCTTTCTGCGACAAAACAGTTCGTGGCAGAACATCTGGAAGAAATCGAACAGCTTTCGGAGGAAGTGCTCCGGGAACATGGAAGTGAAGACAGCGTGACGGCAGAGCTCGTGACGGATGAGTTCCCGAAGAAACGATATGGAGATATCGTATTTCCTGCAGGGACATATGAGGCACTTCGCATCCGCATCGGAAGTGCCGGAGGACACAACTGGTGGTGCTGTCTGTATCCGAATCTCTGCTTCACGGATGCAGTTCATGCCAGAATGGTGGAAGAAGATAAAGAAAAGCTTGCAGATGTCCTTGATGAGGACAGTTACGAGATGATCACATGTATGACAAACTATAAAATAAAATGGTTTTTCTTCCCGGAAAACCAGGAGGATACGTATGTATATCATTGATGGCAGAATCAGGTACAGCGAGATAGACCACAATAACAGGATCACACTTCCTGCGATCGTGAATTATTTCCAGGATTGCTGTACCTTTCATTCCGAAGATATCGGACAGGGATTTCACAAATTAAAGAAAGAGAACCATGCATGGATTCTTTCCTACTGGCAGATCGTCGTGGAGAGATACCCGAAAATGGGAGAACAGATCAAAGTGTGCACATGGCCGACCGGTTTCAGAGGATTTCTCGGAGACCGCAATTTCCAGATGCTGGATGAAGGAGGGACAAGGGTTGCGTATGCGCATTCTGTCTGGGTATATATGGATATGGAAAAAGGACGCCCGGTCAAAGCACCGAAGGAAATGATAGAGTACTATGGTGTGGAAGCGCCTCTTGATATGGAATATGAATCAAGAAAAGTGGAAATGGCTGAGAATGCAGAGGAGCTGGAAGCATTTCCGGTGAGAAGGTATCATATCGATACGAACGAACATGTGAACAATTGCCAGTATATTCAGATGGCGATGGAGATTCTTGAGAAAGATGTTCGGATCAGGCAGGTCCGCGTGGAATACAAAAAGTCGGCAGTATACGGAGATATGATCGTGCCGAGAATAGAGAAGAACGAAGACAGAATCGCAGTGGAGCTTTGTGATACAGAAGGTGCTCTGTATGCGATCGTGGAATTCAAAGAGGAGAAATAACAAATGATGGAAAAAAATCTTGGCAGGAAAGTAACTCTGATGGTAGTAAAAAAAGTTGACTTCGGTGTCTATCTCGGCACAGAGGAAGACAGAATACTTCTTCCAAAGAAACAGGTACCGGAAGGAATCGAGATCGGAGATCCGGTGACGGTATTTGTCTACAAAGATTCAAAGGATCGTCTGATTGCTACAACAAATGAACCATTTCTCACACTCGGAGAAGTGAAAACACTGAAAGTAAAGGATACCGGAAAGATTGGAGCGTTCCTTGACTGGGGACTTGAGAAAGATCTTCTGCTCCCGTTCAAAGAGCAGACAGCGAAGGTGAAACGCGGAGATGAATGCCTTGTAAGTCTCTACGTGGATAAGAGCGGCCGCCTCTGTGCGACAATGAAGGTGTACGAGAAACTTCGCAAGGATTCCCCATATCAGAAAGATGACAAAGTACAGGGGATCATTTACGAAAAGAGTGATAACTTTGGACTTTTTGTCGCGGTCGATGACAGGTACTGTGCACTGATCTCAAAGAGAGAATCATATGGGAACTTAAAAGTGGGTGATCGTGTGGATGCACGGGTAACCGCGGTAAAAGCGGATGGGAAGCTTGACCTCAGTGTGAAGGAAAAAGCATTTATCCAGATGGACGTGGATGCGGCAATGCTTCTTGAGAAGATGAACAGGCAGGGCGGCAGACTTACGTTTACAGAGAAAGCAGATGCAGATTTTATCAAGAGCGAGACAGGACTCAGTAAAAATGCATTTAAACGTGCGATCGGACGGCTGCTCAAAGCAGGCAAGATAGAAATTAAGGAAAATTCGATTGAGACAAAATAGAAAGCAGGGTACGCTATGGCATTTGCGCATTTACATGTCCATACAGAGTACAGTCTTCTGGATGGATCAAATAAAATAAATGAGTGTGTGACAAGAGTCAAAGAACTTGGCATGAACAGTGTGGCGATCACGGACCACGGCGTGATGTTTGGAGTCATTGATTTCTATCGTGCGGCAAAAAAAGCTGGAGTGAAGCCGATCATCGGAAGTGAGGTCTATGTCGCGCCGGGCTCCCGGTTTAAGAAAGATCCGGGACAGGGAAATGAAGACAGATATTATCATCTCGTATTGCTGGCGGAGAATGAAGTCGGGTATCACAATCTGATGAAGATCGTCTCAAAAGGATTCACAGAAGGGTATTATTATAAGCCACGTGTCGACATGGAAGTACTGGAGATGTATCATGAGGGGATCATCGCTCTGAGTGCCTGCCTGGCAGGAGAAGTACAGAAATATGTGGCAAGAGGGATGTACGAAGAAGGCTGCGAAGCAGCGAAGAGGTATGAGGCGATCTTTGGAAGAGGTAATTTCTTTCTGGAACTTCAGGATCATGGGATATCCCTGCAGCAGACAGTGAATCAGTCACTGATCCGAATGAGCAGGGAGCTTGGCATCGAGCTTGTTGCAACGAATGACGTGCATTATACATATGCAGATGATGTGAAGCCGCATGATATTCTGCTCTGTCTTCAGACAGGAAAGAAACTGGCCGATGAAGACCGTATGAGATATGAAGGAGGACAGTACTACATCAAATCGGAAGAAGAGATGAGGAATCTGTTCCCATATGCACTGGAAGCACTTGAAAATACCCAGAAGATCGCAGACAGATGTAATGTCGAGATTGAATTTGGCGTGAAGAAGCTTCCGAAATATGATGTTCCGATGCCGTACACATCAAAGGAATATTTGAACAAATTATGTTTTGAAGGATTAAACAGACTATATGATCCGGTGACAGATGAACTGGTCGAACGATTAGAATATGAACTTTCTGTCATTGAGACAATGGGATATGTTGACTACTTCCTGATCGTGTGGGATTTTATCAAATATGCGAAAGATCATGGGATCATGGTTGGACCGGGCCGGGGATCGGCAGCGGGAAGCATCGTGTCGTATTGTCTTGGCATCACAACGATCGACCCGATCCGTTATCAGCTTCTCTTTGAACGTTTCCTGAATCCGGAACGTGTATCCATGCCTGATATTGACGTGGATTTTGCGCCTGAGGGAAGACAGGACGTCATTGATTATGTGGGGAGGAAGTACGGCTCGGAGTGCGTGGCGCAGATCGTTACATTCGGTACGCTTGCCGCGAGAGGAGTTATCCGTGATGTCGGCCGTGTGATGGATCTTCCGTATGCATTTGTCGATAACATCGCGAAGATGGTTCCGCAGGAACTGAATATCACGCTTGATAAAGCGTTGAATATGAATCCGGAATTTAGAAAGCTTTACGAGGAAGATGAACAGGTCCGAGAGCTTGTCGATATGTCAAAACGTCTCGAGGGACTTCCGAGACATACATCGATGCATGCGGCAGGTGTGGTGATCAGCCAGAAAGCGATCGATGAATATGTGCCTCTCTCGCTTGGATCAGATGGTTCAGTGACGACACAGTTTACGATGACAACACTGGAAGAACTCGGTCTTCTCAAGATGGATTTCCTCGGGCTTCGCAATCTGACGGTGATCCAGAATGCGATCGAGCTTGTAAAAAAGAGTTCCGGGAAAGGAATTGATCTTGATACGATCGATTACAATGATCAGAAAGTACTCGATTATATCGGAACCGGAAAGACGGATGGGGTGTTCCAGCTCGAGAGTGCCGGTATGAAGAGTTTCATGAAAGAACTGAAGCCTCAGAGTCTGGAAGATATCATTGCGGGAATCGCACTTTACAGACCGGGTCCGATGGATTTTATCCCGCAGTATATCAAAGGGAAAAATCATCCGGAGTCGATCGAATATGACTGCCCACAGCTTACAGGTATTCTGGAAGCAACATATGGATGTATCGTGTACCAGGAACAGGTTATGCAGATCGTGCGGGACCTTGCCGGTTTCACACTTGGACGAAGCGACATCCTGCGCCGTGCGATGTCGAAGAAAAAAGGCGATGTGATGCAGCAGGAGAGACAGGTCTTTGTGTACGGGGACAAGGCGCAGGGAGTCCCGGGCTGTATCAACAATGGAATTGATGAGGCTGTTGCGAATAAGATCTATGATGAGATGATCGATTTTGCAAAATATGCATTCAATAAATCACATGCGGCAGCATATGCAGTCGTATCATACCAGACTGCTTATCTGAAATATTATTATCCAATGGAATTTATGGCTGCGCTCATGACATCTGTGATCGATAACTCTACAAAGGTGTCAGAGTATATTTACAGCTGCAGAGAGATGGGGATCAGGATCCTTCCTCCGGATATCAACAAAGGAGAAGGAAACTTTTCCGTAGATAATGGAGCGATCCGATACGGACTTGCTGCGATCAAGAGTGTTGGACGTCCTGTGATTCAGACCATTGTGCGGGAGCGTGATGAGAATGGACCGTTCCGGACACTGAAAGATTTCATAGAACGATTATCCGGTAAAGAAGTCAATAAGCGGACACTTGAGAGTTTTATCAAAGCGGGTGCGTTTGACGAGTTTGATGGAACAAGAAAACAGCTTTTGCTTATTTATGGAAAGATCATGGATCAGATCAGTCAGGAGAAGAAGCATTCCATGGCTGGACAGATGTCGCTGTTTGATCTTGTGGGAGAAGAAGAAAAGAAGGATTTTGACATTCCGCTTCCAAATGTCGGGGAATATGACAGGGAGGAAAAACTTGCATACGAGAAAGAAGTGCTTGGCGTTTATCTGACCGGACATCCGCTGGAAGATTATGAAGAAAAATGGAGAAAAGGTATTTCCAGAACAACGCTTGATTTTCAGATCGATGAAGAGACGGGACGCTCAAAAGTGTCAGAGGGAGCAAAAGAGATTGTCGGAGGTATCATCACTGCAAAGACGGTCAAATATACGAAGACAAATAAAGTGATGGCATTTCTGACAGTGGAAGACCTGGCCGGAACGGTAGAGGTTGTTGTGTTCCCGAGAGATTATGAGAAGAATCAGGCATACCTGAATGAAGAGGGCAAAGTGTTTATCAAAGGACGTGTCACAGAAGAGGACGATGCACCAAGCAAACTCATCTGTGAGGCGGTCATTCCGTTTGAGAAAACAAGGAAAGAAGTCTGGATTCAATATGAAGACAAGCAGGCTTATCAGGAGGATGAAAAGAAATTATTTGGACTTCTCGCTGAATCGGAGGGAGATGACAGCATCGTCATCTACTGTAAGAAAGAGAGACAGATCAAACGACTGCCTGCTGGAAGAAATATTCATGCAGATGCGGAGATTCTGAATAAAATGATGAATTTTTACGGAGAGGATTCCATCCGTGTTGTAGAAAAATCCATGGATTATGTATAATGGATAAGGAGGAGATATTTTGAATATCGAAGAATTGAAAAAAGCACCGATCGGGGTGTTTGACTCCGGTGTCGGAGGACTGACAGTGGCGAGAGAGATCATGCGTCAGCTTCCAAATGAAGATATAATTTATTTTGGAGATACTGCGAGACTTCCATATGGAAGCAAATCGAAAGAATCCATTATCCGATTCTCAAAGCAGATCATCCGATTCCTTCGTACAAAGCATGTAAAAGCGATTGTTATCGCATGTAACACTGCCACAGCGCAGGCACTGGATGCAGTGCAGCAGGAATTTGACACGCCGATCATTGGTGTGATCGCACCGGGTGCGAGGGCGGCGGTAGCGGAGACGAAGAATAAGAAGATCGGTGTCACAGGCACAGAGGGAACGATTCGAAGCAATATGTATACAAGAATCATCAGGGAAATGCTTCCGGATGCCGAAGTTCTGGGTAAAGCCTGCCCGTTGTTTGTCCCGCTTGTGGAGGAAGGATTCAAGGATCATCATATCACAGAAGAAGTGATCGATATCTACCTGAGAGAGATGAAGGAATCCGATATCGATACGATGATCCTTGGCTGTACACATTATCCGCTTCTTAGAAGTGCGATCATCCGATATTTCGGTGACAAAGTACATATTGTGAATCCGGCTTACGAGGCAGCGATGGATCTCAAGAAGATTCTTGAGGAAAATGGAATCGCAAATGAAAACAACGAATTCAATAAATATGAATTTTATGTCAGTGATGCGGCAGAGAAGTTTAAGCAGTTTGCAAACTTTGTACTTCCGTATGATGTGAAATCAATAGAACAGATTAATATTGAGGAGTATTAAAGAGCATATGAAAAAAGACGTATTGATCAGTATTTCCGGACTTCATTATGGACTGGATGATGAAAATAACAACAATGAAGACGAGATTGAGATCATCACTCCGGCAACATACTACCTTCGAAACGGAAAACACTATGTTGTCTATGATGAAGTGGTAGAGGGAATGCCGGGCGCAATAAAAAATACGGTAAAACTGACCGGAGATACGAAATTTGAAATCATTAAGACAGGACTTACGAATTCAAGAATGGTATTTGAGAAAGATAAGATCTATGTGTCGAACTATGAAACTCCATTTGGAGAGATGCTCGTAGGTACACACACGAAAGATATCACTGCAGAGATTGGGGAAGAGTCGATCAATGTAAGTATCTCATATGCACTTGATATCAACGGTGAACCATTGTCAGACTGTGAGATCAAAGTAAACATTCATAGTGTAGGATAATTGAGCAGGTGTTACACCTGGTCAATTATATGGGATAACAAAAGAGCTGTCAAACCGACAGCTCTTTTAATACATTATTTTCCGCGAAGTCTTGAAAGAAATCCTTTTTTCTTAACCGGTGTTTCCAGTGGTCCGCGAATCCCTTTGACCCCTGTAATGTAGATGCCGCTTACAGTAGCTTTTACTTCTTTTTTGACAGGGATGGAATCAAAAATCGCTGTATCGCACATCAAAGACATGATCTTTGGACCAATTTTAGCTTTGACGATCGGAACCTTTGCAAATTTCATACGCTTTGGAGTGTTGTCGATCACATACTGTGGAAGTCCGGAATCTTTCATGCGAACACGTTTCTTGTCAATAATCAGCATCGTGAACTGCTGTGCAGCAGCCTCTATCTTTTCCTGCTGTTCAGCCTGCTGTTTTTCCACTTTCTTTCCGTAGAAATAAAGTGCAACCATGATTGCAATCATTACAACAAGAATAACTAATAAGATGATAGTCAATTTACTCACGGGAATCCTCCTCATTCTTTTATCTTTTCTTGCATATCAAACTATATTCTAACATCCTTTTATTGCAAGTGCAAGAGATTTGATGCAGGCAAATGGAGTTTTGGGGAGATATTATGTTGATTTATGAGTGTAAATTCGATATATTTACTTTATCGAAAGCAAAAAGATATTATCTGATGTATAGAAACAAAATGATGAGGTGAATTTATGCTTGATTTGGTATTAGAAGGAGTGCGGACTTCACTGGGATGGATCATGCACAATCTTCTTATCATAAATGCAATATTGTCGGTCGTGATCATATTTTTTCAGCGAAAAAAACCGACGACAGTTTGGGCCTGGTTACTTGTATTATATGCACTTCCGGTTGTCGGATTTATTCTGTATCTTCTGCTTGGACAGAATTTCCGGAAGGAGCGGATGTTTCGTGCCAAAGAAGTGGAAGGTGAGATGAAATACGCTGCCAGAAAACAGGGGCAGTCCATTTATAAGAAAAGACTACGGCTCAGAGATCCGGAGCTGGAGCGTTTCAAACAGCTGATATTATATAATCTGAACGATGGAGAGGCTGTGCTTACGGATAACAATGATATTCGCATTTATACAGATGGTAAAGAAAAATTCCGTGCATTGATGTACGAGATGGAGCATGCAAGGCATTATATCCATTTGCAGTATTACATCATTAAGAGAGACGAACTGTGGAAAGAAATCGAGAAAATACTCGTGAGAAAAGTAAAACAGGGCGTGGAGGTGCGTGTGCTGTTTGACAGTATGGGATGCAGATCGATGCATAATAGTGACTGGGAACGCTTAGAGGCAGCAGGAATTCAGGTTGCAGAGTTTTTCCCTGCAGTACTGGGTAACCTTCAGCTGCGTGCCAATTACCGAAATCACAGAAAGATCGCAGTCATTGACGGAAGAATCGGATTTGTAGGCGGTTTCAATATCGGAAGAGAATATCTTGGGAAAGATAAGAAATTTGGATATTGGAGAGATACGCATATCTGTATCGAGGGATCTGCGGTTGTGTCTCTTGCTGTGAGATTCGCTTATGACTGGAATTATGCTGCACAGGAGAATCTCTTTCTTGAAGATCGTTTATTTGCAACACCGAAATTTGAGCGTATGGGACGCGACCCGGTACAGATCATTTCCAGCGGACCGGACTCGCAAAGTCAGGTGATCCGAAATAACTATCTTCGCTTGATCCATATGGCGCAGAAAAACATCTATATCAATACACCATATTTTATACCGGATGAAGAAATACTGAATGCATTGAAAATTGCTGCAAAATCAGGAGTTGATGTTCGTGTTATGATCCCGTGTAAGCCGGACCATCCATTTGTGTACTGGGCGACATACTCTTATGTGGGAGAGCTTGCAATGGCAGGTGCGAAATGCTACACGTATGACAATGGGTTCATTCATTCAAAGTGCCTGTGTGTAGACGGACTTGTGACCTGTATGGGAACAGCCAATATGGATATTCGGAGTTTTGCGCTGAATTTTGAAGTGAATGCTACGATTTACAGTGAAAAGACAACGAGAAAACTCGAAGATGCCTTTTTGAATGACATAAATATGTCGACGTTGATCACAAGAAAGAAATATCAGTCGAGAAGTCTCATGATCCGCATGAAAGAACAGGTGAGCAGGCTGCTCTCGCCACTTTTGTAAAAGTAAAAAAAATGTGAAAACAATTTCATTTGACGGGTATCTGTGATATACTTGAGAAGCTTGAAAAAATAGTTGTGAGGTGTGGAATATGAAAAAAAGGTTGATTGCAATGATGCTCTGTCTTGGAATGTCGGCAGCATTGCTTGCAGGATGTTCCGGTGGAAATCAGGCATCCAATGATTACGTTACAGTTGTAGGATATAAAGGAATCGAAATTGACGATATTGATGAACCGGAAGTGACAGATGAAGAGGTGGACACCTATATCAATTCCCTTCTTGTTGGATATTCAACTCAGGAAGTAAAAGCAGGAGATGTGGTAAATATCGATTATGTAGGTGTTATGGATGGTGAACAGTTTGATGGAGGTTCCAGCCAGGGTGTAGACCTTGAGATCGGTTCAAATACATTTATCCCTGGATTTGAAGACAGTATTGTTGGACACAAAGCAGGCGATACATTTGATTTTAACGGTAAGTTCCCGGATGATTACCGTATTGAAGATCTGAAGGGAAGAGATGTTGTATTTACAATTACAGTAAATTACATCAATGGAGATGTTGATGTTCCGGAATTAGATGATGAATTAGTTGCAACACTTTCTGACAGCGCGAAAACAGTAGATGAGTATAAGAAAGAAATAAAGAAACAGCTTGAGGAAAACAAACAGTCTGATTATGAGGCGCAGCTTCAGTCTTTGGCGTGGGATGCTGTTCTTGAAAAAACAGAGATTGAGAAGTATCCGGAAGATAAATTAGAAGAATACTCATCCATGATGATGGAGCAGTATGAAAGCTATGCGAAAGACTGTGACATGGAATTGGAAGACATGCTTCAGTCATTTTATCAGATGTCTCTTGATGATTTCAAAGAACAGGTAGATACTGCGGCAAAAGAAAGTATCAAGCAGGAGCTTGTTGCAGAAGCGATTGCAAAAGCTGAGAAGTTGGAGCCAACAGACAAAGAGCTTGATGAAGAGTTCGAGAAGCTCGCAAAAGATTACGGCTATGCAGATGTAGATGCCTTGAGAGAAGTCGCAGACGATGATACTCTGAGATCGATCGTTATTCAGAATCGTGTGCGTGAATTTCTCGGTAAGCATGCTATTCAGGTGAAGGAATAGTCAGTTCTTTCCACTCACCCGGTTTCAGTGATTCGTCGAGCGTGATGTCACCGATGGAGATTCGTTTCAAAGAGATAATACAGCACCGGACCGCCTTAAGCATACGGCGGATCTGGTGCTTTTTTCCTTCTGTGACAGTGATGCGGCCAATGACGACCGGGTGATCCGGACGATTGTGACAGCTGGCCTGTCGGATCTCTGGATGGAGTGTTGGAAGAATCTCGGCGAGAGTTGTCTGCCCTGTGATCGATACTTTGGCCGGAGCAGTCAGAGTGCTTGCGCCTTTTAACATTACACCATGCTCGAGATGATAGATATCCTGTTCTGACAAAGTGCCCATGGCAGCAAATTCATATGTCTTTTCTTTTTTATAGTCAGGGTGTGTCATTTTCTGGTTGAAAACACCATCATCTGTGATGAGAAGGAGACCTTCTGTGGCGCGGTCGAGACTTCCGACCGGGGAAAGATTTCCGTTTTGTAATGTTTTGAAATAGTCCATGACGGTAGGATAAGTGTCATCTTTTCTCGCAGAGACACATCCAAATGGCTTGTTGAACATGTAATAGTGGTACATTGCGCAGTGTTTCCTTCCATAAAATCTCTCGCTGATTATCTCATACGATGGAACAAAACTCAATGGAAGAATCGGAAAAGTGGGGAATATACATTGACTTTGAAGAAAGCAGGATTTAAAATTTTTTTAGAAAATATAGGATCTATTTTGCAGAAGATGCGTATTGTATTTGATGAAACAGTGAGAGGTACTTAGTATGGAATGTATCGTAATTGGAATTGCAGGAGGTTCCGGATCAGGAAAATCAACGTTTACAAACAGAATTCGAGATTTGTATGGCGACCGTGTGACTGTCGTATATCATGACAACTATTACAGAAGAAATGATCATCTGACGATGGAAGAAAGAAAAAAGATCAATTATGATCATCCGGATTCTCTGGAGACGAGTCTTTTGGTAGAGCATTTGGCAGCTCTGAAAAAGGGGCAGACGGTCTATGGACCGGTATATGACTTCAGTGTTCATAATCGAACGGATAAGACGGTTGAGATCAAACCGAATAAGATCATTTTACTGGAAGGAATCCTTGTCCTTCAGGATGAAAGGCTCCGTGATCTTCTGGATATCAAGATCTATGTAGATGCCGATTCCGATGAGCGCGTACTCCGGAGAGTTGCAAGAGACGTCAAAGAGCGTGGAAGAGACCTCGACGGTATCATTGCCCAGTATCTGAATACGGTAAAACCGATGCATTACATCTATGTGGAGCCGACGAGAGCAATGGCGGATATCGTGCTGAACAGCGGGAAAAATAAAGTGGCATTTGATCTTGTAAAGACGAAGATTGACAGACTTTTAGAAGCGTAAAAATATCCCAATGGAGTGACATGACTGGATCATGAGCTTCCGTTGGGATTTTTACTTTTATGAAACATGGGTATACGGTACGGTTAATCGTTTGTACTTAGTTTCTTGTCGAGGATAATTCCCACTGCTACAAATAATATGCCGATGAGCTTCAGCAGTGTGAAATTCCTGTATACGAGGATATCAAAGAGAATCCCGACAGTGAGCTGTCCTACCAGGATCAGAGTAGTGCACTGGAACACCTTCATCTTATTCAGACTGACCATCAGTATTACAAGCGCGATCACGCCGAACACACCACCGAGATAGAGATATGGCGGCGCTTTCACGAATGCGTTCCAGTCTACATGGAAATGATTGGTAAGGTTTAACAGGAGAAATGCAAGTATACTTGCGACGACATAATTTACGAGTGTTCCATTCCATGTGCCCAGTGCTTTGGTGGCTCTGAAATTGATCATATTGGATGTGACAGATGCACAGCCAAGTAAAAGTGCAAGAAGCATAAATAATAGCATAGGTATGTTCCTTTCTTTGTCTGCATATAATAAAATGGGAGTTTGTTACGCAAGGTTCAGGATAATGATTCCGGTAAGGATCAGAAGGATCGCCGGAATTCGTTTTGTCTCAAACTTTGCCTTTGGAACATGAAACAGTCCAAAATGATCAATGACAGAAGAGATCAGAAGCTGACCGGTGACAGAAAAGCAGGTCGTGACAGCAGCACCGAGATGACTGATACAAAAACTTGTGACAGAGACGATGACAACTCCGAAAAATCCGGCAGAATACAGATACCACGGCATACCTCGAAGGTTGATCTTTTGTCTGAGTATCAGTGTGATGAATAAAATCAGAAGGATGCCGCCTGATAAATGGACGACCAGACTGACACCAAACAGGCCAATATTTTCAGAAAGCATGCTGTTAAAGGATCCCATAGCGGATTGCAGCATACCTGCGATCAATACATATAATGCGTACAAAGCAAAAATCTCCTTTTGTATATTTTTGAATATGAATTTGATATTGTGTCTAAAAGATAGCACAAATGTGAAAAATGGTCAATTTTATACGTATAGAGAATCTATTTTGAACAAATAAACGAAATATTTCTTGAAAAGAGAAATTTGATTGTATATAATTACTATATCCTTATAAAAAACAAGAAGATTCGGAGGAAAAAAACATGAAAAAATTAATTGCAATGCTCTTAGTTCTCATGATGTCTTTCAGTCTTGTAGCTTGTGGTGGATCAGAATCAAGCTCAGATGAAGGCTCAAGTGAAGGCGGAGACGAAGGTGGAAAAGTTTACAACGTATGTTACCTTGTAAATGGTAACCTTGGAGACAAATCATTCTTTGATTCATGTAAAGCTGGTCTTGACACATTGGAAGAAGACGGAAGAATTACATGTAGAACAATCGAGATGGGTGGAACAGACGAAGACAAGCCAACATGGCTCAGCACACTTTACGAAGTAACTGAAGCAGGAGAGTATGACCTCATTATCTGTGGAACATACCAGATGCCAGATTACCTCAAAGAAGTTGCAGAACAGAACCCAGATCAGAAATATCTCATTTTTGATGACAACACATATGTTGGAGAATGCGACAACGTAGTTAACATGACATACAAGCAGAACGACCTTGGATATCTTATGGGTGTATTTGCTGCAAGTATGACAACAGATACAACTGTTGAGAACATCAATGAAGATGCAGTGATCGGTTTCGTTGGTGGTGTAGACAGCCCGGTTATCAACGACTTCCTGTATGGATACATTACAGGCGCTCAGTCAGTAAATCCTGACATCAAAGTTGACACACGTTACACAAATGACTATGTTGATACAGCGATCGCTAAAGAATACGGCGGATCTATGATCAACGACAACAAGTGTGACATCATCTGGGGTGTTGCCGGTAATGCTGGTAACGGTGCAGCTGAGGCTGCTCTTGAAAACGGCGGATGCTGGTTCCTCGGTGTTGACTCTGACCAGGAGCTTACATTCTCAGAAGATCTTGCGGCAATCACATTGACATCAGGACTTAAGAACATTGGTAACTCAATGATCTGGTTCTTCGATGAGTGGGATGCAGGAAATGAGTACTGGGGAACAGAAGTGAACCTTGGTATCGCAGAAGGCGGTGTAGGTCTTGTAACAGATAAGAACTATGACAAGATCGCTTCTGATGAAATCAAAGCAGCTGTACAGGCAGCTCAGGATGGAATCCTTAATGGAGAGATCGAAGTTCCTTCAGCATTGTCTGATAACGATGGAGCTATGGCGCTCAGAGATTCCGTTCATCCATAAATCCAAATATTATTATTGAGCGTGATATATCAGTGCCGCACCGTGTCACAGCGGTGCGGCACATTCTTTTCATACAGGCAAGTGATATGAAAAAGACAAAAGGATAGGAGGACCCACAAAATGGCAGATTTTAAAAGTGAATATGCTGTCGAGATGCGAAAGATCTCGAAAGTATATCCAAATGGTGTTGCTGCAAATCAGGATGTGGATTTTTGTGTGCGCAGGGGTGAAATCCATGCACTGATGGGGGAAAATGGTGCCGGAAAATCAACTCTTATGAAGATGCTGTTCGGTATGGAGCAGCCGACAAGCGGAGAGATTATCATTAACGGGGAGAAAGTGAACCTGTCTTCGCCGACTGTTGCAATCTCAAAGGGAATCGGAATGGTACATCAGCATTTCATGCTGGTTCCAAGTCTTACGGTAGCAGAAAATATGGTACTTGGAATGGCACCAAAGAAAAATGGATTGTTTGTTGACTATGATGAGGCAGTAGAGATTACAAAGGAGTATTCTGAAAAGTTCAACCTGAAAGTTGATCCGAATGCGATGGTAATGGACATTCCGGTAGGTATGAAACAGAAGGTGGAGATTCTGAAGGCACTCGTCCGTGGAGCGAAGATCCTGATCCTGGATGAGCCTACCGCTGTACTTACAACACAGGAAACCGTTGAACTGTTCAAAGAGCTTGTCAGCCTGAAAGAACAGGGATATACGATCATCTTTATCTCGCATAAACTGAATGAGATCATGCAGATCACAGACCGCCTGTCAATTCTTCGCGGTGGTAAATTTATGGGAGTGAGAGAGACAAAGGATGTCACTCCGCAGGAAATTTCAAGACTTATGGTAGGTCGTGATGTTGTTCTGAAAGTGGAGAAAGACCAGGCGAAACCGACCGAAACGGTACTGAAAGTTCGTAATCTGGAGTATGTGAATGAGTATGGCAAGACAATGGTTGATAAGCTTTCCTTTGATGTACGTCGTGGAGAGATTCTTGGTATTGCCGGTGTAGAAGGAAATGGACAGAAAGAGCTTGTCGATATGCTGTTTAACCTTGCACCTGTGGGTGCCGGAACGATTGAGATCAATGGAGAGAGCATCGTGGGGCTTCCGCAGGCGAAGATCCGTGAGAAGGGAGTCTCATTGATCCCGGAAGACCGTATGCTTTACGGTATTGCAGCTGATGCGTCGATCGAAGAGAATGTTATCTCAGACAGAAGCCATAAGAAAGAACTGAATAAAGGACTTCTGTTTAACATGAAGAAGATTCATGAATTATCGGATCAGCTGATCAAAGATTATCTGATTCTCTGTAAATCGGGAGAACAGAAAGTGGGAATGCTTTCCGGCGGTAATATCCAGAAGGTGGTCGTTGCAAGAGAATTTTCAAGTAACCCGCAGCTTATCATCGCGGATCAGCCGACACGTGGTATTGACGTTGGTGCAACCGAATTTATCCGTAAGAAATTAGTAGAACTTTCGAGAAGCGGAATCGCAGTACTTTTGATCTCCGCAGATCTGAATGAAGTTATGGAACTTTCAGACAGTTTGATGGTTATGCATGGAGGAAAGATCGCCGGATACTTCGAGGATGCTTCCGTGCTTAACGACGAACTTATGGGAGAATATATGCTCGGTCTGAAACATCAGAGCGAAGAAGAGATAAGGAGGGTATGTCATGAATAAAAAGGCGCAACTTCGATTCAGTATTCTTCGTGGATGCCTTGCGATCCTTATCTCACTTCTGATTGCTACACTTTTGATTTTTATCAGTGCAAAAGGAAATAATGTAGGAGAAAAGCTTGGCTCCACAATGGATGCTCTGACCAATCTGATCATTCGCCCGATCATCAGCGGAAGAGGTGCATTTGCAACGAAAAGCTTCACTGATATTCTGGCCGGAATGATCCCTACGATCTTTACAGGTCTTGCAACTTGTGTCATGTTTTCAGCGAATCAGTTCAACCTCGGTGCAGAGGGTGGTATCATGCTCGGTGCATTCGTATCTTCACTTGTTGCGATCTATGTGCCAATGGGAGCAGGCATTCACATGATCATTGCGATTCTGGCTTCAGCAGTTACGGTTGGTGCGATGATGCTGATTCCGGGTGTTTTGAAAGCAAAGCTTGGCGTATCAGAGATGGTTTGTTCACTGATGCTCAACTACGTGATCATGTACATGGTAAAATTCCTCATGAATACGAAATTTGCTGATAAGAGCAAAGGACAGGTTCAGTCATTGCCGTTCCTTGCCTCGGCAAAGGTTCCGGAGCTGATCAGCAATGGTTCCAAGCTCACATGGGGATTTATTGTAGCTTTGTTGTTTGTAGTCGTTACAGCACTTTTTATGTATCGTACGCGCTGGGGATATGCGATCCGTATGATCGGTATCAATCAGGATTTTGCAAAATATTCTGGTATGAAAGTTGCAGCGATCATCGTTGCAGCACAGGTGATCGGAGGAATTCTCACAGGTCTTGGCGGTGGTATTGAGATGCTTGGACGCGAGACAACATTTAACTGGACAGCACTTCCTGGATATGGATGGACAGGTATCACGATTGCATGTATCTCAGGAAACAACCCGATCCTTGTTCCATTTGCGGCATTCTTCATGTCGTATCTTGATAAAGGATGCAGCCTGATGTCTACATACTGTGGTGTTCCGGCTCAGTTGATCGATATTATTCAGGGCGTAATCTTTGTATTCTTCGCAGCAGAACAGTTCCTGTCAGGATATCGCCAGAAACTCGTTGTTCGTTCTGCACAGCAGGAATTGAAAGAGAAAGAAGCAAAGGAGGGAAAGAAAGATGAGTAACTTATTATCTTCAATGATGACACCTGCATTCTTCTTCTCGATTATTCGTATTACCTCACCGATCCTCTTTGCGACATTAGGTGCGGTCATCGTCGAAAAGGCTGGTATTTCCAATATCGGTCTTGAAGGTATCATGATGATCTCGGCACTCTTTGGTTCATTGGGTGCATACTATACATCATCATGGATCGTTGGTCTTTTGGTGGCACTCGCTGTTGGTGTTTTAGTAGCTGTGATCATGAGCCTGTTTGCATTCCAGCTCAAGACAGATATCATTCTTGTTGGTATTGCCATCAATATGATCGGTTCCGGTGGAACACTGTTCCTCGTTAAGGTGATTACAAATCTTACAGAAGGAAAGCCACTTTCATCTACAACATCACTGATCACAAAGACATTGCAGATTCCAACAGTGAATATTCCGATTATAAGGAGTATCCCTGTTTTGGGAAAAATTATTTCAGGACATTCACTGCTTACGTATGTTGCATTTCTCATGGTATTTGTTGTATGGGTAATCCTTTACAAGACTTCTCTCGGACTTAACTTAAGATCTGTGGGAGAGAATCCAAATGCAGCATCATCTGTCGGTGTCAGTGTTACAAAGGTTCGTTACATTGCGATGGGGCTTTCAGGACTTATGGCAGGATTTGGCGGAGCATTCATGTCAATGTCATATGCAATGGGATGGTCTCAGGATATGGTAGCAGGACGTGGTTTCATCGCTCTTGCTGCACAGGCAATGAGTGCGGAACCGCTTGGTTCAATGTTTGCAACAATCCTCTTTGGTTTTGCACAGGCTTTCGGTATCAAACTTTCTTCTATCGGCTTCGATTCAAACCTCGCATCGCCGATTCCATACATTATCACGATCGTTGGTCTTGTAATCTTTGCAATCACGAAACGGAGCAAAGAAGCGAAGAGACTTGCGGCAGTTGGAGCAGCTGCAGAGAAAGAAAAAGAGGCTTAATAGTAGTTGAATATTTGTTTTGAACAAATTCAAGTAGATGCATTACCATGGGAGGTTTCTCATGGTAATCTTCGTATATGGAAAGGAGATAGTCAAATGGCAGATAAAATTCCTGTTATTCTGGATGGGGACCCGGGACATGATGATGCGATTGCCTGGATGCTGGCAGCCTCAAGTCCGATGTTAGATATCAAAGCAATCACGACATGCTGTGGAAATCAGACACTTGAAAAGACGACATACAATGCACTCCGCATCTGTACCCTTCTTGGAATCAGATGTCCGATTGCAAAAGGACGTCCGACTCCAATGGTAGCACCGCCGATGACTGCAGGGGCGGTTCACGGGGAATCAGGACTGGATGGTCCGAAGCTTCCGGAACCTGAAATGGAGCTTGAAGAAATCGGAGCGGTTGAACTCATGGCAAAGATCATTCGCGAAAGTGACGAGCCAATACAGATTGTAGCGACCGGTCCGCAGACAAATGTCGCAACGCTTCTTGTAACGTATCCTGAACTGAAAGAAAAGATCCGTGGTATCAGTCTGATGGGCGGAGGGATCGCATATGGCAACTGGTCCTGTGCAGCCGAGTTTAACATTCTTGTTGATCCGGAGGCTGCGGATATTGAGTTCAGAAGCGGACTCCCAATTATCATGGCAGGACTTGATGTGACAGAAAAAGCATTGATCTTTCCGGAAGACTTTGAACGTGTACGTGCAGTAGGTAATCCGGTAGCAAAAGTTGTAGCAGAGTGGTTGGAATTCTTCTACAAATTCCACAGAGAGCTTGGATACGAGGGAGCACCGGTACATGATCCTGTTGCAGTCACAGCACTGATCCGTCCGGATCTTCTGGAAATCCGCGACATGCATGTGGATATTGAGACAAAAGGTGAATATTGCCGGGGAATGACGGTTGGAGATATGCGCGGCGGCTCTACAGCAAAGCCGAACGCGAAAGTGATCATGAATATTGACCGGGATGGGTTTGCAGACCTCCTTGTTGAGGCTGTCAAGACATATAGTAAGGAGGTGTAGTGATGAGTAAAATACCAGTATGGATCGATTGTGATACAGGGGTCGATGATGCTGCTGCAATCCTCACTGCAGGACAGCTTGAGAAGATTGAAATTGTAGGTATCAGTGCTGTTGCAGGGAATGTTCCGCTCGAAAAGACAACGAAAAACTGTATCTGTGTCAGTGATCTGATGGGAAGGGACTATCCGGTTTATGCGGGTGCTTCGAGACCGTGGATCCGTCCATATGAAGATGCGAGCAGTGTACACGGAAACAGCGGCCTGGGCGGAGCGGTGCTGCCTGAGCCGTCGAAGGCACCTGAAAAAGAAAAAGCATGGGAAGCAATCTACCGGGAAGCGGTGAAAAGAAGTGGGGAGCTCGAACTTGTAGCGACAGGACCGCTTACGAATGTGGCAAATGCGCTCACACTCTATCCGGATCTCAAAGATCATTTGAAGAGAATTCTGATCATGGGTGGCGCTGCAAGCGGTGGAAATGTGACGCCATGTGCAGAGTATAATATATTGACAGACCCGGATGCGGCTCAGGCAGTATTCCGATCAGGCGTTAAGGTTTATATGTTTGGTCTTGATGTTACAGAAAAGGCATATGTTACAAGAAAAGAACTGGAAGAGATCAACGAATATGGAAGCCCGGTGACCACATTTTTTCATGATTCAGTAGAACCGAGAATCAGCTGGTATGAAGAACTCGGATTCCCGGGATCATGTCTGCATGATGTATGTCCGCTTCTTTATCTGGAACATCCGGAAATATTCAGAACAGAGGAAGCCGGTGTGTTTGTTGAGACGCAGTCAGAACTCACACTTGGCAAGACGGTGACAGACCTTTTCAGCGACCATCAATTTGAAGAGAAGAACGCTGTGGTTGCACTGGACATTGACAGAGATGCATTTATCAAGTATATGTTTGAAGCATTGAAGAAATATTAAATAGTCAGAATGGGAGGAAATGATATGTTACAGCCACATATTCAGCTGGATGAGAGTTTAAATTGTAAGTATGCGATCCTTCCGGGAGATCCGGCAAGGGTAGACCGGATCGCAAAGTATTTGGACAATGTACAGGAACTGGCATTTAACAGAGAGTATAAAAGTGTGAAAGGAACTTACAAAGGAGTTTCGGTCGTCGCGATCTCTACGGGAATCGGAGGAGCTTCGACAACGATTGCATTGGAAGAGCTTAGAAGGATCGGCGTGACACACTGTATCCGTATCGGATCCTGTGGAGCACTTCGTGAAGGAATCGGCCTGGGTGATCTGATCCTCGTGAACGGAGCGGTGAGAGACGATGGAGCATCGAAAAGCTATGTGCCGATTCAGTTTCCTGCAATCCCTGATACGGAGCTTCTGATGCATTGTATCGAGAGTGCAAGAGAACGGGACGATCGCTATCATCTGGGAATTGTCCGTACACATGACAGTTTTTACGTTGATGATATCAAGGAAATCAATGAATTCTGGTCAGGAAACGGGGTCGTTGGATCTGATATGGAGACGGCAACTGTATTTACAGTCGGGAAGCTGCGTGGTATGAAAGTGGCAAGTATTTTGAATAATGTTGTTGTCTGGGGAGAAGAAACAAGTGATTCGATCGGTTCTTATGCAGGTGGAGAAGACTTAAGAACGGCCGGAGAACGAGAGGAAATACTGGTTGCGCTGGAAGCGTTTGTAAAGGCAGACCAGAAATAATAAGACGAGCATGTAAAAGGGATTTTTACAATAAAGAATGAAAAGGAGAATCAATTATGGGAACAGCACACAATTCAGCAAAAATGGGCGATATCGCTGAGACAGTATTACTTCCGGGAGATCCGCTTCGTGCGAAATTTATTGCAGAAACATATCTGGAAGATGTTGTACAGTTCAACTCAGTAAGAAATATGTTCGGATATACAGGAACATACAAGGGGAAAAGAGTATCTGTAATGGGTACAGGAATGGGATGTCCGTCCATCGGAATCTACACATATGAATTGATTCATATGTTTGGTGTGAAGAATCTGATCCGTATCGGATCATGCGGAGCAATGCATGAGAATGTAAAACTTGGTGACATCGTAATGGCAGCAGGTTCATGTACCGATACAAACTATGCACATCAGTACAAACTTCCTGGAACATACACTGCAATCGCAACATTCGATCTGCTCAGAAAAGCAGTTGATGCAGCAGAAAAACTCCAGTTCCCGTATGTTGTAGGAAACGTTCTTACATCAGACGTATTCTACGATGAGGAAGCAGACTGGAAACGCTGGAAAGAAATGGGAGTCCTTGCGGCAGAGATGGAAAGCTATGCACTTTACTGCAATGCGGCAAAAGCAGGAGTTAATGCACTCGCGATCTTCACAGTATCAGATTCACTCGTGATCGAGGAAGAGATGACAGCCGAAGAGCGCCAGACAGGATTCAGAAACATGATGGAAGTGGCACTTGAGGTGGCAATTCAGGTGTAGGGATTCGATGTATGATGAGTGCAGAGAAAGAGTGAATGAGAAAGGCTGCTTCTGACATCCTCTTCAAACACGTCGATTTTCTTGTTTTGCTGCGCCGCTTATTTGTGAGCGGAAATCAAAACTCGCCCGTAAAGGGCTCAAACAGTTGATTTTCGCTTACGCTATGCTCGCAAAAACTGCGAAAATCTTCCTATCGTTTGTCGAGGATGTCAGAAAACAGCCTGAAATAAGTTCACTTTCTTATATTGTATGTGATAATCTGAAAACAATCTGCCTGAACTGCACCACAAAGTAAAGCCGGATAAGCCGATGCGAAAAATTTAGGTTTACTTCAACGTGTCATTAAGAAATTGCCGATTAAAATGCAATTGCCTCAAACACATCGTCCGGCAGCTGAGCCCCCGGATTCTGTACGACCGCCGCAGACACTTTGTTGGCTTTGCGGATCGCTTCCGGAAGCGGGTCTCCGAGCTTCAGGCAGGAGATGACAGCTCCGATGTGAGAGTCTCCGGCGCCGATCGTGTCGATCTGTGAGCATTTTATGCTTGGAACGCAACCGGATTCATGTTCAGTGTGGTAGTATGCGCCTTTGTCTCCGAGTGTGACGATGACATCGTTCTTCGTTTTTTCAAAGAGTGCTTTGGCAGCAGCTTCGATGGATGATTCACCGGTGTAGGAAGTTACTTCTGTCTCGTTGAGATGGATGACAGGATTCATTGCAAAGAGACGATTCATACAGGATTCTGACAGATGGTTAATGTGCGGGCCGGGAGCAAAGAAAACGGTAAATTCCGGGTGCTGTTCCAGGTAATCGAGAACGCAGGCATTGTCTTCCTCCTCCATTTCGAGACCACAGAGATAGACACTGTCGATCGTATCAGCATCCAAAAGAGAGAACCACTTCGGAGTAAAATGATATTCTGCGCCGCGGTTGCAGATAAATGTACGCTCGCCGGAATCTTCTACGAGACAGTAACAGCAGCCATTTGCTTCTGATGGAGCAGGAATCGGGCTGGATACACGGAGTGCTTCCAGATGCTTTCTGATGTAGTCGGCATAAATTCCGGTTCCGGTAGGAGAAAATAAGATATAAGGGACACCGAAATGGCGGATGGTGTCAGAAACATTGTATGCACATCCACCAAGGGACATGGATTGTCCATAAATATTCACATCTTCACCTGTTTTTGGCAGGTGGCTTAAAGAAATGATAACATCAACAACCGTTGATCCGATAACAAGTATATTTTTCATGGCCGTTACTCCTTAACTGAAAGATGATATTCGTTTCATAAACTAATTTAAGAGTAACACAGGAAGGACCAAAAATGAAACAAAAAAGAATACTTTTAAGTCATGCAAACATCATTGATGAAAATGGTGAGATTTTTAAAGAAAAAGATATCGTAATTGAAAAGGGGAAAATACAATCTGTTGGCGATGCATGTGATCATGCAGAGACCGCAGAGTTTGATGAGATCATAGATTGTTCTGAGTACTATGTGACACCGGGACTCGTGAATCTGCATTGCCACTGTGCAATGAATATGTTCAAAGGCATTGCGGAGGATGTGGATGCAGATTCCTGGTTTAATAAAAACATCTTCCCATATGAGAGTAAACTTACAGAGGATGATGTCTATGTTGGCACAAAACTTGGGATTGCAGAGATGTTAAATGCCGGGGTTACTGCATTTGCAGATCACTATTTTGCGGAGAAAGCTGTTTTGAATGCAGTGCTTGATACTGGAATCCGTGCAGATATCGCTCCGACATTGTTCGGAATGGCACCGGATTTCAAAGAGAGACTGGAAGCAGTGAGTGCTTTCTGCGAGGAGAACAGAAATGTATCGGAGAGGGTTGCAGTTCGCATGGGACCGCATGCCCCGTACACATGCCCACCGGATTCTCTTCGTGAGATCGTGAAGCGAGCCAAAGACATGGACCTCAATCTTCATATGCACATTTCTGAGACGAGAGAACAGGTGGCAGCAAGCAGAGAACTGTACGGAAAGACTCCGTTTGAGATGACATACGAGAGCGGTGCCTTTGACAGACAGATGATCGTGGCACATGGTCTTTGGATTGAAGAGGAAGATTTCAAATATATCAATGAGAAGACATGGTTTGGTGTCTGTCCAAAGACGTATGAGAAACTTGCGATGGGAACCGGACTTGTGTTTGAGTATCGCGACAGGCTGAATTATTCATTTGGAACAGATGGGGCGGCAAGTTCAAATACATTGAATACATGTGAACAGGCCAGATACTTTGCACTTCTCGGCAAATTTGAGGCATGGGATCCATGTGTATTTGAGACGAAAGAAGTGTGGAAATCATTGATGAGAGGTCATCAGGCATTTTCATTCCATACAGGAAAGATCGAAGCGGGATACGGTGCAGACCTTGTAATCTGGGATTTAAAAAAATCCAATACATGGCCGGTATATCATCCGATCACATCGATTCTTTACAGCAGTGAGCCTTCGAATGTTGCATTTACGATGGTGGACGGCGTGTTCTTAAAGAAAAACGGACAGCTTGTGATGGATGAGAGGGCACTTCTTGAGGAAGGCGCACGCACACAGAAGAGTATTTTGTCGCGTGGAAAAGGCGAAGCAAAAGTTTTTTACTAAAATGTGGAGAGAGAAAATGAAAGTTTTGATGATCAATGGCTGCATTCGCGGTGAGGAATCCCGAAGCTGGAAGCTTGCGGAAGCTTTTCTTGGTGAGATGAGACAGAATGCACCGGAAGAAATGGAATATGAACAGTTGAATCTTGTGGACATGGATCTGAAACCGCTTATCGGCGACTTCTTTGAAGACAGGCAGAAGCTTTTGGAGAGTCCGGAAAGGTCACATCCCAGATTTGATTATGCACATCAGTTTGCAGATGCAGATTATATACTTATCGCAGCTCCGTTTTGGGATCTTAGCATTCCGGCAATTGTTAAAATCTACATTGAAAATATTTCTGTAGACGGAATTACATTTGGCTGCAATGAAAATGGTATGTATGGCATGAGTAAGGCAAAGAAAATGCTGTTTTTTACAACAAGGGGGAGCGTGTACGGGAACGGCTCTTTAGAGCAGGGTGCGAGATATCTGGAAGCCCTCTGTGAAATGTTTGGAATCCCGCAGTTCCAATGCATCTTTGCCGAGGGAATTGATGCGATGCCGGAAAAGGCGGCAGAGATCATGCAGGAGGCAATTGACGAGGCGAAGAGAGCAGCACAGGATTTTTGGAGGTAGCAGGATGAACAAATATGGAAGAATTTTTGTTGTAGTATTGGACTCGCTTGGAATTGGCGCGATGCCTGATTCGGAAAAGTTTGGAGATAAAGGTGTGGACACATTTGGACATATTCTTGAAAAGATGGGCACATTGGAGATCCCGAATCTTCAGAAACTTGGAATGATCAATCTCCATGGCGGCGGAGAGATGAAATCTGTAGAGCATCCGATGGCGAAATATACAGTGCTTGGTGAGACAAGCAATGGAAAAGATACGATGACAGGACACTGGGAGATGATGGGCATTCACACAAAACAGCCATTCCAGACATTTACAGACACAGGATTTCCAAAGGAACTGATCGATGAACTGGAAAAGCGGTGTGGCAAGAGAGTGATCGGGAACAAAAGTGCCAGTGGAACAGAGATCATCGAAGAACTTGGTGAGGAAGAGATCGCAACAGGGGCGATGATCGTATATACATCTGCAGACTCCGTACTTCAGATCTGTGGAAATGAGGAAACATTTGATCTTCAGAATCTGTATCGATGCTGTGAGATCGCAAGAGAGATCACGATGAAAGACGAGTGGCGTGTAGGAAGAGTCATTGCAAGACCTTATGTAGGGAAGAAAAAGGGAGAGTTCAAGCGTACAAGTAATCGCCATGACTATGCACTAAAGCCAAGCGGAAGAACGGTTTTGAATGCAATGAAAGATGCAGGACTTGATGTGATCGGAGTAGGAAAGATCAATGATATTTTCTGTGGTGAAGGAATCACAGAGACGAATCGCTCTACAAGTTCTGTTCATGGCATGGAACAGACAATTGAGATCTGTGAGAAAGACTTTCATGGCATCTGTTTTACAAACCTGGTTGATTTCGATGCGCTTTGGGGACACCGCAGAGATGTGAAAGGTTATGCGGAAGAGATTGAGAAATTCGATAAAAACCTCGGTGTGCTCCTTGAGAAACTCAGAGAAGATGATCTTCTGATTCTGACTGCTGACCATGGAAATGATCCAACATATTCCGGAACAGATCATACGAGAGAGTACGTTCCGTTCCTTGCTTATGCAAAGAACATGGACCAGGGTGGTATGCTGCCGGAAAAGAACAGTTTCGCAGTGATCGGAGCGACGATCGCAGAAAATTTTGGGGTCGAAATGCCGGAAGGATGTATTGGCGAGTCTATGCTTGATGAGTTATAATAGATATGACAGAACCCTTGCTTTACAGGGGAAATGATAAGTTTTTTCGGAAATACAAAATATCACAAGAGGATAAAGGGAATACAGATGGATGCACAGTTTGGCGAATTTCAGTTTGCATATTCGATTACAGAAGAAATAGAAGACCGTATTGTCTTTTCAAATCTGAAGATGGGAATTCCGGTGAGATCGAGTCTCAGGGAAGAGGCAGAAGGAGAGTATGATCAGACATATACAGGGAGAGTGGCTGCAGTTTTTCTGCAGTATAAGCTTCCTGAATATATGATCCGAAGCAATGCCAAAGAATGGGAAGAGATGGGGGAACAGGAATATTACCGTTTTCAGATATACCCGGAAGATCAGTCTCCTCAACACAATTATCTCTGTACGATCACGGAGAAGGATCCGAGAAATAAAGTATTCTACTGTGCTCCGGCTTTTGTGAAATACAGTGATTATGAGCTCCTGCACGGCATTCGTAATGTCTCTGAACATAGCGTGTTCGTAAATTGTGGGAATCTGCCAAAAGTAGAAGGAAATAAGAAACACAACGTCTGTTATCAGATTTATCCACAGAGAGTGGTGACCCATTTGCAGACAAAAGAGCTAGAGATCATGCAGGGGTGGCATCGCGTACTCGGAGAAGGGAATGAACATGCCTGTTATGAAAATGTTGGTGAATTTGTGCAGACAATGTGGAATTGCACAGAACAGTCGGGATCCGCATTCTGGAAAGCGAGTGAAAAAGAAATATTGAGAAGCATCGGACTTTCCTGCGCGGAGAGAGGAATTCATCTGCTGCTTCTTAGAGTATAAAAAATGATGAATGAAAAGGGTACATACATGTGTTTGCAGCGAATCGCCGCTGCGATATGAGTAAAAATGTAAAATGAAAAGGGTACATCATGTGTTTGCAGCGAATCGCCACTGCGTCCTGAGCAGCAAACACATGTATGTACCCTTTTTATCTATCATTTTTATATTCCGTATTTTTTCAGATCAACTTTACCTCCTGTAACTTCAATCCCGTCTGCTTCCAGCAAGCGCTGCTGGGCACCGGATCCGCC
This sequence comes from Eubacteriales bacterium, assembly GCA_030526265.1. GTDB lineage: Bacteria > Bacillota > Clostridia > Lachnospirales > Lachnospiraceae > Claveliimonas. The sequence continues at coordinate 17,749 of JAUNDE010000003.1, read as the reverse complement.
AAAAGCAAATTCGCCGGACAATTCTCCTTTGGAATTCACAACACGGTAACATGGAATGTTGTCAGGATCCGGGTTTTTGTGCAGAGCATTGCCGACGGCCCTTGACATTCTTGGGTTTCCGGCCATTTCAGCAACTTTGCCGTATGTTGCTACTTTCCCCCGTGGAATTTTTTTGACAGCCTCATAGATCCGTTTGGTAGGACTGTCAGTCACCAGATCGTAGCTTTCCGCGATCATTCGTTTGATCTCTTTTTCCGGTATGGAACCATCCAGTCTGATCGTATTCCAATGGTCTTTGTTTTGATGATAACCTGGTGTGACGGCATCGTATGTCTGCCGCCAGAAGTCACGCCACTCCGGGCTGGTCTTTACATTCAACTGAAGAAATCCGTCTTTCTCATATGTCCAAAGAAATGCCTTCTTACTGCCGGATACTCTGACAAGCTGCCAGTTCGGGTCATGAAATGGTGCCTGTTGATACGTATTTTGGAAGGAAAGACCATAATCTAACACTTCTTTTCTTGTTTTCATAAAAATTATCCATCCTTTGTATTTCGTGGTTGCAGTTGCTTTTTGATCGCCGTCTGTTTTTATGCCTGCTTTTGCTTTAGAATCGTCAGAATTCTTGTATAGATCTGCATGAAGCACGCGATTACGATGAGTCCGAGCGACATCGCGCCGACTTCAAAGATGAGCTGTGTTCCATAAGAGCTGAAATCTTCCATATGACCGCGCACAAGAGCGAACGTCGAGTAGTAAAGATCGCTTCCCGGGACGAGTGGGATCAGCATCGGAGCGATCAGTGTGATAACAGGTGCTTTGATCAGGCGTGCAACAATTTCTGCAAAGAGTGCAGAGACTGCCGTCGCGATGAAAAAGCTTAAGATGCGATTGTCATTCATATTCATGCTAAGCAGATAAATCAGCCAGTCGAGTGCTCCTCCGAGCGACACGATAAATATCTTATATCCGTTGATATGAAAGAGAAGGGAAAACCCATAGGAAGTAAATGCAGCGGCAACCGCCGGAATGATCCATTCGTTCATTATATTCCTCCTCCTATTTTCCACAGGATAAGTACGCAGCCGATCGCGATTGCAAATGCCTGAATGATCGCCTCACAGATACCAAGAAGTCCCGTGATCGTATCTCCAAGGATCATGTCACGCACAGAAGTCATGAAAGCAAGCCCCGGAACGAGCAGCATAATGTTGCTGATGATAATGATATCGGTATGCTGTGCAACTCCAAGTCCGGTCATCAGATATGCACAAAAGCACATGATCGTGGAGACCACGATCGTCTGGATCGTAGATTGAAGCTTCAGATATTCACTGCCGCGTTTTGTGAAAAACAATGCAATGCTGCAGACTGCGGAAGCAATACAATCCATGATCGTTCCATGGTAGAGAAGGGCAAATGCCCCGGATACCATCAGATATGCCACAAATGTCTGAATCCCGGAGCAGCCTGGCATGAGTCGGATACGGTCAATCTGTTCGACCAGATCTTCAAGAGAAAGAGGGCTTGCACAGATTCTTCTTGAAAGTCTGTTGACCGCATCGATACGCTGCATATCCAGTTGATGGCTTGTCACACGTCTGGAGATCGTATAGATGTCGCCTTCTTTCGTGTATGCAGTCACAATCAGTGTTGATGTGATCGAAAATACATCTGCACGAACAAATCCGTATGCATGAGCAATACGTTTGATCGTATCTTCAATTCTGCTTACTTCAGCTCCCGAAAGGAGCAGAATCTCTCCGGCTTCGGTAATCTGCTCCAGAATATTTTCCTGATAAGTCATGTAGTTACTCCTGAATTGTTTTATTTATAGTCGAATTCACTGTGCTCGCCGATCGGACGATCAAGGATTTCCGGATTTGCACAGATGTGTTTGATAAGTTTCAGGCTTCTTGCAAAGTAGAAACCATCCGCGATACGTTCATCAAGTGTAGCACTGATATCAAGAACATCACGGATCTCTTTGTGCCCGTCCGGCATGATGAGTTCTTCTTTGTGAAGCGTTCCGATTGTGATCATAATACTGTTTGTTCCGTAATTGTTCAGATGATGGTAAACAGATGGGCACTGGATACTTCCGAGATTGCTGCAGAGGATCGTTGTGTAGTTTGGATCGCCTGCTGTGAGTGCATCTGGATTCAGTCCCCAGAAATCAAGGATACGGACAATGCGGATGAAAATGATCAGGAATAGCCGCGGGAACTTTGAAAGTGTATCAAGAAGCCCGTCGACACCTCCGGTGGCGTGTTCGCTTTTTCTTGTCTCTTTCACATCTCCGTAAATCTTGCGGCTGATATCATCGAGCGTATCGGTATCCTTTGGAACAAGGACCATCAGAGCTTCTTCCGCATGATCTGTGAATCGCCTTTTACATACGAAGCTCAAACTGATCTCGTTTCTCTCGTAGAGTCGATAACCCTGGATGAAGCGATTCATCAGTGGGCGTTCCCGTACCATACGTGCAAGTCCTGCGATGATACAGTGGAAGATCGTTGTCTTGTATTCAGGGTGTGACGCGTTTTTCTGATCAATATATTTCACAAGTTCTGTCACATCGATCGTGTCGTGCAGACACACTTCACAATCCGTACGTTTCGGCATGAGATATGCCATGACTGCCTGAAGACCAGGGATATCTTTTATCCAGCGTCCGTCTTTTCGGTCTCCTCGTTTTCTTTTATTATTCATTCTTTCTATACTCCTGTATTTTCATTCAAAGATGCGATTTTTGCATCCTCTGCTGCATTTGCTTCTTCTTCGAGAATGCGGTAAGCAACTTTTCCGACGAGTGTCTTTGGAAGTTCACTGCGGAATTCGATCTCGCGTGGAAGAGCATATTTTGCAGTATAGTTTGAAATTTCATTCATGATACGTTTCTTGCATGCATCATCACCGTTGACGCCATCACGCAGCACAATGTAAGCTTTGACACGATGCATTCTCCTTGGATCTTTGACGCCGATGACACAGCTGTAAGACACTTCCGGACATTTGTCGATCACGTTTTCGATCTGACCCGGATAGATATTATATCCATTAGAAATGATCATTCGCTTAATTCGCTGACTGAAGTAGATGTAGCCATCGTCATCCATGTGGCCAAGGTCACCGGTGTACAGCCATACACGTCCATCATCCAGTTTGCGAAGAGTCTGCTTTGTCTCTTCCTCGTTTTTCAGGTATCCTTTCATGACCGTCGGACCGGTCAGAATGATCTCACCTTCTGTTCCGTTCGGAACAATGTCGTCAGTACCTGGCTTTACGATGCAGTAATATGTATCTGGAAATGGAAGACCGATACTGTTCTCGCGATACGTGTCCCTTGGCGTGAGACAGCTTGCGGTTACACACTCTGTCAGTCCATATCCTTCTCTGATCTGAATGGAAGCGCCGTGATCGGCGAGGAAGGCATCTACTTTTTTCTTGAGCTCGACAGAAAGAGAATCGCCGCCGCAGAACATTCCTTTCAGGAAATCGAGGCGCACATTGTCAAGTTCACTGACATGCAGCAAAGCCTCGAAAATCGTCGGTACACCTGCGATGAAGTTTGGCTTTTTCTTCGCTAACATGTGTGCATAAGACTTGGTTGTAAAGGTCGGCATGAGGATACAGCATGCACCGTGGATCAGCACGGTATGTAAATTGATGCCGAGACCAAATCCGTGAAAACAAGGCATACAGCTTAACATTGTAAGCCCGGGTTCCAGTTCCTGTTCAATGGATTCCTTTGCCTGCATTGCACATGCGTTGAAGTTCAGGTCAGACAGGCAGATGCCCTTTGGAGTACCACTTGTTCCACCGCTGTAAAGAATAACAGCCGTTCGATTGACATCAAAATGCGGGGCCGGGAGAGCAACTTTTGGAGTTCCTTTTCTGAGAAAGGCTTTCCATGTCATTGCATTGTCTGCGTTTGGAAATTTCAGATTTTTATATTGTTTGACAGTAAAGGCAAGCGCAAGAGCAGGTTTCAGTTCTTCCTGCATGCGGGCAACAAGTGTGGTGACCGGGTGGCCACATTCATTTACTGCCTCCTGAACTTTTTCATAAAACATATCTGCAGTAAGAATCATTTTGCTCTCGGAAAGATTAAGATAATAGGTAATCTCATTTTTTGCAGAAAGTGGATGAACCATACTTGCGATTGCACCGATTCGGTCAAGTGCGTAGAAGCAGTCAAGTGCCTGTGGAATATTCGGAAGGCAGATCATGACAGTGTCTCCCTCTTTGATACCCATTGCTGTAAATGCCTTTGCTGCACGATCGATCTTCTTTACAAAAGCCGCATAGTTTGTCTTTGCTCCGAAAAATTCGTAGGCAGGGTATTTTGGATGTTCCTTTGCGACCTTTGCGACCATTTGATACATCGTAAGATCCGGATAATCCAAATGTCTTCTGATTGTACTGATACTCATAAAATAACGCTCCATTGATAACTATAAAACAATTCTCATTATTAAATATACGTGATTTTTCGTAATAAATCAAACTTCGATGACACAAAAAGATAAAATATTAACAAAACGAGATGTAGAGGTAATCATTTCCTACAGGACAGAAATCCCGGGCGATTGAATCTGCAGATCTGAGATGGTACAATGATTGTACTGATCTTAAACAGGATTTAGAACACAATTTAAGGAGCGATACATGAAACTGTTACATTTAGGTGATCTCCATATCGGAAAGCGACTTGGAGAATTTGATCTGATCGAAGATCAGAAATATATATTGAATCAGGTGATCGAACTGGCAAAAGCAGAGTCGGTTGATGCTGTCATGCTTGCCGGAGATATTTATGATAAATCGATTCCAAGTGAGAACGCAGTAAGTCTGTTCGACTATTTCCTGCGCAAACTTTCCGGCGAGAAGATTCAGACATTTGTCATAAGTGGAAACCATGATTCGGACGAGAGACTTCAGTTTGGAAGCAGTCTGTTTGAGAAAAATGGAGTGTTCATCTCGGCAAAATATGAAGGTATTTTGTATAAGAAAGAACTTCAGGATGCGTATGGGAAGATCAATGTTTACCTTCTTCCTTTCATGAAAGCGTCTGTTGTCAGAAAGTATTTTCCGGATGAAGAGATCGTGACGTATGATGATGCGGTCCGAGTTGTGCTCAGGCAGGCCAGGATTAATGAAAAAGAGCGAAATGTGATCGTGGCGCACCAGTTTGTGGCAGGGCGCGGAATCCAGCCGATACTTGCCGGTTCAGAAGGAATGGCAGTGCAGAGTGTCGGCCTTGTGGAGCAGATCGGAATGGATGTATTTGACCTGTTCGACTATGTGGCACTCGGACATATTCATTCTCCTCAGAAGATCGGAAGAGAAGAGGTGCGTTATGCGGGATCTATGCTGAAATATTCATTCAGTGAAGTGCACAGTGACAAATCAGTTCCAATCGTGACGATGAAAGAGAAGGGGAACGTGATCGTGGAACAGCATCCGCTGAAACCACTTCGTGATCTCAGACATCTGAAAGGGAAACTGGAGGTCCTTTTGAAAAAGGAAAATATCAGTGATCAGGATGATTATATTTACGTAACATTAACAGACGAAGATCCGATCAATGATGCTATGGGTATCATCAAGCAGTATTATCCGAGAACAGTGAAGCTGGATTATGACAATTCACATACACGTGAGACGATGGAGATGGATGGTGTGAAACTCATTGAAAACAAATCATTTTCTGACTTGATTCGGGAATTCTATGAGATGATGTATGGGTGTCAGATGAGCGAAGAGGAAATGAAAGTGATGCGTGAAGTTGCAGGAGAGGCAGGTGTCGCAGATGAAACCGGTTAAATTAAAAGTCAGTGCGTTCGGTCCTTACGCGAGTGAAATGCCGGAGATTGATTTTGAGCAGTTTGAGGAAAGAGGGTTGTTTTTGATCTGTGGTGATACCGGTGCCGGAAAAACGACGATCTTCGATGCGATCTGTTTTGCTCTTTTTGGAATTACGAGTGGAAGCTACCGTGATACGAAAAACCTCCGAAGTGAATATGCATCACCAGAGGCGGAAAGCTATGTTGAATTCAGTTTTTCTCATCAGGGACGTAAGTACCGCGTGTGGAGACAACCATCTTATGAACGCCTAAAACAGCGTGGGAGCGGAGTGATCACAGAGAAAGAAAAAGCAGTGCTTTATGTGGAAAATGAAAATCCGATCGAGGGTGTAAAGCAGGTCAATGAAAGGATTCGGGAGATTCTCTGTATCGATGAGAAGCAGTTCAAGCAGATTGTAATGATTGCACAGGGAGAGTTTCGAAATCTTCTGAACGCAAAGACGGAAGAACGAACTGCGATCCTTCGCACGATCTTTATGACGAGTGGATACAGAAACATGGAATTTCTGCTCAAGAACCGCATGGATGCGTGTGCTGATAAGAAAGCTGCCGTTGAGAATCGTATTGTTCAGTATTTCTGTGATGCGTCTTCGGGGGAGAATGAGGAAGATGCCGCAGAGCTTAAGGAACTCCAGGACAAGGCACTTCAAAGTAACAGTGCATGGAATATGGAAGAGTTTCTGGATGTACTGGACCGCCTGATCAGGCATGACGCAGAGAAGCTTTCCGAGAAAAAAGAAATCCTATCGGAAGGGGAACGCGTGCTCGAAGAGGCAAAAGCAAAGCTTGCATTGGCAGAGACAAACAATGAATTTGTTCGAAGGCTTGAGATGCTTTTGAACAAACGGGAACTTCTTGCAGAGAGAAAAGATGAGGTACATGCACTTTCAGATCAATTGGAGCGCAAAAAGGCAGCACTTTATATTGTGAAACCGGAATATGATGCGTGGCAGCTGAAAAAATCAGAGGTGACACAGATTGAAAAAGAAACGAAAGACAGAGAGGAAAAGCTGGAATCGTCAAGACAGAAAGCGATTGTGGCAAACGAGTGTATGCAAAAAGCGCAGATGGAAGAACCACGTGCCGAGATGCTCAAAAAGCAGGTGGACAAGCTGGATTCGGTCCTTGACGAAAGAATTCCCCGTTATAAAGAGAAGGAAAAGGAACTGGATCAAAAACAGGCTGTATATGTGAAAGCGCGTACATTGTATGAACATGCAGTGCAGGCGAGAGTGCGTGCAGAGGCGGTTCTGGAGAATTGCCGGGCAGGCATCCTTGCGATGGGTCTGAAAGAAGGAGAAAAATGTCCGGTCTGTGGATCTGTGCATCATCCGGAGCCGGCCGTTTTGCCGAAAGAATCTGTGACAGAAGAAGAACTGAAGAAGTTGAAAAGAGAAGAACAGATCGCATCTGACAAAAAAGAATGCGCACTGGCAGAGGCAGAACGCACAAAGGCGGCACTTTTCGAACTGAAGGAACAAATGCGTATGGATCTTCTTGTATCTCTGGAGTCTGAATATGGTGACTGGGAAGCTGCAAAACGCATTCGGAATGCTTCTTTTGAAGAGGCAAAGGAAATATTGAACAGGATTGAGCAGGCGAGGGAATCAAAACAGCATGCAGATCGTGTCATTGCAGAGGAAACTGCTGCACTCGAAATTCTGAAAAGTACAGTAGAAAGAAGAAGAAAAGAAGAGCAGGATTTGAAAAAGACATTTGAACATGTACTTTCAGAGAACGCGTTTGAAGATGAAGCGGCATTTCGTATGTTTCTGCCAAAAGGTGCAGTATCTTCGAAAAAGTGGATCGAGGATGATGAAAAACAGATTCGGGAATATGAGATGGAAGTAAATGCAAACAAGCTTCAATTAAGACAGGCAAAAGAAGATGCAAAAGATAAAGAATGGATTCCGATTGAAGAATTACAGGAGAATGTATCTTACCAAAAGCAGCGAGTAGACATTCTTTTGAGAGAAGAGAAACAGACAGAATTCCGGATTACTGCAAATAAAGAAAAATATCAGAACATCGCAAAACAGAAGAAAATACTGGAAAGCGCGAGAAAGGAATATGGAATCTACAGGCGTTTATATGAACTTGTGAAGGGACAAACAAAAAACGGAAAGATCACATTGGAACAGTATGTTCAGGCAGCAGGATTTGATCAGATCATCATGGCTGCAAACAGAAGATTGCTTCCAATGAGTGACGGTCAATATGAGCTTTACCGAAAAGAAGATGCACCTGGAAAGAAAAGTAATACATTTCTTGACCTGGAAGTCCTGGATAACTATACAGGGCACAGAAGACCGGTCGGTAATCTGTCAGGCGGTGAGAGCTTCAAGGCATCACTTAGTCTGGCACTCGGTCTTTCGGATACCGTGTCTTCGAATCTTGGGGGAATCCAGATGGATGCACTCTTTGTGGATGAAGGATTTGGAACGCTGGACCGAAAGTCGATCGATCATGCAATGGATATTCTGCTGAACTTATCGAGCAGCAATAAGCTGGTTGGTATTATCAGTCACAGAGAAGAATTACTTGAGAATATTCCGCAGCAGATTCAGGTCACGAAGACGAGAGGCGGAAGTCATATGAAAGTGGATCTGGGCATGTAATGGTACATGCCCTTTTTCTCTGTGTTCTTCACTGTGTTTCCGAAGATAAAATCTCCTTTCTTCATCTGGTTATTGTAACTTGTATAATACAAATAGTCAGAAAATTCTGGGTATATAATTTTTTTTAAAAAAATGATTGACAAATTAAAACCTGAGGTGTATATTAAAGACAACAAAAGAAACGAACCACTAACACAGACAGAGGAAGTTTATTCCAGAGAAGAAAAAAGAGAAGGTTGAGTTGATTCGATTCAGAGTTTGGAGGACAGACCGATGGCTTAGGTAATTTCCATCAAAACCAAATATTATGAAAGAGGTATAGTCCGATGGCATAGAAAGTCTTTATTAAAAATTGGATCTCTTAAAGAGTTTATATAGATAAGAAATTTAAGGGAGTTGATTATTATGAAAGGCAGAGGTCCATAGTAGAATTATCAAAAATAATAATAGGAGGTATAGTCCAACAAAAACTTAAATTACCACTCATAATCTAAGAAAGTTGAAGGTGTATTAAATGAAATTACTGGAAATTCATTAATAACCCGATCGAAGATGTAAATATTCGGTCGGGTTATTTCATGTTATAAAAAAACGATAGAGCCTGGATATTGCGAATAGGAAAACTCTGTGCTATGATTAGCAGGTCGCAATGAGAATAGCGTAAAAACGAATATCGCGTTCGTTATCAGAATAAAATTTGAGGTGCTGAAATGAAATATGATAAGATTTTGCAGGGTATTTTGGACATTGGAGAAGCGATGCTCAAAAGCGGAGCAGAGAATTTCCGACTGGAAGACAGTATGTACAGAATGCTCAAAAGTTATGGATTTGTGAGATACGATGTCTTCGTTATTCCGAGCAATATGCAGGTGACAGTGGAGACTCCGGATGGAGAGATATTGACCCAGATCAGGCACATTGAACATCTGGAGACAAACTTTGACCGTTTGGATTATTTGAATAACCTGTCGAGATATGTCTGTGCGAATACTCCGGACTTCGATGAGCTGCGTGAAAAATACGAGGAAGTTATGAACAGGCCTGGTCAGCGTCCATGGACACCATATTTTGCCGGTATTATGGGTGGAACCGGATTTGCGGTATTTTTTGGCTGTGGATTTCTGGATGCTGTTGTTGCCGTGATCGTTTCGTTCCTGATTGTAGCTGTCGGCGGATGGCTCGGAAAAAGAGAAAAGAATATTTTTGTATATAACCTGATTCTTGCATTTATTTCAGAAGTAATTATCGTAGAAATGGTGCGCAATGGCATTGGTTCTCATCCGGGAAGAATCATGATCGGTATTGTAATGCTTCTGATCAGTGCGCTAGCTACAACGAACGGAATCAGAGATCTGCTTCAGAAAGACTTTATTTCCGGATTTTACAATATTATGAATTCGGTTCTTGGAGCATCCGGTATTGCGGCGGGAATTGTGCTTGCGATGAAGCTTACACATGGTGCTCCGTCGGAAGGATTCATCATATCGCACAGTATCATTGTACAGCTTATTTCATGTACGATTGCCTGCGTTGGATTTGCCTACTGGTTCCAGATCAGAGGTGTTCAGGTGATCTATTCCGGAGTTGGAGCGTTTTTTACATGGGCGATCTATGCAGGAGTCTATGAAATATACCCGAGTAACTTTGTTGCTACTCTGATGGGAGCGACTTTTGTAGCGATGTATGCATTTGTAATGTCAAGGATCAACAAGGCTCCATCGACGATTTTCCTGACAGCTTCTGTGTTCCCTCTGATTCCCGGACCGAATCTGTATTATATGATGCAGGGATATGTGGATCAGGATATGAGTCTTTTGATGGGTGAGGCGAAAGTGCTTCTTGAGACGTGTCTTGCTATTGCATTTGGTTTCATTATTGTGGATGTAGTGTCGAGAACATTCATGGGGATCAAGAAAGAAAGTTATCATATTTCAAAAAGTACAGTTTTAAGAGATATAATGAAGAAATAATATATTACAAAGATTTGAATCAGAATATATGACAGAAACAGAGAACTCCCAAAATACTCGGAGCCATGATGAGATCACTCATCGCTTCGGATATTTTGGGAGTTCTCTGAACATTTAGGGATTATTTATCAGTAATATGAAGGAGTTCGGCATTGGTTTCCTCGGCCCAACTGTATTCCTTCATATACTCGTTGTGGTATTTGCTCCAGTACATTGCTTCACCATCAAGAAAATGATAGTAATCGCAGTCGACTGCAGCGGTATCTAAACGAATGGTTCGCTGTTCTTTGATAATGATATTGTCATATCCCTCTTTTGCCAGATCGTCGATCAGTCGACGGATCAGCGTGGAAACATATTTTACTGCTTTCAGATCATTTGGATCTTTTTCCAGAATATCTATCACGATATCCTTGTTTGTGACCGGAAAACCATTTTTATCCACGAGATAAGCGAGCAGCTGCCTGGAATACTTTCTTGAAAATTTAATCGGTGTTCCGTCAGCGTGCATCACTTCGAAATTGCCAAATGTCTGGATTTTTATCTTTTTTTCCTCTTCACACGGAGAGGTGAAACAGAGCAGTTGGGTCGGGATTCCGTTTTTGGCTTCCATCTTCACACAGGTCGTAGTGACAAGCTGCCCTGTCGGATAACGGAATGAATAACTCAATGTAAGTCTGTCTTTTAACAGATCACGAAGCTTTTCGGATGTGGAATAAGGTAAGAGCTGTTCTATCTGCTCCTTTGAAAAGTGAGTCTGCAGAAAATCCGCTGTGCTTTGTGTGTAGCTTCCAACGTATGGAATCGTATGTTTCAGTGGATTTTTGCTGATCTTATAGTTGGTAAACAGGTCTCTTTCCAGATCGATCGCATAAAAGTCGATATAGGAATGCGTAAACAGCTCCAATATCTGGAGCAGATTTTCATAGTAGCCTTCTGCAAATTTGTGTTTATTATTTCCATAATAATATGCATAATTGGAGGCCGCATTGATGTCTAAGACATTTAGCATCTCCTTGTGAATATCAATCACATAATAGTAGAACACTTCATTGTCAACACTGTAGTCCGATGCGGGAAGAATGATCAGCTTGACCCAACGGTACAACCCGTAGACGAGCCTTCGGTAATAGAATGTGAAATCGGTATTTCCCTTTCGGAAATAATTCCTTATATACGCATGGTTCAGGTGTTGTTCAAAAGCAGCTGCATCATCGGGATGCACAAGCTCTTCATGGCTGAATATGTGCTCGGAAAGAAACTCTTCATTTTTCTGATTTCGCTTTAAATGTGACTCGAAAGGCGGTTCCTTGATAATGCAGAAGCGATTCGTAGTGAGGTTCGCTTTAAGTGTTTTATGAATCAATCCGGATACAAGCTGATCGCATTCCTGCAGCATCGATTCTTTGGCAGGCGTATTACGAGTGCAGAGAATCACATACGGATCTGATTCGGAATAACTGGAAGGAATCATAAGGTATAACTTTGCCCAGACAGGAGATCCATTGTCGTAATAGCGATAGGAAAGCAGCAGACCGCTGTCTGATTTGCTGCAGCGCGTGCGAATCATCGCATTATTTAGCTGATGGAATTTCTGCCTGTCATCCTCGTAAATAATTCCGGATTCAAGGATTGCCTGGATATAAACTTCTGAGTTTAAACTATCAGGATGTATCTTATCAAGATCGTCTTTGATGATCTCAACTTCATCTGTGATCGTATTGTATTTTATAATTGTTCGATACGCATCCAGGATGGAATGAAGTAATAAATCGTGATTGTTCATAAAAAAATCGCCTCTTATTTTTAATTTTAGTTGAAATAAACAAAAAAATCAACCAATTCTGTCGAAAAAAGTGGAAAATAGGGAATATAATGGAATTGGTAATTTGATTAACCGGAGTATGGGGACAATGGTTATTCAGGAAAGTAAGATCGTAAGATGTCGTAGATGCTGTTACCCGAAAAAATGGCGTTGAACAGGACGTTGGTGGGAGAGTGTGACGTGGAGAGGAAGAATGTATATTTTGGAGATGTTGAAAGAGCACTGAGATTTATCCAAAAGACAGAGTCCGTGGATGCGAAGATGAAGCTGGTGAGCGGAACAAAGACCGTAGACGCAAAGTCGCTTTTGGGAGTCTTTTCTTTGGACTTGAGCCAACCGATCATGTTGGAAGTTTATGGTGATGACTTGATCAGGCAACAGGCCTTTGAGGAGTTGTCTGAATACTTGCAGAATTAATTTATCGACGAAAAATGAATTGTTAAAGTCTGGTTGAGAAATTCAACCAGACTTTTGCATTTGTGGAAAAATTCGGATATAATATAGTATATTTATGTTTTGAATAATAATGAATTACAAACATCGTGTTCAATTATTTTAAATATATTTAGGAAGAAACGCACAGAGAGGAAAATGAGTATTTAATTATGAAAGAAAAGAATAGTATGAGACAGAGGATTATAGACAGTGCGTGGGAACTTTTTTATGAAAAAGGCTACGACGAGACAACGATCATGGATATCGTACAGAAGTCAGGTGTTGCAAAAGGATCATTTTATTATCATTTTAAAGGAAAGGATACGCTTCTTAACACATTGGCTTCTCTTTTGGACCGATATTATGAGGAACTGGCAGAAGAATTGCCGGGGGATATGAATTCTTTTGACAAACTGATGTATCTGAATTACCGCGTACACAGTTATATGGAAAGGATCGATTACAAATTGCTGGCAAACCAGTATGCGACACAGCTTACAAAGAGTGAGGGCAGCAATCTGCTCGACCAGAACCGCTTTTATTTTCGCCTGATCTACGAGATCGTAGAAGAAGGACAAAAAAGAGGCGAGTTAAGAGTCGATAAATCCGTACAGGAGATCGTGCGATATTATTCAATGTGTGAACGTGCACTTGTCACGGATTGGTGTATGAATAACGGAGAGTATTCGCTTGGTGAGTTCAGCAGGGAATATATGCCAATTATGTTTGGTTCTATTCGGGCATGATTTTGGGCAAAATGACGAAATTTACAAAAATGTCGATAAATGCAGTGATAAATGCAACATACAGATTGACAAAATAATAACGACATGGTAAATTTAAACTAAGGTTTGAACCACAGTCTAAAAAGACCGATGCTTAAATGAGGAAAAAAATATGAACAATATCATTACAAACATACAGAAGTTTTCCATCCATGATGGGGACGGGATCAGAACTTCGGTATTTTTCAAAGGATGTCCGCTTAAGTGCCGCTGGTGTCACAATCCGGAGACACAGCGCTACCAGCCAGAGATGGAGGTGGACAGAGAAAAATGTGCAGGATGCGGAACATGTGAAAAGGTTTGTCCAAATGGCGCACTCAAGATGATTGACGGACACCCGGTTCTTGATAAAGATACATGCAAGCTTTGTGGCAAATGTACAAATTATTGTCCGGCAGGCGTTCGTGAGATCATCGGGTATACATACAGTGTAAAAGCGCTTGTGAAAGAACTGATGAAGGATCAGATGTTTTACGAGGAATCCGGTGGAGGAGTTACTCTTTCCGGCGGCGAAGTCATGACAATGGATTTTGATTACATTCTGGCTGTCGCAAAAGAACTGAAACACCAGGATATTTCACTTACAATTGATACGTGTGGATATGCTCCATACGAGAGATTTGAAAAACTTCTTCCGTACGTTGACACATTTTTATATGATGTGAAAGTGATGGATCCAGAGGTTCATAAGGAATACATGGGCGTGGATAACACACTGATCCTTGATAATCTGGCGAAATTAGCTGCAGCAGGAGCGAGAATTTATATTCGGATTCCTACTATTAAAGAGGTTAACGGAACAGAAGAAAATATGAAAGAGACGATTAAGTTTCTAAAAGAACATGATATTCAACCGGCTCAGATCAATCTGCTTCCATATCACAATACCGGAAGCAGCAAATACCCTAAGCTGGATATGGAATATAAGGGAACGGAGTTAAACGCACCGGATAAAGAAGAGATGAAAGCTCTTGTTCAGCTCTTCAAGGATGCAGGATTCACAAATACAAAAATAGGAGGTTAAGAAAAAATGGCAAAACGTGGTATGAACGAAAGAATTCAGAAACTCAGAGAGATCAGTGTAAGCACACCGGTACACATTGACCTTGAGAGAGCAAAAATCGAGACAGATTTCTACAGAGAGAATGATGGAAAATATTCCATTCCTGTAATGAGAGCTATGGTTCTCAAAGAGTACTTCTCAAAGAAAACACTTTACCTTGGTGATGGAGAATTGATCATTGGCGAAAAAGGTAAAGATCCACAGGCATCACCTACATTCCCGGAGCTTTGCTGCCACAGCGTAGAAGACATGGTAGTAATGAGCGAGAGAGAACTGGTATCTTTCCATACAACAGAAGAAGATCGTAAGCTTCAGGCTGAAGAGATCATTCCTTTCTGGCAGGGAAGAACAATGAGAGATAAACTTCTTGCACAGATGACACCAGAGTGGCATGCGTGCTATGAAGCGGGAATGTTCACAGAGTTCATGGAGCAGCGTGGACCGGGACATACCTGTGGTGGTGAGCAGGTGTTCACAACAGGTTATATGGACTACAAAGCAAAGATCAAAGCTACAATGGACGCTCTTGATTTTATCAATGATCCGGACGCTCTTGCGAAACAGGAAGAGTTGAAAGCTATGGACATTTCCTGTGATGCAGTGATCATTCTTGGTGAGAGATATCACGCACTGGCACTTGAGATGGCTGAGAAAGAAACAGATGAGACAAGAAAAGCAGAACTTCTCCAGATCGCAGCGAATCTTGAAGTTGTTCCAAAACATGCTCCACAGACATACTGGCAGGCATTGCAGCTCTACTGGTTCACACACCTTGCTGTTACAACAGAGCTGAACCCATGGGATGCATTCAGCCCAGGAAGACTTGACCAGCATTTGATCAAATACTACGAAGCTGATACAGAAGCAGGTATCCTTGACGATGAGAAGGCACTTGAGCTTCTCGAATGTCTCTGGGTAAAATTCTACAATCAGCCGGCTCCTGTAAAAGTTGGTATTACATTGAAAGAATCTGCTACATATACAGACTTCGCAAATATCAATACAGGTGGTGTTACACCAGACGGACAGAACGGTGTTAACCCGGTAAGTTATCTGATCCTTGACTGTATGGATGAGATGAAGCTCGTACAGCCAAACTCAAACGTAACGATCAGCAAAAAGACTCCACAGAAATTCCTTAAGAGAGCATGTGAGATCTCTCGTAAAGGATGGGGACAGCCGGCATTCTATAACACAGAAGCTCAGATGATGGAGCTTATCAATGCCGGAAAATCTCTTGAAGATGCACGTCGTGGCGGATCATCAGGATGTGTAGAGACAGGAGCCTGGGGAAGTGAGGCATATATCCTTACAGGATACCTTAACATTCCAAAGATCTTCCACCTCACTCTTCACAATGGTTTCGATGCATACTCAGGAAAACAGCTTGGTCTTAAACTTGGTGAAGCGAAAGACTTCAAGACATACGAGGAACTCTGGGATGCATTTGCAAAACAGTTGAAACATTTCGTGGACATCAAGATTCGCGGTAACAACGTAATCGAGAAACTCTACGCTAACGATATGCCGGCACCATGTCTTTCCGTTGTAACAAACGACTGTATCTCAAATGCAAAAGACTACAATGCAGGCGGGGCAAGATACAACACAAGCTATATTCAGGGTGTAGGTATCGGTACAATTACAGACTGTCTCTCAGCGATCAAATACAATGTATATGATCATGAGAACTTCACAATGGAAGAACTTATTGCAGCAATGGATGCAAACTTTGAAGGGTATGATGCAATCTACCGTATGGTACATGACAAGTCACCAAAATATGGTAACGATGATGATTATGCAGACAGCATCATGCAGTCAGTATTTACTCTTTACCATGACACAATCACTGGCCGTCCAAATATGAAGGGTGGAAAATATGGAGTAGATATGCTTCCTACAACATGTCACGTATACTTCGGAGAAGTAATCGGGGCAACAGCAAACGGAAGAAAAGCATCTATGCCGGTATCAGAAGGTATCTCACCAGAGAAGTCTGCAGATACAAATGGTCCTACAGCAGTTATCAAATCATGCTCTAAGATGGATCACCTTGCAACAGCCGGTACACTTCTTAACCAGAAATTCACACCAAACGTTGTGGCTGGAGAAGAAGGTCTTGACAATATGGCAAGCCTTGTGCGTTCATACTTCGCAATGGATGGACATCACATCCAGTTCAATGTCATCGACAGACAGACATTGATCGAGGCTCAGAAACATCCGGAAGACTACAAGGATCTTATCGTTCGTGTAGCCGGATACAGTGATTTCTTCCGCAATCTTTCAAAACCATTGCAGGATGAGATTATCAACAGAACAGAGCAGTCATTCGAATAAGATGACTTTCCAGGGGCTGTCGCATTAGCGGCAGCCTCTTCTTATATCCTGAGAATCAGAGAACCTGTAATATTTCAAACTTAAAAATGACAAAAATGACATATCGCCAAAACCCTGGGAATCGCAGTATGCATGAAAATAAAAAACTAAAATAGACAAAAATGATATATCAGTCAAAACAATCGGAAGACGACCAAACTTCACGAGTTTTGCACACGTACGAGGAGCAAACGCTTCTATCGCGAACGATGTACGGGTGCAATAAAACCGAAGTGAAGTGCAGGGAGTCAACGGGTTTTGACGATATATCATTTTGTCTTCTTTTCGTTTTGAATTATCCGGCTTTCTCTGCTCTTTTTCGCCACGCCCGATGCCATAATGAAGAGCGCCTGGGGTGTTGTGCAAAAGTGCTCTGTTAAATATTAAACAGTTGACTTTGTTGTGCATATTCAATAGAATAAAAGTGTCAGATGAAAGATTTGAGAGAGATCACCGTAAGAGGTGGCGCCGAAGGTGAAGTGCAGAAAACTCTCAGGCAAAAGAATCAAATCCGGATGACACTCTGGAGAACGATTTTGATATTGTACCGAAGAAGTAACCGAATGATATCGATGCTTTTTTTGCGAAACAGACGGGTAATCTTTCAGGTAAAAGGACAGAGGCAGATCATAGAAATATTCCCGATGAGGGGAGTTTTTGTATCTGTCTTTTTTTATTTCATAAGATCCTTTGGGTATTGTGAAATAAAACAATCTGTTGTGACAGATCATACGGAATCAATGTTTAGAGACTAACTATTAAAAGTCAAGTCTTAAAATGATATTTTTTGAATAAAGTACA
>JAUNDE010000078.1 GCA_030526265.1 Eubacteriales bacterium | reverse complement strand
CATTGTTGTACATGAGACGCTCAACGATTGCAGGATCTTTATCAAAGTCAAGATATGGAGATGCTTTCTCATCTGCTGCAAGACGGCAGATACGAGCCATTCTTTCTCTTGTTTTTGCCCAGATTTCTTCGAATACGCTGTCATCAGCAACACCTGCTTCAACCAAAGCTTTGCGGTATGTTACCAATGGATCCTGAGCTCTCCAAGCTTCGATCTCTTCTTTTGTTCTGTATGCATTCTGGTCAGATGTAGAATGTCCAAGGAGACGATATGTAACTACATCAAGGAATACAGGACCTTCTCCTGATTTTGCAAGTGGAAGTTTACGACGGTAAGCGTCAATGACTGCAAGTGGGTTGTATCCATCTACACGCTCTGCATGTAACTGGCTTTCTGTAACACCGGCACCCATACGTGCAAGCTCGCCATAACCCATTGTCTCACCATTTGTCTGTCCACCCATACCATAACTGTTGTTATTGATATTGAAGATCAATGGAAGTCCGCCGTTTCTTGACTCTTCCCACAATGTCTTATACTGATCCATTGTAGCGAAAGAAAGTGCTTCCCATACAGGACCACGTCCCATAGAACCGTCACCTAAGTTTGCAACTACAACACCGTTTTTGTCATTACATTTTTTGAAAAGTGCAGCACCTGTAGAAATTGTTGCAGATCCACCAACCAATGCGTTGTTTGGATATACACCGAATGGAAGGAAGAATGCATGCATGGATCCGCCAAGTCCTTTGTGGAAACCATTTTCACGTGCAAACAGCTCTGCCAATGCGCCGTATACGATAAACTCGATTGCAAGTTCTTTTACATCTCCGTCAGCTTTACTTACTGTCTGGATTGCTCTTAATGTACTTCCGTCAAAGAAGTTTTCCATATCAGACATCAATTCCTCATCGCTGAGTTTCTCGATACAGGAAAGACATTTTGCAAGAATCTCACTGTGGCTTCTGTGACTTCCGAATGTGAAGTCTTCTTTTGTAAGAAGGTAAGCCTCACCAACTGCTGCTGCTTCCTGTCCAAGAGAAAGGTGAGCCGGTCCCGGATAAGTTGTATCAACATCAGCATATTTTGCCTGTGTTTTGATCTGGTTTAACATATCCTCGAACTCACGGCAGATTGTCATATCACGGAAGATACGGATCAGATCTTCTTTTGTAAAGTTTCCTTCATCAAGCTCTTCCTGTACAGATTTTTTGTATACATTGATCGGGATATCCTTAAATGTAATCTTACCTTCTGCACGCATTTTATCTGGATCTACATATAATGATTTTGGCATTTTATTTACTCTCCTTTTTCTATTTTTCTTATCCCCCACGGGGGAGGGGATAAGTAGATTTTTATAACATGAACAACGCTTCTCTGATTACTTCACATACTGTTGGATGTGGGAATACCAATTCTTTGATCTGTTCAATCGTCATCTGTTTTTCGATCATAAGAGCTACACCAAAGATCTGCTCTGATGTATAGCTTCCGATCATATGGCAGCCGATCAGGCAATTCTTCTTTGTATCAACAACTAATTTACAGAATCCGTCTCCTTTTTCCACTTCTGCAAGGTAACGTCCGGACATTCTCATAGATGCCTTCACTTCTTTTGCTTCGATTCCTTTTGCTTTTGCACTTTCCAGAGTCTCACCAACACTTGCGATTTCCGGATTTGTGTAAATAACAGATGGAATTGCATTGTAGCGCATGAAATCTTTCTTTCCTAAGATGTGATTTACAGCTACTTCAGCTTCACGGTAAGCTGTGTGAGCAAGCATGATCTTTCCGTTTACATCACCGACAGCGTAAACACCAGGAACGTTTGTCTGAAGATGTTCATCTGTAACGATTGCTCCACGCTCCATATAAACACCTAAGTTTTCGATTCCCATGTTCTGTGTAAAGGCACGTCTTCCGATTGAGCAGAGAACTGCGTCTGCTTCTACTTTCTTGATCTCACCCTTTTCTTCGTAGATGACTCCGTCTTTTGCGATCTCTGTGATCTTGCATCCGAGTTTGAAGTCGATTCCACGTTTTTTATAGGATTTCATAAGAAGATCAGAAACTTCTTTTTCCGTTGGTCCTGCAATCTTATTGAGCATTTCGATCACTACTACGTGCACGCCGATCATGCTGAAGTAGGATGCAAGCTCAAGTCCGATGACACCGCCGCCCATAACAGCAAGTGTTTTTGGAAGCTCTTTCATATCCAGGATCTCTTTGTTTGTCATAACATATCCGGATTCGATTCCTTCTTTTAATCCTGTGATCGGAGGAACTACCGGAACAGAACCGCATGCAAGGATGAGTTTGTCTCCTACATATTCTTTTCCGTCAGCTTCCACTGCAAAACCTTCTGCAGTTTTTCCTTTTACGTATCCTTCTGCCATAACAACTTCGACATTGTTTGCTTTCATTGTCATGCCAACGCCGGATACAAGCATTTTTACTACTTTATTCTTTCTTGCGATTACTTTTGCATGGTCGATCTTTACATCAGATGCAGTGACGCCAAATCCAGCGCTGTCTTTTGCATGCTCATAAAGTTTTCCGGAATTAAGAAGCGCTTTGGAAGGAATACATCCTTCATTCAAACAGGTTCCGCCGAGGGCACGTTTTTCGATCAAAACAACTTTTTTTCCACCCTGTGCAGCTCTTTCTGCTGCAAGGTATCCGCCTGGGCCTCCGCCAAGTACTACAACATCAAATTTCATTTTTATCTCCTCCCTTTTATTTCATTGTTAATAATGAGAAATTTTCAAGGGCTGTACACAGCTCTTTCAAGAACTTACCTGCTGGTGTTCCGTCAATTGCTCTATGGTCAAATGTGAGGCAAAGTCCCATCTTAGGATATGTCTTGATTTCTCCATTTACTACTTTTACTGCTGTCTGTGTTCCACAAACTCCAAGGATCGCTACCTGTGGCGGATTTACAACCGGTGTAAATGTTTCGATTCCAAGAGATCCTACGTTAGAAACTGTGAAGCTTGCTCCTGCCAACATATCCGGAGTTGCTTTTCCTTCCTGACATGTCTTTGCAAGTGATTTTGCTTCTCTGCAAAGCTCTGCCAACGTCATCTTGTTTGCATCGTGAATGGTCGGAACCATAAGTCCTCTTGCTGTATCAACAGCCATTCCAAGATGCACATTTGTAAATTTACGAAGCACATTTTCCTGTGGAATTGTAGCATTCAGATCCGTGTGGTTCATAAGAACTTTTGCTACCGCAAACATTACAATATCGTTCAATGTTATATTTGGCATTCCCAATGCTTCGCCGTTTGCCTTCAATTCTTTTCTCAGGTTCAGGATTGCTGTTGCATCAAAGCTACGCTGCATTGTAAGCTGTGCCATTGTGCTTAAGGATGTTGTCATCGCTTTTGCAGTTGCTTTTCTTACACCGGAGAATTTTACATCTGTGTATTCTGCTTCCGGTGCTGTAGGTGCAGGTGCTGCTGCCGCTGCTGCTGGGTTCCCTATTTGGGGGCGCGGCCTTTGTCACCGC
>JAUNDE010000077.1 GCA_030526265.1 Eubacteriales bacterium | reverse complement strand
TAATTATTGTATTTAACTCTCGTTATGACATCTTCGCAATCACTATTAAATGTCCTAAGGAATAATTTCTTCATATCATTAACCATTTTAGATCCTTTTGATTTACTTCCATCAACAGTCCAGTTTTTTGCACCGGTTATAGCAGTATCTTTCTTAATCATCTCTTTCTGCGATATTCTAATTTTATCAAGAGCTAATTTGTACTCCTCGGCAGATACGAAGTTATATCTTGGCGTATATAATCCAAAGTCCTGGAAAAAAATCGAATCTTCAAAAAATCTTCTATATTATACTTGATTACTCCTTCGAATTCAATTACTGCAATAGGGGCAGCCCCCATATTCTTCAAATCTTGTTCTGATGTTTTTGTAAGCACTGTCACGCCTTCTGTCGAATAATAGGCAATCCTTGCCAAACCATTGATTTGGAGTATTCTCCTTTAGATTCTGCTTTTCCACATAAATTCCGAATTTTCGTTCATAATTTAGTTTTATTTTTCTGTTTGTGGTAATATTGCACAATTATATCCATTCTGTTTTGTATATTTCGTACACAAATCATCTTGATTATTTTTGATTTCCGACTAAAATAAGACTCAAACAGATAATAATATAAAGAAAAGGAGTCAGAATAGAATGCAGCTTTTTCATATCGAGAACTCAGCAGAGTTTTTTAATGTAGTAAATGAATGTAACGGTAAAATCGAACTGATAAGAAAAGATGGTTCACGCTTAAACTTAAATTCAAAGCTCACGCAGAATATCCTTTCTATTCAGGAAGAATATTCAGAACTGAAATTAGCTGTTTATGACAGCAAAGATATTTCAAGACTTTTGGCTTACGCGATGGGAATAAAATACGTTGCCTAGTATCCTTTCAGAAACTGCCTCCGGCAGATTCTTGCGGATACATGAATAAAATGAGATTAAAGACCACAAATCTTTAATCTCATTTTTTATTTCCCCTATCATCTATACAGGATAAATGCCAATCTGTTCGATTCACTTTATGGATAAAAATGTGAGTAATTCTGTCCTGCACTGAGCCCGCCATTCCGGACTGCTGCCATCTCACTGACTGTAACGAGCTGATATCCGGCTTCGATGAGCTTCGGTATCGCCTCAATCGCCGCATCGATGCTCCATGTATGAATATCATGCATCAGAACAATATCTCCATCTTTCGCACTCATGATTGACTCAACTGTCTGAACTTTACTCTTTGTCTTCCAGTCCAGTGTATCCACTGACCAGAGAATCGCCGGCATCCCTGCTGCCGAAAGCACACTGCTGTTATAATCCCCATACGGAGGTCTGAGCACGGTCGCCGGACTTCCGCACGCAGAAGCAATCGCACTGTTCGTACTTCCCACTTCATTCTGAATCCCGGATACATCCAGCTTTGTAAGCTGAGGATGGTTCCATGTATGATTTCCGAGTTCACATCCAAGTGCCAGCATTCTCTGCACCGTCTCCGGCCTCGCACTTGCATTGCCGCCTGTCATGAAAAACGTAGCATGCGCATCATTTTCTTCCAATACATCCAACAGCCTGTCCGTTTCCGGTCCAGGGCCATCGTCAAATGTCAATGCGATCATCGGCTTGTCCGGATTCACGCTGTGTTCTTTGGAAGTCAGCACCCCATTCTCGTCAAACCGGCATTTCATCATTCCAACCCATTGAACACCTGTGACCTTTTTTCCGTCTGCACCGAGATAATATGTATTGCCTGCAATTTCCTGCCAGCCGGTCTGCATCACGCCTTCTTCGTTGAAATAATAGCTGCTTCCGTCGATATCCTGCCAGCCATGACCGCGCGCTCCGTCTTCATTAAAAAAGTAAATCTGATCTCCGATCTGTTTCATGCCGGTAACCATTTCACCATTTTCATCGAAGTAGTATACTTTCGTCTTGTATGTAAGGAACTCATTCGTCAGATACGTTCCATCCCATTTTTTAAATCTTGTTCCGTCCCATTCTCCGACCTTGTTTTTAACCTCCAGTGTACCGTCTTCCACTTCGATATCGATCTTCCAGCCAAATATATTTTTCATCATTTTATAGCTGTTGTCCATCGTTACTTCTACCGGATATTCTCCTTCTATATTGACATCAGCTGCCGTCTCAGAGCTTAGATATTCACCTTTTTTTAAATCCTCTATCAGATCCCCAACTGTATAGAATCCTTTCAAATCGAGCAACAGTTTCTGATGCCATTTCTTATCGATCCTAGCTTCCCATTTCACATTCGGCACTTCTTCTTCCTGCAGGATGGATTCCTTGACGGGCTTCACTGTAATCCGAATATTTTCGCTCGTTTTTATATAAATAAAAACACCAATAAAGATCAGAATTATGAATATCAAAGTAATTCCAATAACTCTGAGAATCATCTTACGGCGCCTTCGTCTCTTTCTCATTCTCTGTTTCTGTGTCATAGTTCACTCACCCTTATCTGTTCACATCCGACATATTTCGACTCCTTTATTTATTATAATCTCATAAAGCAGAATGAACCATTAAGAAACTATTAAGAATGATTAAATATTATTTTTCACCCAACGAATATGATGAAATGATTGCCTCACAAATGATTATTCAACCTTCATCATTCTGTAACCGACACCGATATGCGTTTGAATGTATTGTGGAGAATCTTCGTCTTTTTCCAGTTTTTTACGAAGAGTTGCCATAAAGACTCGCAGAGATGCAATATCGTTATCCCAACTGCTTCCCCATATGTTTTGCGTAATAAAAGTATGGGTTAATACTTTTCCTATGTTTCTTGAAAGCAGGCATAGAAGTTTATATTCAATAGGTGTGAGGTGCAATTCTTCATCACCCAAATAGGCGCAGCCTGCAGCATAATCGATACGCATCTTACCGTTTCTGAAAACAGATGCTTCGACTGCTGTTTCATTTTGCATCATATTAAGCCGCCTTTGCGTAACCCGAAGCCTTGCTAATAGTTCTTCCACAGAAAACGGTTTGGTCAGGTAATCGTCTGCACCCTCATCAAGTGCGTCGATTTTATCGCTGTCTTCACTTCGTGCGCTGATAACAATAATCGGCATATTCGACCAGGTGCGGATTTTTCTGATCACATCGACACCGTCAATATCCGGAAGTCCCAAATCAAGTAAAACAATATCCGGATTGTGCGACGACGCTTCTAATATAGCATCTGCACCATTTTGTGCGGTTAAGTATTTGTAATCGTGTGCTTTAAGGGTCGTTGTAATAAGATTTTTGACTGAATTATCATCTTCTACAACTAATATCAAAGGTTTATTCATGAATTTCTACCTCCCCGACAGGTAATGTAATGGTAAATACCGCGCCGTGCGGCTTATTGTCTGATACTGTTATTTTCCCGCCGTGTGCATTTACAATAGAACGACACAGCGACAATCCCAGTCCTAAGCTGCGACGGCTGTCAGCTATTTTATTCGCTCCGCTGTAAAACATATCAAATACCTGCGCTTTCATTTCATCAGGTATTCCTTCTCCGTCATCAGCAATGGATATAACAGCTTTGTCTCCCTGTTTCCAGGTTTTAATCAGAATATTGGAGCCTTTTGGCGTATATTTA
>JAUNDE010000076.1 GCA_030526265.1 Eubacteriales bacterium | reverse complement strand
TCACAGATCATTGTCTGATATTCAAAGATCGACTGCAGGATTCCCTGACTGATCTCTGCCTGATATGGAGTGTATGCAGTCATGAGGTTCTCTTTTGAAATAACACTCTTTACCATGGAAGGGATGAAGTGTCTGTACGAACCCGCACCGCGGAAAATACTCTCAAAAACTCTATTCTTTGCTGCAATCTTTGACATTGCTCTTCGAACTTCAAGCTCTGTTTTTCCTTCCGGAATGTTAAGCTCACCTTTTAATTTCACCTGTTCCGGAACGTGGCCAAACAAATCTTCAATACGCTCAAAGCCGATTTCTTCGATCATCTGCTGGCGTTCATCCAGCGTATTCGGTACATAGCTTCCCATAGGGGGGGTCACCGCCTTTCTGCTTCTATTCGTATATCATTTTCCGTCTGTATTATTCCTGCTCGCTCTCCACGAAAGCTTCGTACTCTTCTGCTGAAAGGAGTTCCTCTGTCTCTGTAACTTCTTTTACCTTTACAAACCATGCACCATATGCATCTTCATTGATTGCTTCCGGTGTATCGAGAAGTTCTTCATTTACTTCACACACGATTCCTGATACCGGTGAATATACATCTGAAACTGCTTTTACAGACTCAACATCAGCAAATGGAGTTCCCATTGTGATTTCATCTCCTACTTCCGGAAGATTTACAAATACGAGGTCTCCAAGTTCTTCCTGTGCGAAGTCTGAGATACCGATCACAACGATTCCGTCCTCTTCTTTTACCCACTCATGTGATTTTGAATATTTCAATTCTGCTCTTAATTCCATTTTTTAATCTCCTTTTATTTGTTTTTATTATATTTTCAAGGCTTCCCCGCCTTATGTACAGATATCATCTGAGATTTCATACGACAGTTCAATAGCGTCTCATTTTGTCCTGCTGCACAAATACAGATTATTTTGCTCTCTTATAGAATGGAAGCGCTACGACCTCTGCTTCAACCTGTCTTCCGCGCACTTCCACCTGAACGCTCGAACCGATCTCACAGGTGTCTGCATTTACAAGTGCCATTGCGATCGGATATCCGAGATATGGACAGTGTGTTCCGGATGTTGTATGTCCGATCTCTGTTCCATCTACGAGTACCGGCTGATGCTCGCGGATAATTCCGCGTCCTGTTACTTTCAGGCCAACGCGCTTGATGGAAGGTGTTCCCTTTGCTTCGAGCGCTGCTTTTCCGATGAAATCTTCTTTCTGCATCTTCACTGCAAATTTCAGTCCTGTCTCAAGAGGTGTGATATCATCTGTCATCTCATGTCCGTAGAGCGGCATTGCAGCTTCCATACGAAGTGTATCTCTCGCACCAAGTCCACATGGGATCAGGCCATCCTCTTTTCCTGCCTCTAAAAGTGCATCCCACATCTCCTCTGCCTTTTCAGATGGAAGATAAATCTCCACACCGTCTTCTCCGGTGTATCCTGTCTTTGAAACGATACAAGGTATTCCGGCAACCTCTACATCAAATCTGGCATGGTAATATTTCGCAGGAATATTTTCTTCTGATGTAAGCTTCTTAAGGATATCGATCGCCTTCGGTCCCTGAAGTGCCAGCTGTCCGTATTCAGAAGAAACATCTGTGATCGTCACTTCTCCAAACTGATGATCAAGCATCCACTGATAATCCTTATCCTTATTTGCAGCATTTACTACGATAAAATACTTTTCGTCTGCTCTCTTGTAAACGATCAGATCGTCAACCGTTCCGCCGTTTTCGTTGCACATCGGGCTGTAACGCGCCTGTCCGTCAACCATATTCAGGAAGCTGTTCGTCAGCATCTTCTCGAGATTTGCAAGAGCATCTTTTCCTTCACAGAGGATCTCTCCCATGTGAGAAACATCAAACAGTCCTGCCTCTGTA
Source organism: Eubacteriales bacterium (assembly GCA_030526265.1). Taxonomy (GTDB): domain Bacteria; phylum Bacillota; class Clostridia; order Lachnospirales; family Lachnospiraceae; genus Claveliimonas. Next base: position 1,774 of record JAUNDE010000076.1, on the reverse strand, counting down.
CGAACTGCCATATGCTCTTTGATCACGCCTGTTTTGTACTGAACCGGCAAAAGATAACCGCCAAATGGAACGATTTTTCCGCCTGCTTTTACATGTGCATCATAAAGTGGTGTTTTTAACTCCATATGTTTTTCCTCCTCGTATTATATAGTGGTAGTTTTTAAAGACCCTCTCCAAGGTCTTTTTAACTATTAACTCATAGTCTATTCTTTACCTCTTCTGTAGGTTCGACTATGATATATAAGATGCTGTGGATTGGTTTTTTTCTCCTACCACCAGATGGTTTTTGAGAGGCTCCAACCACAGTCTCTTTGTTTATTTGTTAATCAGTTAGATACCGCATGACGGTTTATTTAGAACGAGGTTACAATCGCAAGGAGCACCTGTGGTTCTAAAACAGTATCAAATACATTTTAAAGGAGATTATGATGATTTACGTAGGAATTGATGTTGCTAAGGATAAGCATGATTGCTTTATCACAAACTCGGATGGAGAAGTGTTATTTAAAGCATTTACCATTTCTAACAACCTGGATGGTTTCAGTGAACTTTATCAAAAGATTGAATCCGTTATGGAAGATGTAACAAAAGTAAAAGTAGGGCTGGAAGCCACAGGACACTACAGTTACAATCTTTTAGGATATCTCATTGATAAAGGTTTGCCCGCCTATGTTATCAATCCGTTACATACAAATCTGTACAGAAAAAGTCTAAGCCTTAGACAGACGAAAACGGATAAAGTAGATGCCCGCACGATTGCTTCCATGCTAATGTCCGATGTGAACTTAAAGTCCTACTCAGACACATCTTATCACAACGAAGAGCTAAAGTCATTAACTCGTTATCGTTTTGATAAAGTAAAAGAACGTGCCAAACTGAAAACTTCCGTTTCAAGACTTGTCTGTATCTTATTCCCTGAATTAGAAAAGCTGGTCCCACAACTTCATATAGCATCCGTATATGCAATGCTCTCTGAGTTTCCTGGTGCAAAACAGGTAGCCAATGCTCATCTTACCAGACTTACAAATCTTCTTTCAGAAGCTTCTAAAGGTCGATACGGTAAAGATACTGCCATTACATTTAGAGAAACTGCAAGAGCTTCTATCGGCTCAAATATGCCAGCCAAATCACTTGAGTTAAAACACACCATCAAACTAATTCAGGAACTCGATTTTGAGATTGATGAAATCGAAAATGAAATCAAACGCATTATGGATGAAATCAACTCTCCTATCCTAAGCATTCCCGGAATAAATTATCGTATGGGTGCTATGATTATCGCTGAAATCGGTGATTTCAGTCGTTTTAATTCCCCTGATAAAATCCTGGCATATGCCGGTTTCTCACCGTCTACATATCAATCCGGACAACTGGATGGTGCTTATGCACATATGGAAAAGCGTGGTTCTCGATACTTGCGATATGCTCTATACAATGCCACCAAGTATGTCTGTCACTGGGATCCGACATTTGCTGAATATCTTGCCAAGAAACGAGCTGAAGGCAAACACTATAACGTCGCCATATCGCATGCTGTAAAAAAACTGGTTCGTGTCATTTATCATCTTGAGAAATCGAATCAGCAATACATCAAAGCAGCTTAATCAATTCTAATTCAATACTCCACTTTGAGCACCTATCACGATGCTCTTTTTGTCATGCAGTTTTCAAGGTTCAAAGAACTCCAACTGAGTTCAAAATATATCTAAAATACATTTCTGTACTTTATTCAAAAAATATCATTTTAAGACTTGACTTTTAATAGTTAGTCTCT
>JAUNDE010000033.1 GCA_030526265.1 Eubacteriales bacterium | reverse complement strand
GCATGTTCGGGACTTGCACCCGTTAGAGCGCGCCCATGGCGCGCAAACCGAAAAAAGCTGCCGCTTTTGCGACAGCTTTTTCCATTCATTAAACATTTAAGGAAGAAACTAGCTCCTGGAAGAACTAATTTTCAGCAAAATAATTATTATTTCTTCTTTGCAGGCTGATGGATACAGATTCCAAGAGCATCTGCACATGCCTCTGCAAATGCTTCTGAGTAGCTTGGATGTGCATGGATGATTGATTCAGCAACTTCATTTACTGTAACTTCCATCTGCATCAAAGCTGTTGGCTCTGCGATCATCTCTGATGCAACTCCGCCAACCATATGAACACCGAGAATCTGTCCATATTTGTTATCAGCGATTACTTTGATAAATCCAACTCTTTCTCCGGATGCCACACATCTTCCGTTAGCAGCCATGTTGAATTTACCAACACGGATTCCTTCCGGATGAAGCTCTCTTGCTTTTTCCTCTGTAAGACCTACAGAAGCAGCTTCCGGTGAGAGGTAGAGACAGCTTGGCACATATCTCAGATCACATTTAATGTCAGATCCTTTTACTGCATTTTCAGCTGCAACTTCACCCATCTTGAATGCTGAGTGAGCAAGCATGATACGTCCGTTGAGGTCTCCACATGCGTAGATGTTTGCCACAGATGTTTTCATTGTGTCATCTACAACAACTTTTCCACGCTCTACTTTAAATTTATCTGCGATATCTCCGAGACATGTAAGGTCTGCAGCTCTTCCGATTGAAAGAAGTACTTTATCACATTCGAACTCACCATTATCTGTTACAATAACCGGACATCCATTGTTATCTTTGATCTCGAGTACTTTACGTCCACAGTTTACGCTCGCGCCTGATTTCTTCAGAGTTTTGTCAACTTCTGCAGAAATGTCTTTGTCAAGCATAGAAACAACGCGATCCATAGCTTCAACGATCGTTACCTTGCTTCCGAAAGCACTGAATGCTGAAGCAAGCTCACATCCGATTACACCACCGCCGATGATACCAAGACGTGCCGGAACTTCCTTCATGTCAAGGATCTCATCACTTGTCATAACTGCCGGATGATCTACCCCAGGAATCGGAATACGGATTGCTTTTGATCCGCCACAAAGGATGATCTTGTCTGCTTTGTATTCTTTTCCGTCACACTTTACTGTTGTCTCATCCTTAAGGCTCGCCTCACCCTTCACCAATGTACATTCATTGCTCTTAAGAAGAGAAGCAACACCACCGGTAAGTGTTTTCACAACTTTATTCTTGTATGCAACAACTTTTGGCATATCAACACTGTGCTCTGCGTTCACAACGATTCCTCTGCTCTTTGCAGCGTCGATATGGTGAATGTATTCTGCTGTTTTAAGATATGTCTTTGTAGGGATGCATCCTCTGTTCAGACATGTTCCGCCAACTGTATCTTTCTCAAAAATAACCACTTTAGCGCCAAGCTGTGCAGCTCTGATCGCAGCTACATATCCTGCAGGGCCTCCACCGATCACAGCTACATCATATTCGCCGTCTTTCTTTTCAGCCTTTGGTGCCACAGCCTCTGCTTTTGGAGCCTCCGGTGCTTTCTCCTCAGCCTTTGGTGCAGCTGCACCTGGTGTCGGAACCGCTTCACCGGCCTCTCCGATATATCCCATAACTGTATTTACCGGAACGACATCTCCGCCCTGGTATAACTGAGCAAGAAGAACTCCCGCTGCAGGGGCTTCGATCTCCATAGAAGTCTTATCTGTCTCGATCTCCATGAACATCTCGCCTTTTTCTACTTTATCGCCAACATTTTTAAGCCATTTGACAATAGTACCTTCTACCATGTCCATGTCGTTCTTTGGCATTGTTAATTCTGTTGCCATGTATTATCCTCCTAGATTAAATCAAAATTGAAACCGGGTTTTCAAGTAATCCCTTAAGGTATGATTCAAATTCGCAGACTTCTGTTCCGTTCAGGATTCTGTGGTCGAATGTCACACAGATCATCATCTTCTTGCGGACTACAACCTGTCCGTTTACAAGTGCGAGTTCATCTTCTGTACCGCATACGCCAACAATAGAAGCCTCCGGCTGGTTGATGATAGGTGTGAAGCTGTGTGTACCGTACATACCAATGTTAGAGATTGTGATACGTCCGTCGCCCATTTCATTTGATTTCAATTTGCCATCCCTTGCTTTCTTAGCAAGTTCTTTTGCATCCTGTGAAACCTGAAGAAGTGTTTTCTTATCTACATCCTTAATTACAGGTACAACCAGTCCGTCTGTAATTCCAACTGCCATTCCGACATTCACCTGATTATGGATAACATATTCATTGTCTTCCAGAGTCATGCGGAATCTTTCAAATTTCGCCGTTGCCTTTCCTACTGCCTTGATGATGAGGTCATTCACAGATACTTTCTCTGCTTTCTCTTTACCTTCATTGATCTTAGCACGAAGAGCAAGGAGCTCTGTAACGTCAACTTTGATATTCTGTGTAACACTTGGAATCTCTGTATGACTTGAGTTCATATTTCTCATGATTGCCTTACGCATTGAAGAAAGTTTTCTGCGCTCAAGTACTTCTTCGATTTCTTTGATTGCCTCTGCGATGTTCTCTTCTTCAGCTGCTGTCTGAGCCTGTGAAAGAGCTGCCTTAATGTCATCACTGAGGATCTTTCCGCGGTATCCTGATCCCTGAACTGTTGTGAGATCAACGCCGAGATCAGCTGCCATTGCCTTTGCAAGTGGTGTTGCTACAGGTGAAGCCTCGATCGCTGTGATCACATCGATCGCACGGATCTCACCGTGACGTCCTGTTGCAACTACTTCTGCGAGATCGATTCCATTGTCTTTTGCGAGTTTCTTAGCATAAGGAGTTGCAGGAATTCCACTTGCATCAGAAAGAACTTTTACAGGAGCTTTTACAGCTTCCGGTGCTGCTTCTTTCTCTGCTTTCGGAGCCTCTGCTGCCGGTGCAGCAGCACCTGGTGCAGGAACAGCTTCTCCGGCCTCTCCGATATATCCCATAACTGTATTTACCGGAACGACATCTCCTCCCTGATATAACTGTGCAAGGAGAACTCCGGATGCAGGAGCTTCGATTTCCATAGAAGTCTTGTCTGTTTCGATTTCCATGAACATCTCGCCCTTTTCGACTTTGTCGCCAACATTCTTAAGCCATTTGACGATAGTACCCTCTTCCATGTCCATATCGTTCTTTGGCATCGTTAATTCTATTGCCATTTACGATTCCTCCTTACTATAAAGTCTCTCTTACTGCAGCTTCGATCTTCGCCGGTGTAGGGAATGTCTCAGCCTCAAGTACAGGGTTGAATGGTACCGGGCAGTACAGAGCACCAACACGTTTGATCGGAGCATCAAGATAGTAGAAAGCTTCGCTGTCTGTGATCTGTGCAGCGATCTCACCGCCAAATCCACCAAACTGAACAGCTTCATGAACGATTACTACTCTATGTGTTTTCTTAGCTGATTCGATGATTGTTTTTGAGTCAAGTGGAGAAAGTGTACGAAGGTCAATAACCTCAACACTGATACCTTCCTCAGCAAGCTTCTCAGCAACATCAAGACTCATCTGTACCATTCTTCCGTATGTGATGATCGTTACATCTGTACCTTCTCTCTTCACATCAGCGACACCGAATGGGATTGTATAATCTTCGTCCGGAACAAGACCTTTTACATTGTAAAGTTTCTTCTGCTCAAGGAATACTACAGGGTTGTTATCACGGATTGCCTGTTTCAGAAGACCTTTTGCATCGTATGGTGTAGAAGGAACTACAACTTTAAGTCCCGGTACATGCAAGTACATCTGTGCAAGTGACTGTGAGTGCTGAGCAGCTGCACCTGTACCACCGCCTTCCGGTGTACGGATAACCATTGGTACGTTTACTTTCCCTGCGAACATGAAGTGCATCTTAGCTGCCTGGTTGATGATCTGGTCATAACATACTGTCATGAAATCAGAGAACATCAGCTCAACGATCGGACGCATACCTGTAATAGCCGCACCAACACCGGCTCCCATGAAAGCCTGCTCAGAGATAGGAGTCTCGCGAACTCTCTCCGGTCCGAACTCCGCAAGCATTCCTTTTGAAACACCGAATGCTCCATCGTAAACACCAATATCTTCACCCATCAAAAATACGCTTTCATCGCGACGCATTTCTTCAACCATAGCTTCACGAACAGCGTCTCTATAAGAAATTTTTCTCATCTCACTCATCTTTTTATCCTCCTAACTACTCTGCGTATACGTCAGCTTCCAAATCTTCAACAACCGGCTGCGGCTGAGCTTTTGCGTACTCAATTGCATCTTCGATCACTTTGTCTGCATGTGCCTGCATAGCATCTACTTCTTCACCTGTAAAGATTCCGCTCTCAACAAGGAATTCGCGGAAACGAACGATCGGGCTGTGATCTTCCCAATACTTGATCTCTTCTTTTGTACGATATTTGTTATTGTCTGATTTTGAGTGTCCTGATGTTCTGTATGTATTCTCTACAACAAGAACCGGACCGTTACCTGCAACTACGTATTCACGAGCTTCTTTCACTGTCTCATATACAGCGAGGACATCGTTACCATCACATTCATATGCTTTAAATCCGAAAGCTTCTGCTCTCTTTCCAAAGTCTACTGTCTTTGTTGCTTTTGCTTTTGCAGTAGACATTCCATATCCATTATCTGTAAGGATAAACATTACCGGAAGTTCCCAGACAGAAGCAAGGTTCATTGACTCAAGGATCGCACCTTCGTTTGATGCACCGTCACCAAAGAATGCAGCACAGACACGGTTAGGAATATTCTGCATCTTAATGCTGAGACCTGCACCACATGCGATTGGTCCGTTACCGCCAACGATACCATTTGCACCAAGGATACCATTGTCAAAGTCACAGATATGCATGGATCCGCCTTTACCATGGTTTGTTCCTGTAGCACGGGCAAGAATCTCTGCCATCATGTCGTTTACATTAACACCTTTTCCAAGAGCCTGTCCGTGTCCGCGGTGTGTAGCAAGCAGGTAATCCTCTTTTGTAAGAGCAGCTGTTGTACCAACACCTGTTGCTTCCTCTCCAATACTAAGGTGCATTGTTCCGTGTACAAGACCCTGTCCGAAAAGCCAGAATGCGCGCTCTTCAAAAGTATGTACGAGCATCATACGCTCCATCAACTCTTGAAGAAATTCTTTGTTTTCCAATAAACTCTTGTCTTTAACATTAAATCCTTCCATAGTTATCTCCTCCCAAACATTTAAGTTTACATTTGTATACTTTCTTTTCAAAAGTAAATTTTCTATGCTTCTAATTTAACACCGGGGACTTTGAATGTCAATATCATTTTCTCATTTTACAGCTTTTCAAACAACAATTTTTCCAATATTACACGACAACTTTCCAATATTACACCCCTGTCTTGAATAACAAATTTTGGTATGATAAAATAACATAATAGCTTTGTTTTTTATCGACAGAAAGGAAGATACAATGTCTATTTCACAGGAACACAGATATTATCTGAAATTAAAAGCACTATATTATTTATATGAAGAAGGATATACTCAGACCGAGATTGCAAAGATGCTAAATGTTTCGCGTGTTACCCTTGGAAGACTTCTTGAAGAGGCCAAAGCAGAGGGTATGATCAAATTTGAGATCATTGATATCCGAGGTAAGATGAAGACACTTAAACTGGAAGAAAAACTTCGAAAGAAATTTGGTCTTCAGGACATTAAGCTGGTCGACTGCTCCAATACAGACGAAGACGGCATTACAGCCAGGATCGCATCCGAGGCTGCCGCTTACTTCGAGCAGATCGTTCAGAGCAACATGAAGATCGGTCTCACATGGGGACGCACCCTCAACCAGATGATCGAGAATCTGAGTACAAATAAATCCATTCAAAACATTCTCGTGTGCACACTGGTAGGTGGTTCTGCGCAGAGTGCAGATTTCCAGCCAAATATCCTTGCACAGCAGCTCGTTAAAAAATATGACGGAAACGCTCATATCATTACTGCACCATTCATGTGCCAGAGCGAAAGTGTCTGCGCAGCAATGAAACAGGAACCTGATATTGCATCGATCATCAAAGCATCACACGAACTGGATGCGACACTGGTCGGAATCGGTGAGGAACCGGAAAAAGATGCTGTTCGTCTCTCCGATTATCCATTTGACACCACTGTCATCAACGAGCTTGTCAACGCCCATGCTGTCGGCGATATCTGCGGTAATTTCTTCGATATTAACGGAAATACCTGTGATACAACATTAAACAACCGGATTGTTTCCATTGATATCAAAGATCTGCCAAACCACAAATGTGTCATTGGAATGGGCGGCGGAAGGAAAAAGGAGCGTTCGATCTTCGGAGCTCTGAATGGCAATTATCTGGATGTGCTGATCACTGATATCAGAACAGCAGAAGCAGTGCTTAAGCTTGCAGAAGACAAAGAATAAATAATCTGAAAAAGACATCTCCGAATTAAGCGGCGATTTTTGCCGTGGATGTGGTTATTGTCTCCCATGTCCTGCAGGTATCCCTATCAATCAATGTGCAAGAATGTCCCTTCTTCTTCGAAGATCAAATTATCAGACATTCACCGGAAGTACCTGGCAGGAAAACATGAAGAAAATCGAGAATTGTATCCATTGTGGTTCCTGTATCAGCAAGTGCCCATATGGATTAAATCCGCCGGAAATGCTGAAGAAGAATTATGAAGATTACAAAGCAGTTCTTTCCGGAGAAGTTTCTGTAAATTCATAAATATAAAAGGACGAGATGTTCACACCATCTCGTCCTTTTGCATACCTCTCAGGAATTCAAGTCGAACGCACAACTTCGACTGAGATAATCAGCACTCCTGATCAACGTCAACACGATCGATCATAATATTCAAAATCTCTGTATCTGTTCCTCTCATTCCTACACGTCCGATATAACCCATGCTCTTAATCGTTTCCTCGATATCACCTTTAATGATTCCTTCTCCCGGAAGGAAGCTCTTATTCTGAATGCTGAGGTTAAATGCCATCAGCGCCGCATCTACTGATGATGCGATCTTTGCCGCACAGGAAGATTTCGCACCGTCACATACGATACCGCCGACATTTCCAAGTGTATTGATGATCGTAAGCGAAACCTGCTCATATGTACCACCATAGAGATAAGTGATTCCGGCTCCCGCACCGCACGCTGCGCTGACAGCGCCACAGTACGCCGAAAGGCTTCCGATATAATACTTCTGATGGATCGCAATCAGATTGCTCACAACGAGCGCACGGAACATTTTCTCTTCTGAGATGCCCCATTCTTCTGCGTATGTGATGACCGGAAGCGAAACTGTCATTCCCTGATTTCCACTTCCCGAATTGATCACTACCGGCAGAGAGCATCCGCCCATACGGGCATCACTTCCGGCTGCCGCTCTCGCACACGCACGGGTCGTAACAGATCTTCCCCACACATGCATCAATGTCTTTCCAATCTGAGCACCGTAGTTATTATCCAGACCTTCCTGCGAAATCGCTGTATTCATCTCAACCTGCCTTCTGATCACTTCATCGATATCTTTGATATCCACGCAATCCGCAAAATCAAGAATATTCTTTACTGTAAGCTGCGATTTATCAATTCCAGCATCTTCCGTCTTTGCCTCAACCGGTCTGTCAAGAAGTACCTCTCCGTCCTTTACAATCCTTGTAATATTCGTATGATTGCTTACGATCGTAACAGATGCTGAATGTTCTCCCGCCTTCACAATTGCTTCTATATAAAGATTTGCCACGCCATCAACAAGTCTGGTTGTACAGATCTTCCTTGCGACTAATTCCTTTGTCTTCTCAATGTCCGCATTGGTGACCCCTTCGAGCACCTCGAGATCTCTCGAAGCGTCTCCTCCGACTACGCCAAGAATTGCCGCAACATCGATTCCTCTCATTCCACCGGAATTCGGAACTGTTACACCTTTTACATTTTTAATGATATTTCCGCTGCAGTTCATCTCAATATGATCCGGGAATTCACCCAGCACCTCTGTTGCTTTCGCAGCTGCAAATGCGATCGCAATCGGCTCTGTACAGCCAAGTGCAGGTACGAGCTCATTTTTTAATATTTTAACAAAATTATCATAAAGCTTCGCGTCCATTGTCTTCTCCTTTTGAATACATATTTTCCATCAGATATTTCATCGTCGATTCAACTTGATATATTTTATTGTATCATTGTTCAAGACAATAGTCTAACGAAACCTGTCAGATCATTTATTTTTCGATCGTCCCTCCGCCGATCACCGTATCACCATCATACAGAACTGCTGCCTGCCCAGGTGTTATGGCTCGCTGCGGATCGTCAAATACGATTTGAACGTTATTCTCTCCAATCGGAGTGACCGTCGCCCATTGTTCTTTCTGCCTGTAGCGGATCTTTGCCCTGCATCGGAACTCTTCCTGCGGAGCAATCCCGCTGATCCAGTTAAAATCAGTTACCGTACAGCTTTTCGCCATCAGATCCTCTTTGTTTCCAAGAATGATATCCCCGCTTTCACGACAGATCCTGCATACATACAATGGTTCCGATGAGGAAATACCGAGTCCCTTTCGCTGACCGATCGTATAGTGAATGATGCCACGGTGCTTTCCAAGGATCTTCCCTTTTTTATCCACAAAATTCCCAGCCTGAAGCTTTTTATCAGAATGCAGCTCTATGACTTTCACATAATCTCCATCCGGCACAAAGCAGATATCCTGGCTGTCAGGCTTATCCGCATTGACAAAAGCGCTTTCTCTGGCAAGTTCGCGCACCTGCGTCTTGCACATATCGCCAAGAGGAAACAATGTATGCGCAAGCTGATCCTGCGTCATGGAATACAGAACATAGCTTTGATCTTTCGTATCATCCAATGCCTTTTTCAAAAGAAACTTCCCATCCCTCTCCTCGATTCTGGCATAATGACCGGTCGCAATATAATCACATCCAAGAACCCTGGCCCTCTCAAACAGCTTGTCAAATTTCATAAACCGATTACAGTCTATGCATGGATTCGGTGTGATTCCATTTTCATAACTCTCGACAAATTTACGGATGATCTTCTCGTGAAAATCGTACGTGAAATTAAGGACATAGTAGCGCATTCCAAGCTTATATGCGACATTGCGCGCATCTTCCACATCATCGAGTGAGCAGCAGGTCTTTCTTCTGTCTATTCCTGCATCCTCGTTATGATAAAGTTTCATTGTACACCCGATACATTCGTATCCCATATCAATCATCTTCTTGGCGGCCAGTGAAGAATCGACGCCACCGCTCATGGCAATCAACACTTTTGACATTTCTGTAGTTTCCTTTCCTGTAAATCATCTCATACACCAATGCTTTGGTTGGTAGTATCATAACATCATCAACATACTTTGCCAATATGTTTATGTTGTTTCTTATTTTTTTCTTACAGTCTGAGGATCAAGACACAAAAGCAGAAAAAAGAACTGTTATTGCAACAGTCCTTTCTACAACTATCCAAACGAGATCGGGAGCACACGGATTTCTTCATCTTCAATGGAATTCTGAATCTCATACGCATGCGGCTCCAGATAATCACAGGTCAGACCGGAATATCCAAGCCGCACCAGTTCTTTTCCGACTCTCGTGCTGATATATTCAATTTTTTCAAAAGTCTTCATCGCATCATCTGCCGAATCAACGAGCAGCTCTCTGAGCGGCTTTTCAAGATTCGACAACAGCGGAAGATTCCTAAGACCCCGGAACATCCATTTGTAGTACGGACAATGCGCATTGTTCAAAAGATAGATCGTCTCAACACACGCCTTCACGAACTCATAGAGTGCCATCTGAGCAGCTGCCGGTTCGTGATGCCCCAGACACCTCACAAAATTATACTGTCCGGACTGTGCCATCGCAAAAACCTTTGCCGCCAGCTTCTTCCTTCTCACATCCATCGGCATTCCGTTTTGAAGATGACTTCTGATTCTTGTAAATTCACCCAGCGGATCTCTGAACACCACTCCATTTGTGCACGCCGCAAACAAGTGCGTCGGCACGCGAAACCAGTCTCTCCATTCGACAGGTCCTTCCGGAGAACCGGTATAGGTCGCATAAAACTCAGAAATTCTTCTGACTCCATGTCTTCCTGCACTATGCACCATATTTCCCTGTCTTGAAAATCCTTCAAATTCAGCCGGAAGTTCATGATATCGCCGGTTCAGATCATCTCCGATCTTTTCATAATCCTCATCTGTCAGCCACATACAGAACTTTGGTCCAAAATCATGATCTCTCGATATTTCATCATCATACCCGAATGCTTCTGACCCGTCTCCCACAAGCCCAACTGCGATCCTGTCAACATACTCCGGATATTCCGACTCGATCATATTCTTTCCATATGTAAGATAGTAGGCTTTTGCTAAACTTTGACCATTCAATTGTGTCTGCTCCTCTCCATTGCCTCGATACTTTCATACCCATAATGGCGAACCGTATTCTCATAAATCGTATAAACAATAGATTTTCCTTCTGATTCCAAAGAACGGATATGGGCAAGATATGCCTTTAACGTCTCCTCTGAATACGTTTTCAGCTCTCCCATCGTATAAGTCTCAATAGATGTAAAATACACATCTCCCGTCTTATACAACGGACGAGAACTGTCTACAAAAACAGGATGGGCTTCAAAAAACTGCTCCGTCTGTTTTAAAAACGTTGAAAGTATTTCTTCTACAAGCGCTTCCTTCTCCGCTCCGACTTTCGGAATCATATCCTTCACCTTCTCGAAATTGACAGGATCTGTTGATTCCATCATATATCCATATTTTTCTGCAGGAAGATTTCTCCCTTCCATTTCTGCGCGCTCGAGATCCTTCAAATAAGATCTGAGCGTCGGAACATCCCACGCCTCAAACTGGGATGCACGCATAATATAGAATGTATCAAAATCATCCTGACAGGATGCTCTTGCACCAATATTCTGAACATTCGTGAACATATTCCATTCTTTTGTGATCAGCGTTTCAATCGTTGCCATTTTTATTCACCCATAGACTCTTTCACATACTCGATCGCATTGCAAACACTCTTGTATTCGTGATTTTCTCCGAAATGATAATATGTCAGTTTCTTTGCTTTCTCCAACGCATCCAACGCTTTGTTCGGATTACCTTCCTTGAAGTAAAGTGAACCAAGAGAATTATATACGGCTGCAAGATGCACACGGTCATCCATTGCAACTTTATTATATGCCTCAACACTCTTCACAAGAAATTCTTTTGCTGCAGCAAGATCATTTTTAGCAAGATACAGAGCACCAATATTGCTGAGCGTGATCGCACACTCCGGCTGCTCTGCCGGAAGATTTGTCGCAAATGCAAGTGCACTGCGAAGATTTTCTTCCGCGCTTTTATAATCTCCTTCATCCTGATAAACAAGTGCGAGATTATTCAGCACGCTGCAGTAAAGTGTATTTTCTTTTCCGACTGTTCCCTCATAGATTGCGGCGCACTCGATAAAGCAGAGTTTTGCTTTATTCAGCTCTCCGGCAACACGATACGTTCCGGCAAGATTATTTACGACTGTCGCATACTCAACGCTGCGATCACCAATGTGCTGTGCGATCAGGGTCTTCGTACGTTCAAACGCCTCTACCGACTTCTGGAATTGTCCAGTGCCGCGGTAAAATGAACCCAACTCGTTACAGATCGTCGTTTCCAGTGTATTGAAGCAGAATTTACATCCCGCAGTATTGTCATCCAGTGCTTTCAGCAGGAAATTCTCCACATCTTTCAAAGATGTAGCTGATGCATATGCCTTATCCAGTTCCTGATAAAACTGTTCCACTCTCTCGTTCATACCATTATCCCCGTACTTTCCGTCTTTTCAAAAAGGCTGTAATATTCTTACTGTCAGCATATCATATTTATCCTTACATTTCATAAATCCAGTTACCTATTTCATGGTAGGAACATTGGTTATTTTAGAAATCTCGCATTTCCAATGACGTCCTTGTTACAAAGATAAGTTGGATATTTTCCTTCTTCCAGAACTTCAATGATCTGCATCAGGCTCTTCTCTCTGTCTTCTACGATAGATCCTTCCGAATAATACGCGGCATGAGGAGTCATAACAACCTGATCCATTCCTTTCAAAACACTTGACGCCTGAGATTCATCTTCAATCACATCAATTCCCGCAGCACGGATCAATCCACTTTCAAGAGCTTCTTTCAAAGCCACTTCATCAACGACACCGCCACGGCCTGTACACACGATAACCTGTCCCGGCTTTGCATGTGAAAGTTCTTCTTTTCCGATCATATGATACGTAGCCGGCAGCAATGGTGTATGGACAGATACAATATCGCTTATACGGAATAATTCTTCCAACGTATTTACTTTCTGCACGCCTGCCTGCTCAAACACTTCATCTGCCACAAACGGATCATAAGCAACAAAATTTACTCCGAATGGTTTCATCAGCTTCACAATCTTTTGCGGAATGTTCCCAAAAGCCGCAAGTCCATACGTCATACCGCTGATACGCTCCATCCTTCCACAGGCATAGATATCCCATTCACCTTTCCTTACAGTCCGGTCAAGCTGTGTAATCTTCCTCTGGCAGTCTAATACAAGCGCGATTGTATGAACTGCCACTTCCTCAAGGCAATAATCAGGAACATTACCAACACAGATTCCATGTTTTGTCGCAGACTTCATGTCAATATTATTTGTTCCGATTGACATAATCGTCAATATCTTGCATGCGGGTAATCTCTCAAATACATCATCTGTAACATCCAGATAAACAATGCTGACACCTTCCGCATCCCTCGCTTCCTCAAAAAACCTCTCATCACACGCGCCATCAATTCTTACAATCTCATATTTATCACTCAGTCCGCGTCTCTCAAGATAAGCCTGTTCAATATCAGTTCCCTGTCCTTCTGTATTATATAAAACAATTTTCTTTTTCATGATGCCATTCTCCTTTCACACTTTCTTATCACCAGACTATCAAAAACATCTCTGAAGAAATGCTTCTTAATTCAGAAGCAGACATTTCATTTCAGCTTAACAATGGCTTTGCAATCGTAAAAAAAGTGCTGAACACCTTGCAAAACAGGAATTCAACACTTTTTTCCATGCGGATGACAGGACTTGAACCTGCACGTCGGAGACACCAGATCCTAAGTCTGGCGCGTCTGCCAATTCCGCCACATCCGCAAACAGTCCAGTATTCACGCTCTTTTTTAAGAGACGCACCGGATTTTTTGATTTACAGCCACGCTTGATTACCAAAATCAACGAATCCAGCGCGTCTGCTCAATTATCTTATCACTACGAATATAGAATGTCAACTTCCTCAATCAACAATTCTCTTTATCCAAAAATACCAAAGATTTTTTCCCTGAACCCATGATAAAGAGTCTCATAATCCGTATACTGCATCTCTTTATTTTTGAACACAGTACGCCACACTTTCAATACACCGTCAGCGAGCACTTTGCTCCCTTCACCTTGCTTAAGAATTGCCGGAAATACATAGTAGACCATAAAAAGATTCAGCTGCGATTTCGTCTTCGCATCCAGTTTGCCTTTCTTGTTTTTACAGGTACCCGCAGCATGTGCAATGCATTCTCCAATCTCAATCGCTGCCTTTTCTCCATCCCCGGCCTGATCCACGTATTCCTTCATTTCCACAAAATAATGACCATGTTCTGCGAGGAAATCTCTCATACGTGTCTCATACGACTGCTTTTTGAGTGACTGAAGCATTGCATCTCGATCGGCAAAAATAATTTCAATTCCCTGAAGCATATCTTACCCTCCAATACGCCTACGCGTTCTTAATTCCCAAATATGTATTTCAATTATACGGCCTGATGCCGGAAAAGTAAATTTTAGCGAACAAAATCACAGAAAAATATCATTCTTCCATTCCTTTTGGCATCTTTCCAAGTCTTGCTCCCGCACCGTATTTTCTTGCAGCATAAAAGAATGCATCCATATTTTCCAGTGGTGTTCCAATTGGAACCTGACAACCGGTATTCAGCATAAATCCTTTCGGATTCTCCGCACCGGTTCGAATCGAATGTTTCACTTCCTCGATCACATCATCGATCGTCCCATTCCGCATAACATCTACGGGTTTCACATTCCCTGTCAGGAACATACGATCTCCTGCTATCTGCTGAAATTCAGACATACTTTCACAGTTATCCAGGCTTAACATATAGAACCCCATATCAGCCAGATCCGTCCAAATAGATTTCGTACGACCGCAGATATGAATTGTCGGCTGTTTCCCTGTGATTCTCACAATTCCCTCTCTCAATGTTTTCAGATAAGGTCCGGAAAATTCATAAAAATACTTCTTTCCTAATATATCTGTTGTCGTAACCGGATCAGAAATAGACCAGGATGTAATCCCCAACTCTTCAAATCCTGTTCGCACATATTTCAGATTACATTCAACCACAAGTTCCAATGTTCGATGAAGATTCTCCGGGTTCTTTCGCATATCGCGCAGTACCTGCTCAATCGGTCGCATTGCAATCACAGTTGTAATCGGTCCTGCCATTCCACCACTCAATTTCATCCCCGGCAAACGTTTCTGCAGTTCTTTTGTAGAAGCGATCTTTTTTTGCATCCACGCATTCCGTTTCATATCGAACTCTTCCAATATATGCAATTTACCATAATCATCCAGAAACCGCTTACCGATATAGTTTTCCCCAAAGTCTGACACGATTTCCTCTGATCCAAGTGCTATCGCCATCCCGCGGAGCCCGAGTTTGAATGGAACTGTCGAATCTCCGTAAAGCTCCTGCTTTTTTCTCAGCACCTCGGCACGAACATCAAGGTTTTCATACATTTCTCTTTTCGCATAGCCCCATGCGACCCCAAGCGCATCCTCTGCCGAAAGCAATCTATGAGGAATACAGTCCGTTTCCTCTCCTGCCATATATGCTTTCATGCGCTCATCGGGTGTCATTTCCACCTTCTGTTCAGCAATCGCGCGATATAATTCATCTTTCGTCATGTTCGATTCCTTCTTTCTGCGACATTACATTGTATGTTCTGTCCTCTTGATAATCTCATCCTGCGTTGCTTTCCTGAGAGAACAGAAATACGCACTAAATCCAGAGACACGCACGATCAGATCCGCGTAATCCTCCGGCTTCTTCTGCGCCGCACGAAGCGTCTCTCCAGACACAACACTGATCTGCACTTCCATTCCTCCCTTGCGGAAATAAGTCTCGATCACACTTCGAAGTGCCAGACTTCCAGTCTCTTCGTCCAGTAAAGACGGTGTAAATTTCACATCCAGAACCATTCCATTTCCAGACAGCTCCATCGGGAACTTTGTCACCGAATTTATCAGTGCTGTTGGACCATGTACATCTTTTCCCTGCGATGCACCTGACGAATTTGAAAGCGACTCACCGCATTTTCTTCCGTCTGCAGTCGCACCGGTGTGCATACCCATGATGGCATGATCTTCCACAGAATATAATCCAAGCCGGTACGGTCCTCCCCAGTAATTCCGATATTCCTTCAGAATATCTGAAACTAACGTTTCAATCTTTGCTGCCAACAGGTCAATGTCCCTGTCATTTCCATACTTCATCGTTCTGCTGTTCACGAATCGATAAAACTGTTCATTCCCTTCAAAGTCCTGTTCCAGAACATTCACAAACTCTTCCAGTGTAATCATCTGCTTTTCAAAAACAACTTCCCGGATAGCAGCCAGCGAATCTACTGCCGTTGCAACTCCGCACAGATTGAATCCCATACTGCTGTATCTTGCCCCGCCGGACATCACATCTTTCTTCAGAGAAATACAATCCTCCGTAAGCACAGACAGATATGGAAGCGGATATTTTGATGCATACATCGCACCGATTCGGTTCAAATTTCGAAGAATTCTTCTCACCCAGTCCTCTACTTCTTCCAGATACATTCGTTCCAGATCATCATACGTTTTAATGCTTGAAACCGCTTCCTTATGTTTCATCTCGAATGTTTTCTTATTACATAAATCTTTTCCATTACGAAGCATCAGATTCAAAAGTTTTGGCAGATTCAGTCTCGCGGCTTCAGTAAGTGCGTTTTCTTTTCCGGCAACCGCCATTTCCACACATCCCACGAATCCATAATTCCATACATCTTCCTCTGATATGCCGTCTCTCATCTGCGCTTTCATACAGCACGGATCATAAAGCAATGCCGGAAATCCCATGCCGGTACGAATGAGTTCAAGAACAGCCTGCCATGCCTCCTCTGGCATATCGTCTGTCCACCTGAAATTCACCGATGGCTGGTCCACTCTGAGACCAGATGCTGACTCCAGGCAAAGATATGTCAAATCATTGACCGAACATTTGCCAGACGCATCACATCCTCCAAGCGTAAGATTCTGATACGCTTTTTTCTGACAGCTGCACTTTAACCAAAAGGTCTCTAACAGCATTCCTGCTTCCTCATAACTCAAAACTCCACATTCCACATCTCTTTTATAAAATGAATAGAGATACTGATCAATTCTTCCCAGCGAGATTCCAGAAGGAATATTCTCGCAGTACATCATTTCATTCGCAAGCATCAGCAGCTGCAAAGCCTCATAGAAGCTCTCCGGCGCTTTCGTCTCAATGTTCTTCAGCGCTTTTCTCATACGCATCAGACAATTTTTTCGATTTCCAAATCCATCCTGATAAACATCTTCTTCGGTATCCGCACATGCTATCTGTCTTTCTGTTTCTAATCGATACCGTCTCACATATCCCACACATGCATCCAGTACCGTCAAAAATGCCCGGATCGTCATTTTTTCTCTATCTGACTCACAGAACTCCTGCTGCTGTAACACACGCTGCCTCAAACCTTCAAATCCATTTTGAAGAAGCATCTCATAACCGGCAAGCGTATGGCCTGAATGCCAGTGCTTGATCAGCCACACTTCCACTGCATCTGCAAATTCATCAAGTTCTTTCATTGCTGCAGGATCGTCATCACACAATTCTTTTGTCTCACGGATTTCCCTGTCCATATCCATCTGGAATTTTGCGCGGTCCGCCGGATCAAAGTCTTCAGATACGATCATCGGAAAATTAACATTATATGAATACTGAAACAGATAACCCGCCAAAAGATCGTCTTCCGGTATAAGAATTTTCTTTCGCATCAAAGTATTTGCAAATCCAAAGGCATGCTGCTCTTCTACGGATGCTTCCGGATGCTGTCTGATCGCTTCGCGATATGCATTATCTCGCACTGCGATTTCAGACTTACTGGCATATTTTTTTCTGTTTTCTTTTAAAACCTGTATCCGTTTCGTAACAGTTCGTTTCGCTCTCATTGCCTGCCCTTTCTATAACTTTTGTGCCAATCTTATATTTTCGACTAATGACTCCAGCTGGATCTCTGATGATCTGCCTTTTGTAAGCTCATCTATTTTCGCATTCACACATGGATGAAAATATTTGCCACTCCGCTCCTGCTCTTTCCCATATGCAACAGCCGTCTCCAGAATCCCCTGATCACCAATCCTTTTTTCAATTGGAATCGGATTCAGATACAGAGTTCTCCCGGTAAGGATCATTCTCACCGGAAATTTATCATATACACATAGTTTACTTTCAGACATTTCTATCTCATTATCTTCCCTGTCGGCCCGGTCAAACAGATATCCAGACCGTATATTTTCCAGGCTCGCACATACCGAGATTCCGGCCATCTTTGCACACTGAACTGTATAATAAAAATCAAACATATCTTTAAATGTTGTGGCAACCATTGATACACTTGATTGACTCAGCGCCCAAAGATCATTGCACTGCCTTACTTCCTGTCCTCTGACTAATCCACCGATTCCGCATGTCACTACCAGCGGAATTCCTTTTTCCTCACAGACACGCATCGTTCCAGAAGCTGTCAATGCCCCTGATTCCCCCTGATCAATCAGTTTATCAAAGTTGAAATAATTGATACGCTTATAACCGGCAGCTCTTTTTCGGAATTCACAGAATCGTTCCATTTCTCCGACGATAATCCGTCCCTCCTCAAGCCATGCAATCGTCCAGGATCTGTCCCATATTTTTTTCAACTGTTCATTTGTAATGCTTTTTAATCCATGTGTCAAAAGTGCCGACTCTATGATAAATTCTGACATTTCTCACTCACCGCTTCTGCCTGTTTTTCAAGATCAAATCCATTCTGTTCATTCAAAATTTCCAGATATCCATCTGTAATACTTTTACTTCCACGGAATGCTCCACAAATCGCTCCTGCAATACTTGCAATCGCACTCGTTTCATCTCCGATATTTACTCCATCATATATACAATTCATTGTATTTCCCTGCTCTGCAATAAAGATTCCAATTGCAGTCGGCACCGTCTCTGCGATTGCCGGTCCACTTCCAATTCGATCTCTCAGCTCTTCTATCGGATCTGCTCCGCCAGATGTATGAAGTGCGATATCAATTGCCATATCCAAACGTTTTGCAACAGAAGGACCTGGGTAAACATGAAGGTCATCTCGTTGTCTGGCAAGTTGTTCTCCCTTCACACAGCCATATTTTGCCGCCTGAACAATACTGTATACACTTGCAGTATCATTCATTGCCTCGCTGACTGCGGCTGCCACTGCACATGCCCCGGATACAGACCATGGATCATCATGTGAAGAAATCGCGATCTCAATCGCATATTGAATTGCAAGTTCCACATTCCCGCCACTAAAAAGGCCGGCAGGATATGCCTTTACCGCAGCTCCATTCGAAGACAGCGCATAATAATGTCCTTTAAACAATTTATTTCCAAGATGTCCGATATAATCCCAGGTATTCATTTTCTTCAGCTCATTCATCTGAATGATTGCTTTTCTCGTCGTCATCCCTGCAAACGGCTCAAAATATTCCGAATCCCCCCAACGCAGCAGGGAGTCCATTCCAATCTCCTTCGATATCTCACCGTCATTTTTCAGGATATCTTCTGTCAACATATAAGGAATGCTGAATGCATCTGTCACCTGACCGGCTTTTCTGCCTCTTGCCTGAACATCCCTTGGAGGATTCTTAAATTCCTTTACACGACCTCCGAATATCTTTTCGATCTGCCCGGTTGATTTAGCCTCTGTGGCAGCACCCATGGCATCTCCCGCAGCCGCGCCAAGCATACATCCCAATATTTTATCATACATTCTACTCACCCCGTTTCTGACGAATCATCGCAATGCGTTCCACGTCGTCTGCCGTCTTTTTTATCTCAAATCCATTGATTTTTTCCATTACAGGCAGGAAATGTTCTGGAAACACGCTTGATCCACAGAGTGCTCCTGCAATTCCTCCAGCCATCGTTGCAACCGTGTCTGTATCATATCCGGCATTTACTGCGCCGATGATTGCATCCATCGCATTACCGCCACTTGCCGCGAAAAAGCCAAATGCACTTGGAATGGCCTCCGCCACATGAAGTCCCATACCAATTCGCTCAGCAATTTCCACCATTTTCTCTTCCTGACTTCCCTTTCCCAGACCAATATCTACCGCCATTTCAATTCGTTTCATCACAGATGGACCTGCGACATCTCTTCCAATTTCTTTGCCGATACGAGCACCTTCTTTCGCTCCGTAAATGCCTGCCTGGATCACGCTGTAAACATCCGCCTCCGGCTTCACTGCTTCTGCTACCGCTGCAGCCACTGCACTTCCTCCTGAAACAGCAAGGTAATTGTCATGCGTCACCATCGTTACTGTTGCCGCATCATAGATTGCCTGATCCAGATTTCCCGGATTAAAGAGGCCGATCGGCGCAATCTTCATCGCGGCACCATTTGTCGCCTGTCTTGGAAGCAGCTGAATCGCATCAGACTCCGGAATCACTTCACCCTTATATCGTCGAATCGCCATACGTGTAGTCGGGCCCGCAAAACGATCGAAAAAAATCGGGTGTTCGGACCAGTCGATCAACGCTTCCTTCACTACTTTCTCTGAGATTTCTCCGTTATGATCAATAATATGTCTCGTGATAAAATATGCTGAACTAAAATCATCCGTTGCCTGTCCGGGCTGATTTCCATGAGCAAATGTATCCATTGGAGTCACTTCAAAATCCGTCACCTTGTGTCCGAAGTACGCAAGGATCTGCTCTGTCGTTCTGCTCTCAGTAGCTGCACCCATTGCATCACCGGCTCCCGCACCGATCAGACACCCTAAAATTCTGTCATTTAAACTGTACATATTATTCCGCTCCTGTTTTTCATTATATCACAGAAAAGAAAGATACGACTCCCTTCTCTTCGTCATCATACCAAAAAGGGGAGGTGCTTACGCATCTCCCCCGACATCATTTGATCCCTGTGACCAATTAGTGCCAATCAGACATCTGTGCTACATTATCTGCATTAACCAATGCCATAGGTGTGCTATCGCCAATGCTTGATACTTCCTGTCCTTCAAGAGCTTTCAGCATCATGATAACAGCTTCTCTACCCATCAGATAAGGAGACATAGCTACTGTTGCATCATATGTTCCCTCTGCAATTGCTTCTTTTGCTTCTTCTGTGAAGTCAACACCAACGACCATAACCTGATCTTTCAAATCTTTTTCCTGAAGTGCTTTCACAACACCAAGCGCCATGTCGTCGTTTCCACATGCAAAACCAGCAAGATCTGGATTTTTCTCCATAATTGCTGCAGCAGCATCATAAGCTTTCTGTACATCGAAATCACACTGTTCAACTGCTACCACTTCGTATCCAGCTGCTTCAAATGCTTCTTTTGCGCCATCTCTACGTGCATCAGCCTGTGTACCGCCTTCGTTACCAGCAATTATAGCAACTTTCTTGCTATCACTCTTATTGTTATCAACGATATACTGAGCACCCATCTCTCCCTGTGACTTGAAGTCAACAGTGATCATACCTGCAAGTGTTCCTCCTGCTGCTTTCAATGCTTCTGCATCTACTTCGTTACCTGTTGTGATGATCGGTACTTCTTCGTTGTTAGCGTTAACGATACCTGAAATCAAGCAGTCACCTGTAAGAGGTGATACAGCAATTGCTGCATAATCTTTGATAAGCATGTTTTCAAGAATATTGAGCTGGCCTTCTGTATCTGTATCAGAATCTGTTGCCTGTACATCAATCTCTACACCGTACTCAGCCGCTGCATCTTCATATCCTTCCTGCATTGTAACCCAGAATGAGTTGGCAAGTGTACTCTCGATCGCTGCAAGTTTCACACCGCTGTCTTTTGCCGGCAATGGTGCAAAATCCTCATCAACCTGTGCCAGAGCCTGTTCAAACAATGTTAACTCACCATCGTTCTCAGCCTCATCTTCTGTCTCTTCCTGTGTCTCTTCTGCCGGTTCTTCTGTCTTCTCTTCAGACGAACTTCCACATCCCATAACCATAGCAGAAACCATTGTTACGCAAAGTAACATGCTCACTAATTTCTTTTTCATTTTGTTCCTCCTTGTCGAAACTTATTTATTTTTTAATGGATTTCTCCATCAAATTCAAAACATCCTGTACTGTTGCACGGCTTCTTGGTCCTGCAATTGTACATTTCATCGCCGCTGTTGCATTTGCAAAATTCAAAGCATACGCTTCGTCTCTCTCTGCTTCAAAATATGCATACAGCAATCCTCCAATAAAGCAGTCACCTGCTCCGGTTGTATCTACCGCTTCCACTTTATATGCCGGTGCATGATACTCGTGTTCTCCATCATACCAGTAGGCCCCTTCGCCTCCCGCAGTCAGGATCACCCCTTTTTCTATATGATATTTATCCTGTACAATTCGCATTGCCTTATATGGATCTGACTCCCCTGTCAATTCTTCATATCCTGCTCGTCCACTGATAAAGACCGTACACATCTTCATCATCTGCTCAATTTCTTCTTTTGATGATCCACAGATCTCCATAAAACTCGGAACACACTGCATGTTATAAATAACCGGTTTCCCCTGTTCTTTTGCTTTTTCTGCAAGCCAAAGTGCTGCTTTTGGTGAAAACATATCATTATAGAAGATATCCATCTCATCCATGATCGTATCCGGAAGTTCTTCCGGTGTCAGCGTACATACTGTATCGCCTGTGTTTGCAAAAATACAGTGTTTCCCTCCCGGTGCAGTAATGATGTAAGTATGAAGTGTTGTACCATTCTTTTTTGTCACCACATACTGATCATCCACATGATCCGCCACAAGCGTTCTGCGGAACTGATCACCGATCTCGTCGTCACCGATCTTTCCTGTCTGATAAGCATCCATACCAAGGCTTGCACATGCTACTGATACATTGGAAGCACTCCCTCCCGGCAACATCTCTTCATGCTGGATAAATGCAAATCCGTCATCTTTCGGCAGCTCATGGCTATTCAGCACGATATCCATAGCTATCGCACCAAGTGATAATACTTTTTTACTCATTCTATATCTCACTCCTTTTTCTTCTGTTACTTTCAGAAATAAGTACTGCGATCACTAATATTACTCCAGTCAATACTTCCTGATAATGAGAAGACACTGAAAGAAGTATCATTCCATTTTTCAAAATATTCAGGATCAAACAGGCAATTACGGTTCCGGCAACATTCCCCTTGCCTCCCTGCATGCTTGTTCCGCCAAGGACTGCTGCTGCGATCGCGTCCATCTCGTATCCCTGTCCTGCTAAAGGCTCCGCAGAATTCAGTCTGGCTGTCACAATCATTCCTGCAATTCCTGCACACAGTCCACAAAGTGCATAAACTGCAATTTTTACTTTCTTTACATTTACTCCTGAACGGTTCAGCGCCAGTGCACTGCTCCCACAGAACAGGCAATAATTTCCAAGCAAGGTCTTATGCAGAATCACTGCACCGATCACTGCGATTGTCAGTGATAATATGATTGGTACATTCACGGGTCCGATCTTTCCGGAACCCAGAAATGTAAAAATATCCGAAAAACCATAGATTGGTTTTGCATTCGTCCAGACGAGGATAAATCCTCTCAGCACCGACATACTGGCCAGAGTCACAATAAATGAACTGATTTTTCCATAAGCAACCAGTATTCCATTTATCATTCCGATTATCGACGATACCGCAAGTCCCGCAAGTGCAGCAATAATGGATGGCACTCCTGCCACACACAGCATTCCCATGACCATTCCGGAAAATCCGATCACAGAACCTACCGACAGGTCAATCTCTCCCATGCAGATCACAAAAGTCATTCCGACGGATAACACCATATAGATCGCAGACTGATTCAATATATTTCTACAGTTCCTCCAGGAAAGAAAAAACGGAGATGCAATCGACAAGACCACGATCAACACCACCAGAATACTAACCAGAAAGATCATATATGAATGTTGCTGTAATTTCTTCTTCACGTTAATCCTCCACCTGTTCTTTCATCCCTTTTGCGCCTGTGATCATTGATACCACTTCATCCATCGTTGTATCACATGTTTTCATCTGGCCAATAACTTTACCCTGACGCATAACACAGATCCTATCCGAAATATCAAACACCTGCGGCATATTATGACTGATCACGATTACAACATATCCATCAGAAGCCAGTTTTCGAATCAGCTTCAACACAGCATTCGTCTCATTGAGTCCCATCGCTGCAGTCGGCTCATCGAAAATAAATACTTTTCCACCACGATTCACAAGGCGGGCAACAGCTACACCCTGTCTCTGACCTCCACTTAAATTCCCGACCGGAACAGTCACATCGGGAATCTTAATGCCCAAGTCTATTAACAGTTTTTCCGCTTCTCGATACATCTCTTTCTTCTTCAAAAATCCAAATCTGGTCTTCTCATTCCCCAGGAAAAGATTCGAAGCTACATCCATTGTATTGCCGAGCGCCAGATCCTGATACACAGTAGATACTCCGGCTTCAATCGCCTCTCTCGTAGTTAACCCTGTGAATTCTTTCTCTCCCACACGTATTAACCCCTGATCCGGTCTCAACACTCCTGACAATATCTTGATCAAAGTAGACTTTCCTGCTCCATTATCTCCCACGATTGCTAATATTTCTCCCTCGTATGCAGATACAGACACTCCACGAAGGGCCTTGACATGTCCAAATTCTTTATGCAATTCAATTGTCTTAACATATGCTTCGCCCATAGAAGAAACCCTCATATTTATATAACTCTGACAATTATTGTTGATAATAAACAGCGCAGAGATATTCCTTCAAACTCGCATTGAAAAATATCGCTGCACTCTATTGATTATTTTACCACCGCAAACATAGTTCGACAAATTCACAGCTTCTATAAATACTCCTTATATATAGACGCATTCTATAAGCAAGACCAATATTTAAGTCCGTTTCTTCTTATCTTAATGCATTTTTCGTAAGATGTGCCAAAAGTCACATTCCGGGATTGAGAGCAGTAGACCTACAGAACCTGCCACTGGCAGCTTCCTCCGGATGCATGGCAACGCAAAAAAGACGTAAATCCTGATTCAGGATCTACGTCTTTCATTCCATGAGCGTGCGGGGATTCGAACCCCGGACAACTTGATTAAAAGTCAAGTGCTCTACCGACTGAGCTACACGCCCCTATT
>JAUNDE010000032.1 GCA_030526265.1 Eubacteriales bacterium | reverse complement strand
AACATCACAAGCCGTGAACAGGTTATCATCAACACATGGTACGGCGGAGAAATGAAAAAAGGTATGTTCTCTATGATGAACTACTATCTTCCACTGAAAGGTATTGCTTCTATGCACTGTTCTGCAAACACAGATATGAACGGTGAAAACACAGCAGTGTTCTTCGGTCTTTCAGGAACAGGTAAGACAACTCTTTCTACAGATCCTAAGCGTCTTCTTATCGGAGATGACGAGCATGGCTGGGATGATAACGGCGTATTCAACTTCGAAGGCGGATGCTACGCAAAAGTTATCAATCTTGACAAAGAGTCTGAGCCAGACATTTATAACGCAATCAAACGTAACGCTCTTCTTGAGAATGTTACACTTGATGAAAACGGAAAGATCGACTTCGCAGACAAGAGCGTGACAGAAAATACCCGTGTATCATACCCGATCGATCATATCGAAAAGATCGTAAAGAATGTATCTCCGGTATCAGCTGGTCCAGCTGCAAAGAACGTAATCTTCCTGTCAGCAGATGCATTCGGAGTACTTCCTCCAGTATCTATCCTGACACCAGAGCAGACAAAATACTACTTCCTGTCAGGATTTACCGCAAAACTTGCCGGTACAGAACGTGGAATCACAGAGCCTACACCAACATTCTCTTCTTGCTTTGGTCAGGCATTCCTCGAGCTTCATCCTACAAAATATGCAGAAGAGCTTGTTAAAAGAATGGAAATGAGCGGAGCAAAAGCATACCTTGTAAACACAGGATGGAATGGAACAGGCAAACGTATCTCCATCAAAGATACCCGTGGTATCATTGATGCAATTCTCGGCGGGGATATCGCAAATGCACCTACAAAACAGATTCCATACTTCAACTTCGAAGTTCCTACAGAGCTTCCAGGCGTTGATCCTGCTATTCTTGATCCACGCGATACATACGCAGATGCATCTGAGTGGGAAGTAAAAGCAAAAGACCTTGCCGGACGTTTCATTAAGAACTTCGCAAAATACGAAGGAAATGAGTCTGGAAAAGCACTTGTCTCAGCAGGTCCTCAGTTATAAAAAAATAAGTCAAACTATTTTGTAATGTAATATAAAAGAAAGTGACAGATTCGAAACATCGGATCTGTCACTTTTCTTTTATAATCATATTTGCTTCTCATTTTTCTTGTTTTCTTCTATATTCAGCAGATTTTCATTGACCTTCCTCCCATCATAAGTCATAGTAATTCTATGGGTATTGTTTATCCAACATTACAATTATGAAAAAGGTGGTAGAAATGAAATATATAGATCTGCATTGCGATACTCTCATGCAAGCTTATTTTGCGGGTAAAGATGATATATTTGAATTAGAAAATACAATGCTGGATGTAAAGCGTCTTCAATTGGGTAATAATATGGCGCAGTTTTTTGCCATCTTTATGCCTCCGATATCTTATGCTTTAGATGATGGCAAAAAATATCCTGGCGATGAAGCGTACATTCAACATTTATATCAAATCTTACTCAATACTACAAAAAGGGTTCCTGATACGATCTCGCTTGCCAAGCATTACAATGATTTGGCAAAGAATGATCGTGAAGGGATCATTTCTGCCTTTCTGACGCTTGAAGACGGTCGTGCTGTAAATGGCAGCATCGAAAATCTCGAACGCTATTATCATATGGGTATCCGCCTGATATCATTGACCTGGAATTCAAAGAACTGCTTTGGTTCCCCGAACGCAGCAGATCCGATCACCATGAATCAGGGCTTGACTGATTTTGGCAAAGAAGCCGTTGTGAGGATGCAGGAACTTGGTATGCTCGTAGATGTAAGTCACCTGTCTGATGGTGGATTCTGGGATGTAAAATCATTATGCAAAACCCCATTCGTTGCATCTCATTCCAATTGCCGTGCCCTTTGTTCGCACCAGAGAAATCTCACAGATGAAATGATACATGCATTAGCCGAAAGCGGTGGTGTGATCGGATTAAACTTCTACCCGGATTTTTTATCCGAAAATAATAAAGGCAGGATCAGTCGCATCAGCGACATGGTCAGACATCTGGAACATCTTATTAACCATGGTGGAGAAGACTGCGTCTCCATTGGAACAGATTTTGACGGAATGTCAGGTACCTTCGAAATTGATTCACCGGATAAAATCTATCTGCTGTTTGATGAACTTCATAAAAATCATTTCTCATATGACCTGATCGACAAAATCACATATAAAAATGCCAGAAGAGTCATTCAGGATGTGATCTAGATCCCAAGAATCCCTTTTACAGTTTCTTCCATCTTGTCAACATCACACTCCAGCGTATGCAGGATATTGGCGTTCAAAATCTCTTTGATCGCATTTGGAAGCTCTGTTTGGGACACTTCTCTCAGCTCTTCCAACAGCTCAAATTCATCCTGTGATGCATATTTGTCATCAATCGCAGTCATAACACTCTTCACGAATTTATACGGGCTTGCAGTCGATGCAACAACACACTTTGTCTCGTCTTTGCTTGTCTCTTTGTAATTCTTGCAGACATGAGCTGCCACGGCAGTATGCGTATCCATCACATATCCTGTCTTTTCATATACCTCATGGATCATCTCTTTTGTCTGCTCTTCTGATGCATATCCTCCGACAAAATCATCAAGACCAGCCTTCATCTCGTCTGTGATCTCATAGACTCCTTCGCTTTTCAGCAATGCCATAAGCTCTGCATTTTTCTTATCATCGCATCCTGCGATCTGGTAGATCAGTCGTTCAAGGTTACTTGAAATAAGAATATCCATGGACGGAGATGTTGTAAGCATGAACTCACGATGCTTCTTATCATATGTACCGGTTCGGAAGAAATCATACAATACTTTATTCTCATTCGATGCACATACAAGCTTCCTGATCGGTACTCCCATATGCTTTGCATAATATGCTGCAAGAATATTTCCAAAGTTTCCTGTAGGGACTACAACATTGATCTCCTCGCCGTCTTTGATTTCTTCATTCTGAAGAAGCTTTGCATATGCATATACGTAATACACAACCTGTGGAACGAGACGTCCTATGTTGATGGAATTTGCTGACGAGAACTGATATCCTTTATCAGCCAGTTCCTTAGCAAGCTCTTTATTTTCGAACATTGCCTTCACACCATTCTGTGCATTGTCAAAATTTCCATGGATCGCGACAACATCCACATTCTTTCCCTTCTGTGTCACCATCTGCATTTCCTGTACTTTGCTGACTCCGTTCTTTGGGAAGAACACGATGATCTTTGTCCCTTCAACATCCGCAAATCCGGCCATTGCAGCCTTCCCTGTATCTCCTGATGTAGCTGTAAGAATGACGATCTCATTCTTGACATCATTTTTCTTTGCTGACGTCGTAAGAAGATGCGGAAGGATCGAAAGTGCCATATCTTTAAATGCGATCGTAGCACCATGGAACAGCTCCAGATAATAGGTATCATCTACTTTTACAAGCGGTGCGATCTCTTCTGTGTCAAATTTACTGTCGTATGCCCTGTTGATACAGTTCCGAAGTTCGTCCTCTGTAAAATCTGTCAGGAATTCTCTCATGACAGCATAAGCAGTCTCCTGGTAAGACATCTCTTTCAATTCACCCATAGAGACAGAAAGCTTTGGAATCTGTGTCGGCACGAACAGTCCGCCGTCCTCTGCAAGTCCTTTTAAAATTGCCTGAGACGCTGTTACTGTTTTATCTGAATTTCTGGTACTCTTATATAATACTTCCATATGATTTCCTTTCCCGAACTTTTATCATTTCGCTCATTTTCTACATATCATACCATAGAAACAGATAGTGACGCAAGAAAGAAAGCTCGCATACACTTTATCACACTAAATTTCATTCCTTTGTTACAATTTTTTTTATTATTTTACTTATTTTACATCAATTGTTCCATTGTAAAAGTGAAAAAGGAATGCTATACTTTTCCCGTAATAGATGTTAGTCGTAACAAACAGGAGAAAATTATGCTCTTAAAAGAAGGAAAGAATCACCACACATATAAGGTTCTCTCAGTAAAACTCGAAGAAACAGAGCTTGAAAAACGTCTTCAGGCACTGGGGCTTACCGAAGGCAGCCTTATTACTGTTCTAAATAATGATAAAAAAGGTTCCATGACTGTAAAATTCAGAGGAACACGATTTGCTGTCGGAAAGAAAATAGCAGATCACATTCACGTTTTGGAGGTATAAGCACATGAAGCAAACGATAAATGTCGGCTTTATTGGCAACCCAAACTGCGGCAAAACAACTCTCTTTAATGCCTACACCGGAGCGAATCTGAAAGTTGCCAACTGGCCAGGTGTAACCGTAGAAAAAAAAGAGGGACATACCCATTTTGAAGGTCAGGATTACAAACTCATAGACCTTCCGGGTATCTACAGCCTCACTTCCTATACAATGGAAGAGCGGGTCTCAAGAGACTGCATCCTGAGTGATGAGATCGATGTCATCATCGATGTCGTGGATGCTTCCAGTCTGGAGCGCAATCTGTATCTCACGCTCCAGCTGATCGAACTTGGCAAGCCTGTCATCCTCGCTCTTAACATGATGGATATTGTGGAAGAACGCGGCATGGAGATCGATCTTCACCGCCTTCCGGAAATGCTTGGAATCCCTGTGATCCCGGTTTCTGCAAGAAAAAGAACAGGTCTTTCCATTCTGATGCACGCAGTTGCGCATCATCAGACCGGACTGGCGCAGAGTCCATTGATTCACCATCATCATACCCCACAGTCCGTAAAACATAAGCACAACCACCACGCAGAATTTGCAATGGTATACGAAGACTATATCGAAGATAAGATTGATGCGATCAGAGAGCATGTTCTTGTCACATACCCGGACTTTCCAAATAAACGATGGCTCGCGATCAAGTATCTGGAAAACGATCTGGATGTCATCCAGAAATGGCCTTTAAAAAATATTGATTTCAAAAAGTTAAACCACGAGACAGACATCATCAATCAAAAATACAATTTCATTGAAGAAATCGTAGCTGAAACGCTCGTCAATAAATCAAGCAAAGAGGCTCGCACGGATAAGATCGACCAGTATCTGACAGGGAAATACCTGGGGCTTCCGATTTTCCTTCTGATCATGGCACTTGTCTTCTTCCTGACATTTACGGTTGGAGATTTTCTGAAAGGATACTTCGAAATAGGGCTTGAATACTTTTCGACATTCGTCGGAGGGCTGCTTGACGCCATTCATGCAAATGATATCATCACTTCACTTGTCGTTGACGGAATCATTGCCGGTGTCGGAGGAATCCTTACGTTTCTTCCAAACATTTTTATTCTGTTTCTGGCACTTGCTTTCCTGGAAGACAGTGGATATATGGCCCGTGTCGCCTTCGTAATGGATGATATCATGAGCCGGCTTGGACTGTCCGGCCGCGCTTTCATCCCGCTTCTCGTTGGATTTGGCTGTTCTGTCCCTGCTGTTATGGCATCCAGAGCACTGGAACATCCAAAAGACAGATTAAAGACGATTCTGATCACACCGTTCATGTCCTGCAGTGCGAGACTTCCGGTTTATGTATTATTTTCCTCTATGTTTTTTGGAAAATATGCAATGCTTGCATGCTATTCCATGTATGTGCTCGGAATACTCGTAGCGATCGCAGTAGCATATATTCTTTCAAAAATAGATGGAAGTACTGCTGATCACGCACTGCTGATCGAACTTCCGGAATATAAGTCACCAAACCCGAGAACGATCGCCATCTATGTCTGGGAAAAGGTAAAAGATTATCTGAACCGCGCAGGAACTGTCATCTTCCTTGCCTCTGTTGTCATGTGGGTAATCCTGAACTTCGGACCACAGGGATATTGCGCCGACATCAGCCAGAGCTTTGGTTCGTACATAGGAAAACTGATCGTCCCACTATTCAAACCGATCGGACTCGGTTACTGGCAGATCATCGTCGCACTCATCGCAGGAATTGCCGCAAAAGAAGTCGTCGTATCAAGCTGTGGTGTATTGTTTGGCATCTCAAATATCGCAACCGCTGAAGGAATGAATGCTGCCTTTTCAGCACTGACCGCGATGGGATTCGGAATCGCAAATGCATACGCAATGATGGTATTCTGTCTGCTCTACGTACCTTGTACTGCTACGATCGCTACGATCTACCGCGAGGTAAACAGCAGGAAGCGGACTGCTGCCTACGTCCTGTTCCAGTTAGGTGTTGCCTGGCTCGTAAGCTTCCTCTTCTATCATGGGATATCACTGTTTTTGACATAAACGCTGGCAAAGCGATGATATGGAACTCTCAGGGGATCCATCCGGATCTCCCGGGAGTTTTCCATGTAACAGGAAATTCCTCTGGAATCTCCCTGTTACATAAAGCACACTACGCGTGACGATTACGCGATCGCACAATCTTTCTTATCTACACTCCCAATAAGAGAAAAATAACAGGTGCCCGCACACGCCATCCATATCATAAAATATAATATTGTCGGAACATCTGTCTCAACAAATCCAAACAGGATCATGACTGCAAACATGACGATCAAACTGACTGCCATAACAAATACTCTGATTACTTTACTCATAAAAAAGCACCTCTCTTTCTATACCAAAGTATAGCCAGAGAGGTGTTCCATATTTTGCACACCTTGTTTGTGAGCGAGTACTAAAAATGAATATTAACTTTCTATTTTGTCCAGATTCTTCCATCCATATCGAACAATTGATATGATCATGGATGCTTCGCTGGCCACTTCGTCCAGTATTCCTGCCCACGAACCAACCAGCACGTCATATATGATCCATAACGGCGAGTTAATGAACATACCGACGATGCGGATTTTCCGCGCATTATATGAATATCCACCTATTGTTGACGCAATATTTGCTGCCACCGGAAGAATCGACCACCACCTGTCCCACGTAAGTACCAGTGTCATCAGCTGCAAAATACATAGTATGCTGCACATTGTTTTTCCTTTTAGGAAGTCATTTTTACTCCCCAGACAAAACGAGCGGACCGTATTTAGAATATAACTGATTCCACCGGTTGTAGCACCTAATAATAACAAATGTGTCGTATAGAATAAATACGAAAGAAACTGTACACGAAACAGATTTTTATTGCTCTTGCATTGAAAGGACAGAAAAAACAGTATCGTGCCCAATATGCCTATCGCTTGTATCATTAAATATCTGGTTGACATTTCATCTCCTTATAAACGAATTTCAAATGATCCATTCCCCCTTGAATTCTATTTACTCTTTATCAAACGAACAGACCATTCTTTTTCCTTTCATATCTCTGCTATATTTATACTATATCCAGTCAAAATCACCACCGGTGATCGCCAGGCTGAGAAGCGCATCCATCTTCTGTACCTGCTCTTCTCCCTCGATTACCTCAATTAATTCTGCGGTATCGAGCATATCATCGAGAGACTCATCCGGACCGATCTCATAATCAATCTCCGCCTCACAATCCGGACACGGGATCTTCTTCATCGTCTGCAAAGAGAGAAAGCGATTCCCGCATTTTCTGCATTCATAATATCCACAAGTTCCTGTTCCATCCGGTAAATAATACATTTTAATTCTTTCCTTTCCGATTATTTTCAAGCTTTTCTTCCATCGCCTCCACGAAAGAGTACGGGACTTTAAGGTCTCCGTATCCAATGGCGAGGTCAAGCCCTTTCTTGATCCTTCCGTGGAAATCACTTCCTCCTGAGCGCAGGCAGCCATAATCTGTCGCAATCTTCTCTGTCACCGCTCTCCAGTGATCGTCAAACTCACAGTAAAGTGTTTCCAGTCCATCCGCCCCAAGTTCGATCAGACGTCGGCAGATTTCCTCACAGTGATCCGGGTCTTTCGGATCGATCTGGTGGAGATGCGCAACAAATACAAGTCCTCCTGCACCATGCACAAGCCGGATACATTCTTCCGGGCTAAACACTTCTTTCTCCACATATCCAACCGTGTCTTTTCCAAGATATTTTGTCGTCACTTCCTTCGTCGTATCCCCGTATCCTCTGTCCACAAGAAGCTGCGCGATCAGCCCTCTGGCGACATTCTGATCTTTGCGGAATTTCAAAAGATCGCTCCTGTCAATCTGAAAACCCGCAGCTTTCAGTTTGTCAATCATTTTCAGATTACGCACCTTCCGGCACTCTGACATTTCATCCAGACTGGAAAGCAGCTCTTCATTTTTATCATCGATAAAAAGCGCAACAAGATGGACATCGCAGCCATCCACTCTTGTGCCAAGCTCCACACCCGGAATGATTTTCACTCCAAAACGTTCGCCTGCTTCCTTTGCCTCATTAAGGCCTGCCACTGTATCATGATCGGTGACCGCAAGTGCTGCAAGCCCCTTCTCTTTTGCGTATCTCACAAGCTCTGTAGGTGTGCATGAGCCGTCAGATGCGACAGTATGTGCATGTAAATCAACTATATTCTTCAATGTACTCTCTTCTTTCTCAAATAGTATTGTCTGTCACTTCACAGTCTCTTCATTTCAAACAGTTTAAAGAGTTATGATACAAAGGATATCCAAAACGGATATCCTTTTTTATGTTTATTCTTTCCATTGATCCAGCTCTTCTTTCAGCGCACCGAGAAGTTCTGTCTCCGGCATTTTTCTTACGATCTCGCCGTGTTTGAACAGAAGGCCTTCGCCGCGTCCCCCGGCAACTCCAAGATCTGCTTCTCTCGCTTCACCCGGACCGTTTACAACACATCCCATAACCGCTACACGAATGTCGTAATCATATGCCTCTACCATCTTCTCGACCTCGGTCGCGAGATTAATCAGGTCGATCTGTGTTCTTCCGCATGTCGGGCAGGATACCACTTCTACTCCATTCTTTCTAAGGCCAAGTGCAGATAAAATCTTCCGTGCGGTACGAACTTCCAGAACAGGTTCTCCGGTAAGTGAAACACGGATTGTGTCACCTACTCCATGATTCAGAATAACTCCAAGACCGACACTTGATTTGATCATACCGCTTTCAACCGGCCCTGCTTCTGTAATACCGACATGAACCGGACAATCTGTCTTCTCTGCAATCAGTTCGTGCGCTTTGATACACATCATCACATCGGATGATTTGATACTCACAACGATATCTTTCAGTCCAAAGCTCTCAACGATATGTATCTTGTCAAGGGCACTCTCCACGAGTCCCTCTGCAGTCACCCCACCATATTTCTCGATCAGATCTTTCTCGAGCGATCCACTGTTTACACCCACACGGATCGGGATGTGATACTCGATTGCCTTCTCAACCACTGCGCGGATCTTGTCAGAATCGCCGATATTCCCCGGATTGATACGGATCTTATCTGCTCCATTCTCGATCGCTGCGATTGCAAGTCTGTAATCAAAATGGATGTCGGCAACAAGAGGAATGCTGATCTGCTTCTTAATCTCTTTCAGTGCTTTTGCAGCTTCCATCGTCGGAACCGCACACCGGATGATCTGACATCCCGCGGCAGTAAGCTCCTTGATCTGAGCCACGGTTGCCTCAACATCTTCCGTCTTTGTATTTGTCATTGACTGAATGGAGATCGGTGCACCACCGCCAACCGGAACATTTCCGACCATCACCCGTCTTGTATTTTCTCTATGCATGATTTATCCTCCAGTAAAATACTTGTATCTTATTTTCTCAATTCATTATTATAATATAACCGTTTTTCAAAGTAAAGCAACGTAAAAAAGGCATCCCCCTCTATCCATGGTGAGGTGACACCTTTTTTATCTCTTTCTTACATAACTCCTGCATGATTCAAAATCCAGTAGATCAGCCCAAGCACCCAGCTGGTGAAAATGCCATATAAGATAACCGGTCCTGCAATGGTAAATATCTTGCATCCGATTCCCATAACCTGACCTTCTTTTTTGTACTCGATCGCCGGTGCGGTCACGGAATTCGCAAAACCCGTGATCGGTACCAGCGCCCCTGCTCCACCCCACTTTGCAATGGATGGATAAATATTAAGTCCGGTCAGCAATGCGGATAACAGTACCAGAATCAACGAACACCAATTACCGCTCATTGTTTTTCCAAGTCCCATTTTCTCACAGTAATTCAGTATTCCCTGCCCGATCACGCAGATGATTCCTCCCGTGATAAATGCACGGATCATATTCATCGGAAGATTGTGCACCGGAGTTTTTCTCTTCACATACTCCTGATAAGCTTTCTTTTCTTTCTCTGTCATCTCTGCCATACATAAGTCTCCTTTTTAACCCCATCTGTGATAATAAAATACGATAGATCCGATTCCTTTACCAATTGCTGTCGCAAGCAATATCCAGGGAACTCCCCGTATGATCTTCGCTCGTCTGATAAAGATTGGAAATACCTGAAGCATTTCCGCAAGTGCCATTGACCAACATCCCGTGAAAATACCTGCACACAGCCCAAATATCGGCAAAATCCATCCCATACTATGGAATTGGATCTGAAAGATAATGAATAAATTACCAAGGATTCCTCCGACGACAACAGCATCTTCATAGAGAAGGATCTTATCTCCGGTGTGCGTACGATCTGCAAAATCAGACAGCACTCCAAGCTCGATGATAAACGAAAACAATCCTCCGGCAACGAGCATTCCGGAGCTCAGGCCAATCAGCGCCAGTAACATCTGTTTAACTAACATCTTCCTCCTGCCCCTTTCTGGAATATGTTTCTACAAGCGTAGTCTGAATATCATTTTCGTACATACGCATTTCCACTTCCATTGGAGTCGGATCTACTGAAAAACGTTTTTTCCCAAAGTGATTAAAAAAGACGAGAATTCCGATCACGAGTCCAATGCTGTAAGTCACTTCAAGCATTGTGAATCCATCAGAAGCAGTTCCTGTCACCAGCTCGTATATCTGTTTGAACAGTCTCGTTGTATTAACGTCATTGTTAAACGACATGATCGAAAAGGCAGCCCCAGACGCTGTGATCATGACAACAACGATGATTTTTATCCAGTGTGCAACCGGTGACGGTGTCTTCTGGTTTTCGTACGTCACGATAATATCCTGTGCACCAAGATTCTGCACATCCAGTCCCGGATACTCCCTGTGAATACATTCTATGATCTTCAGGATCGACACG
The DNA here is from genome assembly GCA_030526265.1 of Eubacteriales bacterium. Classification (GTDB taxonomy): domain Bacteria; phylum Bacillota; class Clostridia; order Lachnospirales; family Lachnospiraceae; genus Claveliimonas. The sequence continues at coordinate 14,927 of JAUNDE010000032.1, read as the reverse complement.
ACTTTTCTGCTCTTGCCGTGATGTGAGTGTTTCTCGTCTGACTCTCTGAATTTTGTCACCTTCACCGTCTTCAGCTTAGGAATGACCGCCTCATTTGCGCACTCCATCTGTACAAGATCACCGAGCTTCACATCTCTTTTCGTGACCTCAACACTCGCATCTCCTTTTATATAAATGGTTTCATTCACAACTGCCATAATGGTTTCACACCTCCGGAAATGAATACAAGCGTACCTTCATTTACGGAAGATATTCCTTTTACATCATGGAAATAATAGATCATTCCGATGATCACCGCAGCTGTCAAAACACACACCAGGCAAATGCGGATTTTTCTTCTTGCCTCCTCCATATTTTCACTTCCCCTTTTATCACAATTTATGACTAGTATGCCATGAACCCAAAAAAATATTCGTAACAAAAATGCCAGCAAAGATTTATTCTCTGCTGACACTTTGTTCTATGCTTCATCTGCCATATTTTCTCACTGCTTCCATAAACCAGTCCATTTTGTCAATTGCTGTTCCGTTCGGAATATCACATCCTGAAGTAATGCGGTATCCCTTTTTTGCATGCTTCCCTTTTTCTATACAAGATATGACCTCTTCTGTGATCTTTTCTTTTGTTCCGCGCATGATTACATTTACTGGATCAACATTTCCTGCAATAGGCACATATTCTCCCAGTTCTTTTGCGGCTCGCTCCAGGTCCACAACATTATCCAGACTGATTTCGTCGACCTTGTATTGTGCGAAATACTTCCATATCCGGTATGTCTCTCCACACATATGGAGTGACACTTTTTTGCCCGTTTTTTCTGCAATATAATCCGTCAACTCTTTCGTATATGGAAAAACAAACGTTTCATATAATTTAGGTCCAATCAGGGCTGGATTGGCAACCGGATCTGCCATAGCTATCCCTACATTATATTCCGATAAGCGATCCACACAGCTTTTTTGCGATTCCACAATGATCCGTATTAACCTGTGAATCTCCTGCGGTTTTCTGCGGCAATCCCTCAGAAGAAGTTCTATACCTCTCAAAAATGATGCAATGGTAAATGGTCCTCCAATACTGGCTTTTATCGGAACTATATCACTTGCTTTCTCACTTATCATTTCTGCCGCATTCATAAAACGGGTTAATTCCGGATTGCCAAATGCATCTACCGGTTCCATCACATCTAATATTTTATAATCATCAATCACAGGGGCATTCAAATTTTCCGGTGAAAACTGCAGCTTAAGTGCGGTTGAAATTCCCTTTGTATTTGGTCCAATGTTCAATCTGTCAAATCCAAAACGATTATATGCCGCTATTTCTGAATTCACCATATACTCTGCATAATTCCAACATTCGTCCTCTGTAATCCCAAGAAGGAGGCATCCCATACTGCCGATAAATGGTGTACTGGGAATCCTGTCAAACGGAAGACCATGCTCTATTGCATATTCTCTTTCAACAGGTGTCATCCGGTCAGCTGTGTGCTTCTCAGGCTTCATACACAATCCTCCTCCCCTCATCTGATATGTTTAGATTCGCTTTTCAATTTCGCGGTTTACACGATTTCTGAGTGTGATCAGATACATATCTGATTTTGGATACTTTCTGAATGTGATAGGTTCTTCAAGATCTCCCTCGATCAGATCCATTACAAATTCCTTACTGGTAAGGCTTTCCAGATATTCTAAGGCACGAAGATCTGTCAATGCTTCATAGTGAACCATCATTCGGATAGACTCTTCCGGATGTCTGTCTGAACCCGGATATACAAGAAATGGATCTCCTGCCGGGAATGCATTTCCTGAGTCTGTCACTTCATATGGATTGATATGTTCGATTGAAAACTGGCTGTTATAAAAATTATATCCCCAGTGAAGGATTCCGATAATATCATATTTGTAAAGCTGAACACCATAAATTCGGTTTCTTGCTGATGGCATCGACATAAATCGGTTGCTCACTTCATAAAACTGTCCCGTACAATAATATGTCCACATGTCTTTCAGTCCATGAGCCAGAAATTCTTCTATTTCATTGTTTCCCGGTATTGGCTTGTCTATCAGACCATGTTTATAAAATTCATAACTTGACAATGCATCAAATGTGTGGAATCCTTCCAGCATAGTTCCGAGTGATTCCTTTGCAGCTTTATAAGACTCTAAATGTTCTTCTCTCGGTTCATCTGAAATGTGAAAATACGTAACCTGCGCAATTTCCCATTCCCTCAGTTTTTCAGTTAACTGTGGAAGGAATTTCTCCAAAAACTTCGTGTATTCACCGACTGCAGGAGTATGCCAGCCAAAAATCTTCTCTTCTTTTCCATTCACTGTTGCGACTACCTTAGGCGCATATTTTGCTCCCCACTGAGAGAAAAGATGTGACATTTCAAAGTACTCGATACCACAGGCTTTACAGAGATCGATCCAGCGTTTCATTTTGTCAAAGTTGAAAATATATTCACCGTCTTTTACTTCTATCCCGATCAGCTGTGTTGTTGTCCTTTCAAGACCAATCGCGGTATCAAGAGGTGATGTAAATAACGGCACGATCATCATATTTCCGCCTCTATCTACATATTCATGGAAGTAGTTTTTCAAAATCTCCCAGTGCTCTTCCGAAAAGACATCTACATGATAATAATCTGCCAGACAGTCTGCATGCAGCCATTCTGTATGCATGATCTTTTGTTTTGGAAGTGTTGCTCCAATTACTTTGATCTTCTTGGCTGCAGAGCAGATCACATGATCCTCTTTGGTAAGCTGAATCTCGATGTCGTACTCTCCAGCCGGAATTTCATCTGTGAGCTTCACATCTACCCACAGACTGCTCCACTGTCTGGATCGAATATATACTTTTCCATCTTTTACATCTCTCAAAAGATCTGGATAAAGTCCGGATGTTGTTCTTAAATAATTGTCATCCACGATCCCATTGGTTGCTCTTCCTACCGGAACATGTTCAACCGTTCTGACGCGTACATGCTCTGCAACAGGAGATATTACTTTCAGATCGACTCTTTCTCTCATGAAAAAATCACCCGTGTACGCCACCTGATAAGAGATCGTTTCTCCCCACAAACCGCTTAATTTCAGACATTCCGGTCTGTAAACCGGCTCCTCATCCGGGAAAACCTTCACTAATGAACTAAGTACTTTCATCTGATATTTTATTTCTTTTTGGACTCTCATTTTGCACCTCTCAAAAAAAATTATTTTATGCCACTCATCGTCAGTCCCCGGATAAACTGCTTCTGGAAGATCAGGAAAATAATTGTCATCGGAAGCATGATCATCGATGCTACAGCCATTGTCGCCGCGAGATCTACTCCTGTCTGACTGTCAAACATAACAAGACCAAGTGGCAATGTCATATTTTCCACTTTATTCAGCATCAACAATGGATTCAGGTAATCATTCCAGACACGCATAGCTGTAAAGATACCGATCGATCCGATCGCAGGTTTAATATTTGGTAAGATCACATGCCAGTAAATTCCCAAAGGACCTGCACCGTCAATTTTAGCTGCATCGCACAGGCTTGTTGGCACGTCTTCAATAAACTGCTTTGCCAGATAAACCCCAAAAACACTAACCACACTTGGAATGATCAATGCCCAGAATGTGTCGTACATATGTAGATTTTGAATCAGAAGATACCTGGGAATCATTGTGATCTGCCCCGGAATCATCATCGTTGCAAGCATAACTGCAAACAGGAATTTTTTTCCTTTAAAATCATACTTTGCAAATACATAACCAATAAATGTGCTTGTCAGAATCACAAGAATCGTCACAACAACCGTAATGAAAAGACTGTTTATAAACCATTGCTCGATCGGCGCCTTCTCAAACGCATTGATGAATCCTTCCAGACTAAATTTCTCCGGGAATATTTTTGTCCGGTTCATTCGAATATCTGCATTTGTCTTAAAAGATGTCATGATCGTCCACAGCATTGGGTACATCATAATCACACTGAAAACAAGGAGGAATGCAATCATTACAAAATGATGCTTTTTATACACAACCACTTCTTTTTCTCTTTTTCTTCTCATTATTCATATCCCCAATCTATACGCATCAGCCTGTTCTGGATCATTGCAATCGTAAATACTACAACAAACAATCCCATCGACAATGCAGAAGCATATCCCATATCGAAATCACGGAAGCTTTTATTGTAAATATAGTTCGTCAACACCATTGCTGCATTGTTGCGTCCGCCATCAGCAGCAAATATCTTAAACTGTGTAAACATCTGGAAATAATCTGCCATCGTCATAATTGCCACAAATACAAATGTTCTTCCCATCAAAGGTAATTTAATATGCAAAAAGCGTTGAAATGCACTTGCACCATCCAACGCTGCCGCCTCTTCAAATTCCTTTGGAATATTTTCTACTCCTGCCGAAAAAAGAACGACATTATATCCAAGGTCTGCCCAGAGCGTAAATACCGCAATGATGACCAGCATAGGCCATGTCAGCAAATACCAGTTCTGCGCCGGCAGACCAAAAAATTTAAGCACCTGATTTATGATTCCATCTGTAGCAATAAATCCGTGTTTCCAGACCATGGATGTTCCAACAACCGGTGCGATACACGGGATAAATAACACGGTACGGAAAAATGTTTTCCATCTCTTTGATGGCAAATGTGAAATAATTTCCGCCAGAAATAGTGTTATGACCAAGTTTAAAATAAGTGCCACTGTTCCAAAGAATATTGTATTCTTAAGTGCGATCCAAAACACATCATCGTTCAACATTCTTTTATAATTTGCAAGACCTAAAAATACATTCTCACTGTTTGCAGGGTTATATTGAAACAAAGAGATTCCCAGCCCGTAGAGAACGGGGAATACTATGAACACAAAAATAAATAAAAAACCCGGTATGAGTACAGCAGCAACAAACCGATTATTCTTCATCGTTTCTCATTCCTTTCTGTCTGTTTCAAAGAAAATAATTCCAAAACAAAGAGGCGGAGATTTCGCCTTCGAATCCCCGCCCTTTAACTGACTGCTTATTCCATGGAATAGCTCATTTTACACTCTGATGTGATCTTTTCAGAAGCTGTTGTCAAAGCACCTTCAACATCACGGCTGTCTTTGCCCTGCTGGCAAAGATCAATAAACATGTTATTGAAGATTTCACGCATTGCAGATGTGTTATATGGGCCCATCCACTGTCCATCCGGAAGAATGTCAAGTAAGAATGTTACATTTGGCATTGCTTCGATGTATTTTTCATTTGTCAACATAGATTTTCTTGGTGGCAGCTGATTACATGCAATATTGTGTTCTACAAGATTGTCTGCATCAACAAAGAATTTGATGAAATCCCAGGCTGCATCAACATTTGCACCATTCTTTGGAACCATGATTCCCCATCCTGTCTCAGCTGCGAATGCCATCTGGTCACCATACTGCGGCACCGGAACATACTCATAATCTTCGCCAAATGTAAGGTCATAAGCCTCTCCTTCTCCGATTCCCCATGAACCTACAGAAGCCATGTAACCTTTTCCCTGGTATACATCATTGAAACAGTACTCACCGTTTGTAAGATTCTCAAGATCTGTTTCTCCGTTATCTACCATGCTGAGAACTTCTTCTAATGCTTTCACACCTTCTGGTGTAGCAAAGTTGACAGATCCATCTTCTGTAAGGTACTGTCCGCCCTGCTGAAGGATCATTGCAAGATAGTTACAGATAAGTGAATCTGAATCCATCATTTCGAAACCTTCCATTACAGATACATTTCCGTCTGTTTCAGATACTTCCTGAGATACTTTTCTAAGATCTTCCCATGTTGTCGGGTATTCAATACCTGCTTCATCAAACAATGTCTTGTTAACGATCATTCCGCCGTATTCAAGATTGTATTCCATTGCTACGCCGTAAAGCTGTCCTTCTTTCTGATATACGCCGATTGCAGGTTCCATATAGTCAGCCTTGATATCTTCTGCCAGATCTTCCGGAACCGGTGCAAGTGCATCAGATTCGATATAAGCCGGTGCCATACCGCCCCATACTGCAATGATGTCCGGGCCTGCTGTTGATGCAGTAAGTGCTGTCTGAATCTTTTCCGTATAAACATTGAATGGATAACTTACTACTTCGATCTCATACTCTGGATTAGCCTCTTCATATTTAGCTGCCATTGCTTCATATGATTTGATCCATGGTTCGTTTTCGTGACACCAGAAAGTGAGTTTTGTTTTTCCATCACTACTGTTGCTCTCTTCAGTTGTTTCTTCTTTGCCGCCGCATCCAACTGCCAATGAAGCGATCATTGCTGTGCATAACAACACGCTAAGAATTTTCTTTTTCATTTGCATCCTCCCATTTTTACAAAAATTCCCATAAGTATTATACGTGTTTTATGCATTTCACACAAATAGAAGTCTTCTATAAATAATCATCATTTATAGAAAAAGCCTATTCCTATTCCAATATCATTTTCTCTGCAAATATATTCCTTTGCCTTTTTTTGCAGCAGAGTATCCTCCGGATAATTCTCTTTATCTTCACGCACCCCGCCAAAAATTCTCTGTTCTGCCTGTGGAAATGCATAATGCACTTTTGCAATCTCAAACATGTTCTGAAAACGTATAATATTACTTTCTTTCGGTAAAAAATCTTTTAATTTGGGAGACAATAACCACGAATCACAAATATAAGCTTCATAGGAATCCCCGTAAAATTCTTCCGCTTTTTTAAATGATTCCATACATGCATCAGGATTCAATTTCTCTCCTGCAGGAATATGAACATTTAACAGCTTCATTCCGGCTTTTAGCGGACTTCCTTCTATGTCTTTGTCTAACGTCAGCGGTTCAAACTGAAGCCTCCCCAGACGGAATAATTTCATTTTTACGGAAAAAGCAATCCATCCAGCTTCTTCCAGCCCCCAACAGTGATATTTGCGATAGCATTCTTCTGTCCAAATCGTAATATCAAAAAACGTATCATTAAAAATCTGGTCTTCTATTCCCTTCTTTTTATACTCCTCATACACTTCACAAGAGAGTTGAAGATAAAACACCATTGCCCACTGAGAGCGGGATTCCATCGTCTTCCATTGTTCTAAAAAACACTTTGTATCTTTGTAAAACAATTCACGCCACGCCTTATATTCTTCATCCCTGATCGGATTGTTTAATACGACAGCCTGCGCCTCTTTCGGAAATCGAATTCTTCGCATTAACTCCTGTATGTTCATTCTTTTCTTGCCTCTTTTATTTGTTCTTCTTTACATTTTCATTCAAGACTCGCTCGCGAGTCTTGGTGCGGAATTCGGGTCTGCATAGCAGACATACTTCCAATCCGAATTTCTGCGCATCCTCGCGGAGCGTATATCATATTATTCAGCTGATTTAAGAGCCCCTGTATTACATACTCGTACACATGCCGGCTCCAGTCCGTTCGCCACTCTAACTGCACAGCCGTCACATTTTACGATCTTATTCTCATTGTTGAATCTCGGCACATCATATGGGCATGCCTTCAGACACTTTTTACATCCGACGCATTTTTCCTGATGTGCAATGACTGCGCCAGTCTGTTCATCTTTTTCAAATACATACATCGGACACACCTTTAAACAAGCGGCGTCTTCACAGTGCAGACAGCTTCTCGTAATATAGCTTACCAGTCCTGTTCTCTCTGATACTTTCTTTTCGTAAATTCGAGGCGACACTGCATCTGCTTCCGTCTCGTCATAATGCTGATCCATGCACGCGACAACACAGGCAAGGCAGCCTGAACAAAGCTTCTCATCACACACAATTTTACTCATGAGATTCCTCCTTTTTCTCCAGACGACAACAGTAAGATTTGTATCCAGGGAATCCTGAAACCGGATCAAGATACGTATCATCTAACAACAGATTAATGTCTTTCTCTCCGGCTCCATGATAAACATTCACGGTGCCTCTCAGACAAGAAGAGTTGACACTGAGACATAATTCCATACTGCCGACCGGTGTCACAAGCACAACCATTTCTTCATCTTTCATACATAATTCTTTGGCATCCTCTGGATGTATCTCCACCACCGGATACTTTTCCAGATTTGCAAGCCATGGCAATCGATACGTTCTGGAATGGAAAAGCTGTGGTTTTCTGCTTCCTGTTGTCAAAATAAGCGGATACTCGTCCATCGGAAGATTTTCCCGGAAATCATGATAAACCGGAAGTCCTTCATGTTCCTCTTTCTCACAGGATTCCATCAATTCCGAAAAGAACTCAATCTTACCACTCGGAGTTTTTACCTTTAAGATCTCTTCTGATGTTCTTGACGGCATCCTATGCTTCACTTTTACGCCATCTGGAGCTTTTTTCACTTCTTCCAGCGTCAAACCTGTTGTTGTAAGTGATTTTCTCAGATACTCCTCATTACTGTGTATTGGTTCATCTCCTCCGATCGTGACACCAAGTTTATCTGCAATTCCCGTAATAATATCCATATCTGTGCGGCTCTCTCCTGCCGGCTCTGCCACATGTCCCTGATAAAATATGGTATCAAATCCCATAATCTGTACCTGTTCTCTTTCCAGCGAAGCCTGAACCGGTAAGATAATATCAGCATATTTGCATGTATCTGTCATGTACAGATCTGCATTCACAAAGAAATCCAGATGTTTGAATGCCTCTTCCAATCGATCAGGTCGCGGCCACATATGATGGTTCATGCCAAAGGAAAGAACTGTCCGCAACGGATAATCGCCTTTTCCTTCTATATAATCCGCAATTTTTGTCACCTGTGCCTCATGTTCTGTAAGTTTCGCCCATGCAGGGAACTCTTCATGGCTGATATCCTGATCGGCATTCACACGTTTTTTCCGTGTTCCCATAAAGGCATCTTTCAGAACAGCTCTTCCAGGTCCCGGTGGAACAGAGCCTCCCGGCATTCCAAAGCTACCTGTCAGTGCAAGCAGCATCGCAATTGCCCTTGCATTCTGCATTCCATTGATGTTATGTACGACCGGTGATGCCGATAACTGAATTGGAAACGGCGCATTGGCAGCCATACATCTGGCAGCTTCCATCATGTCCTCTTTTGGCACACCGGTGATCTCTTCTACTTTTTCCGGTGTGAATTCCATCACATAATCACGATATTTTTCATAACCGATCGTGTACTTGTCGATATATTCCTGATTCTGAAGTCCTTCTGTGATAATGACTCTCGCCATTCCAAGTGCAAGAGCTCCGTCTGTTCCGGGAATCGGGCGCAGATGTATATCCGCATGTTCTGTAGTCGGCGTACATCTCGGATCGATAACGATGAGTTTGATTCCTCGCTGAAGCGCATTCAGAAGTGCACCGCCTCCATTCACCGGATTACTGTAAAGAGCGTTCACTCCCCACACGACAAGCATCTTACATCTTCTCATATCCGGCATAGGCATCATAACACCTTTTCCAAACACACTCTGACAAGCCATCATAAGTGAATAGGCGCACGTACTCGATTCTGTTCCGACGTTCGGTGTACCATATTCATTTGCAAGTTCTGTAAGCTGTGGGCGGAACCACTTTGGATGTCCTGCATAGAATAATGTCTGCTTTGCCCCATATTTATCTTTCGTTTCTGATAATTTCTGTGCAATCGTGGTAAGAGCTTCCTCCCAGCTTATGCGTTCGAATTTTCCTTCACCTCTTTCGCCAGTCCGTTTCATAGGATATTTCAGGCGATCCGGATGATACAGAGCCTGTTTGAGTGCCGCACCCTTTACACACACACGCCCGCTTCCTCCAGGGAGCGATGTGTTCCCTTCTACTTTGATTACTTTTCCATCCTTACAGTAGACATCAACCGGACAAGCGTCTCCGCAGAATCCGCAGATTCCGGTTTTCACAATGATCCCCGTCTCATCACACGGTATTTTAGAATCTAAAAGAGCTTTTGTATCTAACATGCTAATTTCCCTTTCATTTTTTCCAATACGGATATTATCTGCTGTCTCGGACATGCAAGATTAAATCGTAAAAATCCTTCTCCATCTGTACCAAAGAAATTACCTTCATTTACAAAAACGCCGCATTCTTTTTTCATATATTTCTGTAACTCATTTGCCGGGATACCAGTCTTTCGGAAATCCACCCATACCAGATAAGTTGCTTCAGGCTTTCTCACTGTCAGTTTCGGTATTTCTTTTTCAATATACGACACAAAATAATCCACATTTTCTTCAATGTATATCATGAGCTCATCTAACCATGCCTCCGATTTATCATAAGCACCTGTCAGAGCAGCCTCAGAGAACGAATTATTTTCAGCCGCATGTGATTTTCCTGATATTTCTTTATACTTTTCCCTGATTTTTTCACTTGCAATAAAACAGTTGGCAACATGAATTCCGGCAAGATTAAATGCTTTTGAAGGAGATGTATAAATAATGCTTCTCTGTCTTGCATCCTCAGATATTGAACCGATAAACGTATGTTTTTGCCCTTTCATTAACAGTTCTGAGTGAATATCGTCAGAAAGAATATAAAGATCATGTTTACAACAAATATCTGCTATTCTCTGTAATTCTTCTGTTGTCCATACTCTTCCTGATGGGTTGTGCGGATTACAGATCATAACTGCTTTCGTTTTTTCGGTAATCTTACTTTCCAGATCTTCAAAATCAATCGTATAATATCCGCTGTCGTTCTTCATCGGACTTTCAACCAGATGTCTGCCATTATCTCTAACCGCACTAAAAAATGGTCCATAGACCGGTGTCATAATGATAATTTCATCGCCCGGCTCCGACACTGCCTGAACTCCGAAATAGAGTCCAAGCACTACGTTCGGGACATAGCATATTTCTTCTTTTGTCAGATCATATCCGTGTCTCCTCTTCATCCAGCTGATCACAGATTCATAATAATGCTCTGATAAAAACTGATATCCATATACCCCCTGCTCAACAACTTTATTCAGGCTCTCACTGATACCGGGAGCAACTGTAAAATCCATATCTGCAATCCACATTGGTGTAATATCATCTGTCATAAATGGCAGATCCCACTTTACACAATTTGTTCCTTTTCTCTGCGCTCCATGATCAAAATTATACATATTCCTTCTCCATTACTTTTTTTCGTCATAAATGTGACAGGCAACAAAATGTCCATCTCTCATCTCTTTCATTGCAGGTGTCTTTTCACTGCATACTGATGTTGCATATGGACATCGATTGCAGAAACGACACCCTTCCGGTGGATTTACCGGACTTGGAACTTCTCCTTCCAGACGGATCTGCTGTCTTTCCCTCTCCACCTCCGGATCCGGTATTGGAATAGCCGACAATAGTGCTTTTGTGTAAGGATGTAAAGGTTCCTCGTACAATTCGTCTGAATCTGCAAGTTCAACCATATTTCCAAGGTACATAACGCCTACTCTGTCAGAAATATGTTTGACCATCGAAAGATCGTGTGCAATAAACATGCAAGTAAGATTTCTCTCTTTTTGAAGCTTTACAAGCAGATTGATCACCTGAGCCTGCACAGATACATCCAGGGCAGAAATCGGTTCATCACACAACAAAAATTCCGGATTCACAGCAAGTGCTCTTGCAATTCCAATTCTCTGTCTCTGTCCTCCTGAAAATTCATGTACATACCGGCTTGCATGCTCTGGATTCAGTCCAACCTGTTTCAGCAAATCCTGTACCACTTTCATTTCCTCTTCTTTCGAAGCTACGAGTTTATGTATCTGCATCCCTTCTGCAATAATATCATGCACTTTTAATCTCGGATCTAAAGAAGAATAGGGATCCTGAAAAATCATCTGAACATGCTTTGTAAATTCTTTTATTTCTGAGCCCTTCATCGCGTGGACGTCTTTTCCTTTGTATAACACCTGTCCGTCCGTTTTATCATATACACCAATGCAGGTTCTTCCACAGGTTGTTTTCCCACACCCCGATTCTCCTACGATTCCAAGGGTCTCTCCTTCATATATTTCAAAGGAAACATTATCTACAGCTTTTAAAGAGCGCTTAGAATCGATGCGGAAATATTTCTTCAGGTTTTTCACTTCCATCAATACTTTTCTGTTATCCTTCATATCCCGCCTCCTCACTATCTGATCCAAAATCAATATTATTATACCCTGACTCTGGATGATAAAGCCAGCATGATACTTTATGTCCTGTTTCAAATTCATATTCTTCCGGAACTTCATCCACACAAATATTCATACAATATTTACATCTCGCTGCAAAAGGGCATCCTTTTGGCGGATTGATCAGATCCGGAGGCGTTCCTTCAATTGACAATAATTTCTGTTTATATCCCAATTCAAGGTTCGGCGCCGCATTTAATAATGACCATGTATAGGGGTGTTTATGTTCATAAAATATTTCTTCCGCTGAACCTTTCTCCATAATCTTTCCCGAATACATCACTACGACTCCGTCTGCAATATTTGCAACCACACCCAGGTCATGAGTAATTAAAATAATTGTTGTACCCAGTTTTTTCTGAATATCTTTCATCAGATCGATAATCTGCGCCTGAATCGTCACATCAAGAGCAGTCGTCGGCTCATCTGCAATCAATACCTGCGGTTTCCCTGCCAGAGCAATCGCAATCATAACACGCTGCCGCATACCACCGGATAATTCGTGCGGGTACTTTTTCAGGCAGGCAACAGGGTCCGGAATCCCTACCAGCTCCAGCATCCGGAGAGCTTCTTTCTTTGCTTCTGTTTTCGAAACAGTGTAATGATTCGTAATATTTTCCATAATCTGATTTCCGATATTCATGGTAGGATTCAGAGATGACAATGCATCCTGAAAAATCATTGAGCAGGTTGCTCCACGATATTTTTCCCACTCTTTTTCAGACTGCTTCAGGATATCTTTTCCGTCCATCAACACCTGACTTCCTTCTTTTATCTCACCTGGAGGTGTTTGAATAAGTCCCATGAGCGTTTTTGCAGTTACCGACTTTCCGCAGCCCGATTCTCCTACAATGGCAATCGTCTTCCCTTTGTTGATATCAAAGGAAATTCCTCTGACCGACTGTACTTCACCTGCATAAGTGTGATAAGACACTCTTAAATCTTTTATTTCAATTATCTTTCCCATGATCTCACCTCACTATTTAATCATTTTAGGTTCGAGCGCAACACGAAGTGCGTCCCCTAAAATATTAAAGCTGAATACAGTTAACACAATAAACAGACCCGGAAATATTACCAGAGTAGGTACATCTGTCATATACATCTGCGCGCTCTGAAGCATAGTCCCCCAGGATGCCTTCGGAAGCTGTACACCGAGTCCCACGAAGCTGAGTGCAGACTCTGTAAGAATTGCTCTTGCCACAGCCAGACTCCCTGCAACGATAATAGAAGAACTCATATTAGGAATAATGTGTCTGAAAATCACTCTTGAATGACTTGCCCCAAGGTGCTTTGCAGCAATCACAAAATCCCGTTCTTTCAAAGAAAGTGCCTCCGCTCTTGTAATACGTGCAATCTGACACCATTCGAACAGACCCAAAATAATAATCATCGAATAAACCTTTGGCGGAAAAACAGCATTGATCACAACCATTAACATCATACTTGGCACAGACATAAAAATATCTGTAAAACGCATAAGAACAGTATCAATTTTTCCACCTCTGTATCCACTGACCGTACCAATCAGAGTTCCGATCGCTGTTGACAAAAGCATAGACAAAAATCCAACTGATAAAGAAATGCGTCCTCCATACAACGCCCTTGTAAAATAATCTCTTCCAAGCTCGTCAGTTCCAAACCAGTGCTTCGCGGAAGGCTTCTGAAGAATGGTAGTAACATCCTGCGCATTCGGATCATACGGACTGAGCGGGGCAAGAATCGCCATCAATGTGATAATCAATAAAATAATTGCGCAAAGCATTGCAAGTTTATTTTCTTTTAGTGTATGAAGGATATCTCCACACATACCACGCTCATAATGAGCGACTGTATTCTCTTCTCTGACTTTTGTTCTCTTAAATCTGTTATCCATTCTTCTCACCCATCCCCTGTCTGATTCTAGGATCTGCTACGGCATACAAGATATCCGCAAGTAAATTTCCTATAATTAAAATAAGGCATGAAAACATAGTAAATCCCATAATCACCGGATAATCTCTATTTCCAATTGCCTCCATCGCAAGTCTGCCGATTCCAGGCCAGGAGAAAATATTTTCGATTACGAATGAGCCACAGACAAGACCTGCAATATTTATTCCGACAAGTGTAATGATCGGAAGCAGACAATTTTTCAAAACATGTTTAAATAACACTTTATTTTTATTGGTTCCTTTGGAAATTGCAGTAACTACGTAGTCTTCTTCCAATTGTGAAATCGTGTTGGAACGGATATATTTTGTAAATGTAGCCATATTACTGAGGCTAAGCACAATAGCAGGCAGTGCAAGATGCCATAATAAATCTGACGTTGTGTTCACATTCAGTGTCCGAATACCTCCCGTTGGAAACCAGTGGAGCTTCAATGCAAAAATCACTACCAGAATCATCGCAAACCAGAACGGTGGTATGGATATCCCAAGATATGTAATAACACTGATCACCTTATCTGCAAGTTTATTCTTATGAAGCCCTGCCCATAGCCCCAGTGGAATAGATACACAGATAGAAATCAAAAGTGCAGCTCCCATCATCATCAATGTTGCCGGCAGACGTTCCGCAAGCATTTCTGTCACAGGCCTGTTTTTATGAATAGAGGTTCCAAGATCTCCTTTTAAGACATGCGTTAACCAGTTACAGTATTGCTGGAAAACATTGCCGTCTAATCCATAATCTTCTTTTATTTCCTCTATTTGTTCCTGTGTCATTCCAGGTCGTACATAGTTATCAATCGGATTTCCTGGTGCTGCCTGTATAATCAGATAAGAAAATATACTAACCAGCAATAATACCGGTA
>JAUNDE010000031.1:24289-26429 GCA_030526265.1 Eubacteriales bacterium | reverse complement strand
AAAACGTACATTTTTATTTTCCACTTTTTGAGCATTTTTATATTGACATTTACACCAGGGAATACAGATGTGTATCAGAATTATTTTGAGGAAACGACGGATCTGAAACATTTCGGGTATTTTATTTTGATGCTGGGACTCCGTTCTTATGATTCGATAAATCGCAGTGTACAGATGGAAAGGCTGGAAAAATCTGTACGTTATTCGATCAGCAGAAGCATTCTGTATGAGGAAAATGGAATTTTGATCATTCTGGTGAGAGGATATCGAAAAAATGAGATCAGGCAATGGCTTCAGGAATTGTATGAAAAAGAGGAAGCTCTCTGTGCAGGTATGGGAAGTGTAGTACAGCGCATCTGTGATGTGCATCGCTCCTACAGGGAAGCTGGTAAGTCGTATCAACTGGCAAAATCCACCGGATTGGGAGAAATTCAGGATTATGATGAACTCGGAATTTACAAGATCCTATCTGATATCAAGGAGCCATTCTTGTACCCGGAATTTGTGGAAGAAACCCTCGGGCCGCTTCTTAGATATGACGAGGAAAATGGAACGAATTATGTAAAGATTCTGGAGACATATTTTGAAAATGAATGCAACGGGATACAGACCGCGTCGTCATTGTTTTTTCACAAAAATACAATGACGTACAAACTGAATAAGATTAAAGAAATACTTGGATATGATATTTTGACAAATAAAAACCGGGTGAAAATTATGGTATCACTTTACATCATCAGGATGGGAATGGATTTTTTTCATTAACATAGTACATATTTCAAATATCAGATAATCTGGCGGGGAGTAATGGAATCGGGGACAGTAAACACTTTCAGCCGGTTAATCTGGCAACTTTGGATCTGCAAATTGGGAGGCGGAGCGGAGTTGTTAAAATTGATCTATGTTTCTGAAATAAAAATTTTAGTCTGAAGGAATAAAATTTTTATGAGGAGGGATAACTTATGAACGTTATCACAATTTTACGAGTGGTGCTTATTGTTTGGGGGCTCGTTATCACCGTTATGTTTATTGCGGGACTGAAAAAACATCCGGGAGAATTGGAACTTACAACAAAGAAAGGCATTATCAACGGACTGATTGGATTTTTTGCAAACTTCTTTGACACATGGGGAATCGGAAGTTATGCACCGTCTACTTTCTGCTACAAAACATTCAAGACATCGGATGATATCGACATTCCCGGAAATCTGAATCTTGGTGATGTTTTCCCTGTAACTGTGGAAGCAGTTCTTTTCCTTAGCTTTGTTGATATTGAACCTTTGACATTAGTAACAATGTTGGTAGCAGCAGGACTTGGAGCATTCTTTGGTGTGCGGCTCGTAACAAAATGGGATGTGAACAAGATTCGTATTGGTATGGGTCTGGCACTTTTTTGCTGTGCGATCGTATTTATCTGCAAGCTTGCACAGATCGGACCATTTGGTGCGATGGGAACAGATCTTGGACTTCACGGAGTGAAGCTGATCATTGGTCTCGTTGTGAATTTCTTCCTTGGTTCCTTTATGATGATCGGCTTTGGTCTGTATCAGCCATGTATGGCGCTTGTAATGCTTCTTGGAATGAGTGTTGGAGTAGCGTTTCCAATCATGATGGGATCTTGTGCTGTACTCATGCTGACAGCGGCACCTACGTTCATTAAAACAGGACGTTATGATAAAAATGCGACAGTTATGAATGCGGTTATGGGATCGCTCGGAGCTATCGCTGCTTACCTGCTGATTGCATATGCGTTTGACCTTACTACACTTTCAAAGATCGTAGTCGGAGTTATGTTCTACACTGCATTCAAGATGTTCTGGGATGCTAAAAAGAGCGAAAAAAAGTAAGACGATACTATATGTAACAAAAGTTAATATGGTTGCAGAGAAGGAATATTCAGAGGCGATTTTATGACCCCAAAATCTGTCTTTGAAATTCCATGCTTCGCAATATACATCCGCAATATATCAAAAGAAGATTGATATATTGCGGATTTTTGTGTATAATTTGCGGTGAAAGCAATATACTTATTGCGATGGAGTGGAGATGATCGGGATGAAAACGTGTAAAGAAAAGGCTATAGAATGGGGAATCTCATGTCGGGCAGTCAATGATATGTGTAAAAAAGGAAAAGTACAGG
>JAUNDE010000031.1:0-24279 GCA_030526265.1 Eubacteriales bacterium | reverse complement strand
AGATAAAAGGTGCGTGGCAGATTCCGGATGATGCCAGAAAGCCGGCAGATGGAAGGATTTCTTCCGGGAAATATTTGAAACAGAACGAAAGTATAAAAAAGAAACCTCTTCCAATTGGTATATCCGACTATGTTCGTGCGCAGTCAGAATACTATTATGTTGACAAGACATTGCTGATTAAGGAATTTTTGGATCAAAAGCCTTTGGTATCTTTGTTCACGCGACCAAGACGTTTTGGTAAGACTTTAAATATGGATATGATCAGAGTGTTCTTTGAGATATCTGATGAGGATACGAGCAAGTATTTTGTTGATAAGAAGATCTGGAAATGTGGTGATGAATACCGCTCGCATCAGGGAAAGTATCCAGTCGTTTTTCTTACCTTTAAAGATGTGAAGTTTGACAGCTGGGAGGCTACGATTCATAAGATTCGCGGACTTCTTCAGGATGAGTATGGAAGGCATCAGGAACTGTTATCAAGTGACAGACTGGCAAAATATGAGAAAGAATATTTTGCAAAAATGATAGAAGGAACTGCAAGTGAAGTGGAGCTTACATCGGCACTTGAGAAGTTGTCCAGGATGTTGGCGAGCCATTATGATAAGGCGCCGATTATTATCATTGATGAATATGACACACCGATTCAGGAGGGATATTCGAAGGATTTCTATGACGAGATCATTGGATTTATGAGAAATTTCTTTTCAGGAGCATTTAAAGATAACAGAAATCTTTCCTATGGATTCCTTACCGGAATTCTTCGCATCGCACAGGAAAGTATTTTCAGTGGACTCAATAATCTGACCGTGAACTCTGTGCTGGACGAGGAATACGATCATTACTTTGGCTTCACCGATGAAGAAATTCATGAAATCATGGAATATTACGGAGTGACTGAGAAGAAAAACGAACTGAGAGACTGGTATGATGGATATCTGTTTGGCAATGTGGAGATTTATAATCCATGGTCAGTGATCAATTATATTTCAAAGGGATGTATTCCGCAGGCATATTGGGTGAATACAGGAAAGAATGAAATTCTCGAGGATGTTCTGAGAGTTGCAACGTCTGATATCACAGAGAGATTATTTGCACTCTTACAGGGGAAAAGTGTTATTGCAAGGATTGATCAGAATGTGATTTACAGATCTCTTGCTGAAGATCCGGCTAATATTTACAATCTGTTGTTAGTAGCGGGGTATCTGAAAGCGCCAAAGAAAGAGTTGCAGACGGATGGATCGTACTTGTGTGAGGTTTCTATTCCAAACAGAGAAATAGCGGCAGTTTATAAGAGTGAAATATTATCACATTTATTGCAGATTGGCGCAATTACAAGAACTACGGCAAATAAAATAGCAGAAAGTCTTTATGCAAATGATTATAAGAGACTTCAGAGTGCCATTGCTGAATATATGGATAAATCAATCAGTTTTTATGATGCCGGAGCAGAAGGCTTTTATCACGGATTGGTTCTTGGATTGATTGCATTGATGGATAATCAGTATAAGATTAGATCAAATCGAGAATCAGGAGATGGGAGATATGATATCAGCCTTTTTCCAAGGGAGCGGAAATATCCGGGAATTATCATGGAACTGAAATGGAAAAGCGGTTTGAGCCCGGAAGCTTTGGATACTCTTGCGGATCGGGCGCTGGCTCAGATTGAGGAAAAGAAATATGATGCCGAAATGAAAGAAGACGGTGTCGCAGATGTGTTGAAGTTTGGCATTGCATTTTCCGGTAAAATGGTATGTGTTAAGACGAGTGAAAGTGGCACAGGTGATTGATGGCGGGGTGGAGTTACTATGAAAAAACAGGATTTTTTGTCAAGGACCTGGGTGGTGGCAGTGCTTGCATTTATCTGCTGCCTCCTTTGGGGAAGTGCGATTACAACAATAAAGACTGGATACCGGTTGATGGAGGTGGATGCATCAGATACAGCGTCTCAGATCGTGTTTGCCGGCCTTCGGTTTACGCTGGCAGGTATACTGGTGGTGCTGTTTGCATGGATCCGTGAGAAACGGGTTATTTTGCCCGGAAAAAATATGATCAGGCTGGCGTTCACGCTGTGTCTGGCACAGACAGTGGGACAGTATTTCTTCTTTTATGTGGGCGTTGCCCACGCATCCGGTGTGAAGAGCAGTATCATTACGGGGCTGGGAAACTTTATTGCGATTCTGATGTCCTGTTTGATTTTCAGAAGAGAGAAAATGACCGGGCGGAAGATGCTGGGGTGTGTGCTCGGATTTGCAGGAGTGGTCGTGATCAATCTTATGGGGAATCAGTTGGACAAGGGATTCCATCTGATGGGAGAGGGATGCCTTTTGCTTGCACAGATCGCATATGGAATGTCAACAGTACTGATCAATCAATTTTCCAGAAAGGAATCGCCGGTTCTGTTGAGCGGATATCAGTTTTTTATTGGTGGAATTATCCTGACTTTGACCGGAACCTCGATGGGAGGAAGGCTGCATCATTTTTCGATTGCAGCAGCAGGAATCCTACTGTACCTTGCCATGGTGTCAGCGGTGGCGTATACATTGTGGTCGGTTCTCCTTGCACACAATCCGGTCTCTAAGGTTGCAGTGTACGGATTTATCAATCCTTTGTGCAGTGTGGTTCTGTCAGCACTTGTTCTTGGGGAAGTGGCACAGGCATTTAATATCGGAAGTCTGATTGCGCTTGCATTTGTGTGTGTTGGAATCTATGTGGTGAACCGTGGGACAAGGTAAGATCGATAGGATGATAATATGCAATGGATGAAAACAAATTACAAATAGTTTGTGCAAATTTTGCACAAACTGCTGATGACGGCAAGACCTATCAATACAAGTTCTATTCTCTGTCTTCCATTACTGCTGCAATTGCAAAGGTATTTGCAGAGAGTAAATTTGAGCAGTACCGAGTAGTTCATAGATGATTACTCATCTATTTTGCAACGCTCCTCTTTTAACAGATGCCATTAAAATGATGGGGTATTCTGTTTACAAACTATTATAATAATGGTTTGGTGGGAGTGGAGGTTGATTGGATGAACACCAAAAAATTTATTTTACCAGAAGCTGCGACTGCGTCAGAGATTAAACATGTGAGAAAGAAACTAGGCTTGACGCAGAAAAACTTTGCGGAGTTGGCAGGTTGTTCAAAATCTACAATTGAACGTTGGGAAACGAGTAAAGAACTGATCAGCGGACCAATTGTTCTGCTTTTGCAGCTTTTGGATAAAGAGCCGGAATTTGTTCGGAACATAAAAGTTCCACCTCAAGTATACCCGGGCAAACTCTGTTATATGCATAACTAGGCAGTATGTACACTGATTGACGTAGATGAAGTTAATAGTAAAGTCCGAATAAAAAATTATGCCTAAAATTTGATGTTTCGTGCATTTGGTAGCATAGAAGAACCAGATTATGAGCAATATCAGGAATTTTTGGAATCCTGCTGTTTTCCAAGAAGTCGGGATAAATTGAAATTAGTATTGAGAGATCTGGATATTCCATTTTACGATCCGTTTATTATAATAGAAAAGACAGAATGACGAATGGCAGAAGATGATTTTGGGATTCGAATAGAGAGGTGAAAGCGTGATAGAATTATTTGAGCAGAATGTCCGGACAAACAGCAGACAGTCATCTAATGGCAATCAACTAAAAAGGGAAATAATGGATATTGGTATAAGACTGTACAGGATGTGAAGGTCTTGCTGAATATGTGATTTCTCATCTTCTTGAAAAAACGACCCTTTTGCCAGAAGAATATGTTCTCTATGAACCGGAACAGATGAGATATAAGTCAACGATATATTCGGGTGCAAAGAGTAGAAGCTTTCTGCGGGATGGGTGGCAGATTATTACTTTGGAGAGACTGTTTCACAATTTTTTCGGAGAAAGTCTCTATGTGTCAATTTTTAAGATATCAGATCATGAAAAACGATTAAGGTTTCTGGTTGAACAGGTAGAACGGATTACGGGGCTTAGTGATTTTGGGATTTATATGAATAAATTGTTTACAGTTGATACATTGTTTTTAAATGAGGACAGGCATACTCACAATATTGTGGTTCTGATGAATGAAAAAGGGAAAGTTTGCATATTGTCCTTTTTTGATCATGGTGCCGGACTTCTGTCAGATACGACAATGGATTATCCGATGAATGGTGATATATATGAGTTGATGAATCAGGTGGAGGCAAAAACGATAAGCGGTGATTTTGATGAGCAGTTGGATATATCTGAACGTTTTTATCATACAAATATAAAATTCGATTTTACAGCAAAGGACGTGGAAATGCTTCTTAAGGAAGCAAATATGTATTCAATAGAAGAAAAAGCAAGGGTGGAACAGATATTGTGAATGCAGATGAAAAAATATCAGTATCTGTTCTCTCGCTAATTATGATAAGGTCAGACTTTCCCGAAGGAGAGTTCTGGCCTTTGTTTTTTGAAGGAGGAAAATAATGCTTCAGCTTCACTGGCAATTCCTTCTCCAATCAAAAGTTCACAGACGGTTCCGTCTTTTAATTCCACGATCAGTTTTTGAATATCAAAGTTTACATTGCAGCAGTAGACCTTGGTATCTACGGCCTCTACTCTCCGATAGACGTGCTTGATATCAGTGATTGGGATGTACTGCCAGGAAAAAGACTTTTTCCAGAAGAGATAATCGTGCCAAGTTTTACTTTACCGTACCGATCAGCATTTTCAAAATCATGTGTGGCAGATGGGGAGAGGTTACTTTTATATGTTAATACAGGCATGAACATAGCCCTCCTTACAAGGCGTAATTATTTTATAAATATATATTAGAGTATTTGGGATATGATAGCCAGCTGTTTTGTGCGAATTATTTATTAGCAGTCGGTCTGAGTATGGCGATTGGTACAATTTTTGCACAAATAGTATGATAAAGATTGCAAACAATTGCTGTGGTTTTTGCTTGAGTACGGGACTAGAATGTACATATCAAATAAAACCAATGAAGGAAAGGTGGAGATTATATGTTTGAAACAGAACTGGTAGTGAAAAATGAGACAGGACTTCATGCAAGACCTGCGGCTCAACTCGCAACACTTTGCGGTAAGTATAAAAGTGAGATTCGTATTTATAATGGCGAGACGGAGATTAATCCGAAAAGTGTACTTAGCATAATGGCGGGCGGCGTTTATGCAGGTACAACGATTAAACTTCAAGTAACTGGAGAAGATGAGGAGGAAGCTGGTAAGGCAATATCAGATCTTATCAATAATCTTACTGACTGATTATAGTGAATTCAAATGAGGAGCTGATAACGTGGAACTTAGAAATCGACAAGCAAAAATGCTTCAGGATATCTTTTGCAAAAGGGAAATATCAATGGAGGCTATTCTGGAACAATATGGGATTTCAAAACGGACACTATACTATGATCTGAATAAGATTAATGAGTGGCTTGGGGAATATGATTTTGGTTTTGTCAGCATTTTAGATAAGAAAATAGTTATTGATGTAAAAAATCGTGCAGAGATTGAGCGTCAGATGCATAAAGGGAAAGAATATTACTTTTCGTCTGAGGAAAGGCGAGCGATCGAATTTCTGTTTATTACATTGAATTGCGAAAAAATAATTATTGATGATTTGAAAAATGCGTTTGATGTGAGCAGAAATACAATACTTTCCGATTTGAAAACTGTAAGAGCTGAAGTGGAGGCGGAAAAAGAGCTTTCATTTTGTAATACGATCAAGGAAGGTTATTTCATAGAAGGAGATGAGATGACAATCCGCAAGACGATTCAAGAGAAAATCCGGGAATTGAAGACACCGGAGGGAAGAGCAATTCTGAAGACTTATATGCAGAATACTCTGTTTCGACTTACGGAAAATGAGATTGATTACTATGAGCTGTGTGTTTGTATTATCAAACAATATGAATTAGATATTAAAAATGAATATATTCTGTCAGATATGCAGACAGAGAGCTTTATGATACTTGTTTCATGGATTCGCAGCCTGAAGGGTTCTACGATTGACATGAATGATGATGAGAAAATGGCTCTGGCTTCCACGCTGTCTTTTCGGTCTGTGGAAAACAGTGTGGAAAAGATGGCGAGATGTGGGATTCAGATGCTTCAGGAAGAGATCTATTATCTGTCTTCTATGCTTCTCGGGATTGAGACAACAGGGTTTAAGACGCATCGTGAAGAGGAAAGATTCATCGAAAAGATTGCAGATCAGTTTATCTACAATTTTGAGCGAATCACCTGCCTGGTTTTCTATAATCGTAAGAAACTGCGGCATGAATTATTCCATCATATCCGGGCGCTTTATTACCGGATGAAATATGGAAATCCTTCCGATAATCCGCTGGTGAATGATATTGAACAGATGTATCCATTTGCATTTGAGGCAACCAGAAGGGCGGTTGAGGAACTGGGAAATGTGTTTTTGAAAGATATCCCCAGAGATGAGATTGGTTACCTGTGTATTTACATGGTCAGCAATCTGGATGAGAAGAAGGTGCATCAGGGAATGAAATACGATGGCAGTATTCTGATCGTCGGACCGAAGAATATGGCAGTTGCTACACTGGTGAAGGAGCAACTGCAAAATCTTTTGGGAAGAGGTTTCCGATATGATGTAATGTCGCTTGGAAGATTGAAAAGAAGAGTTGTGGATGAGTATGTCATGGTTGTCTCAGTGGATGTGCCAAGGGGCAAAATTCCGGGAGATAATGTGGTAGAAACCAGTACGATACTGACGAAAGAGGACAAGTACAAGATGCTGGATATCCTGAGGAATCAGAAAGTACTGTCGAAGTATAATCACAAAATTGAAGATATCATATCTATTGTACGTGAGAACGTGGAACAGCCGATGGATGTGAAGGAATTGTATTTTGGACTGTTATATTACTTTAATTCAACTGATAGATATGATCCGTCAAATGAACAGGTACGGATTTCGACTAATCAGGTTCAGTCCTATGAATTGTCCTCAGAAATGTCCTGGGAGGATGTGGTTCTGCGCGGTGCAGAGATTCTCGGAGGAAAATCAGAAAGATTGTGTGCAAGAATGCAGAATCTTCTTCGTCGGGACAAGGTACAGAATTACCGGTTTGTAAAGGATGCGGTATTGGTACATTATCCAATGCAGGGTGAGCCGGACAGCGAGATCAAGTTGGTCTGTCTGATGTCGGAAAATGGCATTAAATGTCGTGTTGAAAAGGTTGCACATCGTATCTTGTGCCTGTCTACTATTGACAAATATTCACATTTTACCGTGTTGGACGAACTTTATCGGTATTACGAGACCCGAACACGTATTAGAGAACTGACTGGAGAAGAACCGGTTTAGACAGGGGGGATAATCATGAAATGTATTTATTGTGGAAAAGAAACAACTGCGAATAAATTTACCATTTCGGCAGGTTCTGGTAATGCAGATCTGCAATGCTGCGGGAGAGAATGCTATCTGAAAACAAAAGAATATATAGAGGAAGATAAAAGTAAAAAAAAGATGCCTTTTTACATTCTTGCGGCAATTCTGGTTGTGGTAAACCTGTTCTTGCTGGGATATAAGCTTACCGTCTGGTGGATGTATCTTCCGATGACCGGTCTGGGTGCTTTGGTTGCATTGGTTCCATCCATGTATATTACTCATTATTTTTTTGAAAGTATGGGAATTGTGAAGGCCAGGAAGGTTGTGAGAGGGATAGGGTGTTTTGTTATGGCGGCAGGACTTGCACTTACGTTCAGTATGTTTTTGGTTGGATAATATGCAACAAAAAACCCAAATTTCTGCATAGAAGTTGTGAAAAAGAGTGAATGTATTTGGTCTGTTTTGTGCAAAAAATGGATGTTATGATTACGATAACAACAAAAGCAGACAAAAAGCAGTAGGAGAGAAAGTGTTATGAAATTGTTAGACGAAGCAAATGTTTTGCTGGATGCAGATGTTGAAACGGCAGAGGATTGTATCCGACTTGCCGGTGATATGTTTGAAAAAAATGGATACGTGAAGCCGGGATACGCAGAGGCAGTTGCGGCGCGGGAAGAAGAATATCCAACCGGACTTCCGGGAAAAGGAATCAACATTGCAATTCCGCATACTAATAACAAGTTGGTGAATGAACCGGCGGTGGGAGTTATTATTCCTAAAAAACCTGTCACTTTCAGTATGATGGGGATGAAGGAAAATAAGTTGGAGTGTGAAGTGATACTTCCGTTGGTGGTGAAAGATTCTCACCAGCAGATTGGAATGTTGAAACAGATGATGAAAATCATTCAGGATGGAGAACTATTAAAGAAACTTAGAGATTCCAGAGATAAAAAAGAGATTATGGAACTTCTGAGTTCTTTAAGTGAAGTTTAAATAACATTTTAAGAAAGGAGGACCAGGAAGATGAGACCTATTCAGATTTTATCAGTGTGTGGTTCAGGAACAGTGAGTTCCGCAATGCTTTCATCCAAGCTTACGGATGTGCTCGAAGAGAACGGATATGAGGTGGAAGCAACGGAGGTTGCTCCGGGAGGAGTAGCTGTTGCAGTTCAGTCAGGACATTATGATCTGATTGCATACACCAGCCCTGTAGAAGACAGCTATGGCTTACCGTTATTGAATGCGACAGGTTTCCTCGTAGGTATTAATGAGGATGAGTTCATTGAAGAACTGATGGATGTAGTAGGAAAATTGAAATTGTAGGAATGAAAGGAGAGAGAATATATGTTTGATACTCTGAAACTGGTGTTTGATACATTTGGTAAAGAGCTGATGGTTCCGGTCATGATCTTTATCATCTGTAAAATCTTCCATACACCAACGAAGAAAGCATTTTCTTCAGCGGTACTGGTTGGTGTTGGACTTAAAGGTATGGCATTTATTACAGCTGCATTTGGTGGAGTGCTTTCCCCATTGGTTCAGCAGCTGGTTGATGAAACAGGACTTAACCTGAAGGCACTTGATATTGGATGGCAGGCAGTAGCATCTGTAGCATATTCTACAGATATCGGTATGATGTTTATCGGTGTTGGTTTGCTGTTCCAGATTATATTGTGGTTAATTAAATGGACAGACATTTTTATGCCGTCTGATCTGTGGAACAACTATTCCATTATTGTATGGGGGTCTATGTTCTATGCAATTCAGAAAAACTTAGTTATGGCATTTGTGCTGATGCTGTTTATTAACCTGGTAACATTGCTTATTGCAGAAACGGTTCAGAAGAGATGGTCTACATACTATCACTATCCAGGTTGTGCAATGACAGCACCTCATCATATGGGTGATGCTCCAATGTACCTGGTACTGAATATTATCGGAAGCAAGATCGGTCTTGATAAGATTAAAGCTGACCCGGCTTCTATTAAGAAGAAATTCGGCTTTATGGGTGAGCCAATGTATATCGGACTTCTTGTAGGTCTGCTTCTTGGATTAATTGGTAACCTTGGACAGTTAGGAACAATGCCTGCATGGGGAACAATCCTTAATGTAGCAGTTACCTGTTCTGCAGTTATGGCTATCTTCCCGAAGATTGCCGGTCTGTTTGCTTCCGGATTTACAGCACTTACTGAGTATTCAAGAAAGACTTTGAAGAAGAGTAAATACGGACAGGACAGAGAATTTATCGTTGCTGTTAATGATGCTCTTGGATATGGAGAAACGGCTACCCTGACAACAGGACTTCTGGTAATTCCGGTTTGTGTATTACTTGCATTTATCCTTCCTGGAAACATCGTTGTTCCTCTGATGGTACTTCCGTCTCTTCCATATATGGTAGAGGTTCCTGTATCACTGAGCAATGGTAACGTAGTAAAATCATGGATTATGGCATGTATCGTATTCTCTGCAAAGATTTTGATGGCTTCATACTGGGCTGGAACATTCACACAGATTGCAGCAGAAGCGGGATTCGAAGCTGCTGTTCAGGCTGTAGAAGGCGGTACATTGATTATCGGATTTATCATGTCAAACTGTACAGCAGGTTTGATTACAATGGCATTCCTTACAATGAATCCAGTTATCATTATTGCTGTTGTAGCTATTTACCTTGTACTGTTTGTGCTGTTTAAGAAGAACAAAGGCTCTGTTCAGGAATACATTGAAAAATTGGCGCTTGGCGAGAAATATGTTGCACCTGAGACAGCAGTTGCTGATCAATAGATTATTGAATAGATAAAATTGTTGATTTACTTTCGTTCCATCGCATCTGTGATGGAACGAAAGTTTTTAGAAAGAGGCGTGTTATGAAAATTCTAGTTATTGGAGATATTGTAGTTAGTTGTGACCTTATGACAGAGGCCGCAAAATCGTTACCGGGTGGAGAACACGAAGTGGTTGCTTTGGAATGGAAGAATGAAAGCAGACAGGAATTCCAGAGAAGAGCTCAGAATATCGAGAAAAATGGACCGATGGCAGAGCAGCCGCCGGAAGAAGCATTTAAAGAGATTGCTGATGCGGATGTAGTTCTTACACATTTTTGCCCAATTTCTGAGGATCTGATAGATGCCGGGAAAAAATTGAAATTAATCGGAACCTGCAGAGGCGGAATGGAGCATGTGGATATAGGAGCAGCAACAAAAAGAAATATTCCAGTTATCCACTGTATCCGTAATGCAGAGTGTACATCTGATTTCGCAGTAGGCTTAATGTTTGCGGAAACAAGAAATATTGCCCGTGCGCATGCAGCAGTAAAGCAGGGTGTTTGGAGAAAAGAATACGTTAACAGTCAGTATACCACATCTATGTGCGATATGACTGTCGGAGTAGTTGGACTGGGGCATATCGGTAAGCTTGTAGCGAAGAAATGTCTGGGAATAGGAATGAAAGTAATTGCTTATGATCCGTTTGTATCACAGGAAAAGATTGATGAGACCGGTCTGGATGTAAAGATGGTGGAAAAAGATGTACTGTTTAAGACAGCGGATATCATTACTCTGCACTTGAGAGTGACACCAGAAACGAAGAATAGCATTAATGAGGAATATATTGGAATGATGAAACCAACAGCATACCTGATCAATACTTCCAGAGCGGGAGTCTTGGATAAGGATGCATTGGTGGATGCATTAAAGAATCGCAGAATCGGAGGAGCTGCAATTGATGTATTTTGGGAGGAGCCGGTTCCCGAGGATGATGTGCTTCTGACACTTGATAATCTTACCATGACACCGCACAATGCGGGAAATGTTGTGGATGCGCTTCCGAAGTCACCACTTCTTCTGGCAAAGAAGATTACAGAATTTTGGGAGACTAAGAAGAGCGATATGGTAGTTAACTTAAGAAATATAACAGTAGAATAGGAGAGTGGAAGTTATGTTAATGGAGAAAGAAAGAATTGAAATCGTAGAATATGGTAAAAAGATGAGCAGTTCAGGACTCTGCAAAGGAACCAGCGGAAATATCAGTATTTATGATCCTGAGACAGGATATATGGCAATCAGTCCATCAGGAATTGGATATTTTGAAACAGAGCCAGAGGATGTTGTTGTAATGAAGCTGGATGGAACGATTGTAGAAGGTAATCGTGCACCATCAAGTGAGCATGGTCTTCATTCCGTAATTTATTTGAACAAACCAGAAGCAAGAGCGGTTGTACATACACATTCTACTTTCTGTACTACATTTGCAGCATTAAATCAGCCGCTGAAAGCAGTTCACTATGTAATTGGTGGAGCCGGTGTGGCAGAAGTTCCTTGTGCACCTTATTGTACATTCGGAACACCGGAACTGGCAGAAAGCGTTAAGAATACTATCGGTGACAGTAAAGCAGTTCTCCTCCAGAACCACGGCCTGGTAGCCAGCGGCCCAAAGCTTGCCAAAGCATTCAGCCTGGCAGTGAATCTTGAATTTGTGGCTGAGATTCAGTACCGCGCAATGTGTATTGGCAATCCATGTGTTCTTACAGATGAACAGATGGCTGAGGTCATGGTTCGATTTAAATCATATGGACAGCCTGCAAAAAATGACGAGAAAAAGGATGGCATGGGATATTAATAATTAATAGAGGAGACCGTAATGTTAAGAGCTGTATTGTATAAAGAAAAGGAACTCGTAATTGAAGAAGCTCCTATTCCAGAGATTAATGACGATGAAGTGTTGATTAAAAATAAAGTATCGACGACTTGTGGTACTGATGTGAAAACATATAAACGGGGGTATCCTCTGCTGACTCCGCCGCATCCGTTCGGACATGAATATTCAGGTGTTATTGTTGCGGTTGGAAAAAATGTAAAAAAATTTCGGGAAGGAGATCGTGTTGCCGTACACAACACGGCTCCCTGCGGACGTTGTTATTACTGCAAAAAAGGACAATTCTCCATGTGTGAAGATATGCTGTTTAATCGTGGAAGCTATGCGGAATATGTGAAGGTTCCGGGAAGAATTGTACAGCAGAATATGTTTAAACTGGATGATTCCATCTCACACAAGACAGCATCTTTGATGGAACCGTTTTCTTGTGCAGTGTATGGTATTGATAATTGTCCGATTCAGCAGGGGGATACGGTGATTGTTAATGGAGCAGGACCGATTGGATTAATGTTTGCGCGTCTTGCAGTGCTGAAAGGCGGTAAGGTTATCGTGTCTGATATGAAGCAGAACCGTCTGGATGTAGCAGAAAAATTAGGTGTTTGGAAGACGGTGAACCTGACCGGAATAGAAGACAGCGTTTCTGCACTTCGTGAACTCACCGATGAGGGACGTGGTGCAGATGTGGTTATTGAGGCGACCGGATTGATCAACGTGTGGGAAACCAGTGTGAAAATGGCCAGAAAGGGTGGATTTATTCTTTTGTTCGGGGGAACAAAGAGTGGAAGTGTTCTTCATGTAGATGCCACCTTGCTTCATTATTCACAGGTTACAATCAAAGGTGTATTCCATACAACACCGCTTCATGTTATGAAAGCATTGGAGCTTTTAAAAATGGGCATCATTTCCAGCGATGATTTTATTCAGAATGAATACCGTCTTCCGGATCTTGAGAAGGCTCTTTTGGAGCATGCAGAAGGTAAAGTAATTAAAAACTGCATTATATATGATTGATGACAATAAGTAAAATGAAAGGAGAAGTAAAAATGGAAGAGAGATCAATAATTGATGAGCTTGTGGAAAAAGCGAAAAGGGCACAGGCTGAAATTGAAGGATATACACAGGAACAGGTAGATGCTCTGGTTAAGGCAATCGGTAAAACTATTTATGATCATGCAGTGGAACTGGCTGAAGAAGCAGTAAGTGAAACGGGATTCGGAAGAGTAGACAGCAAGATTTATAAACAGCAGAAGGCATGTGCAGCAGCATGGTACTATTTAAGAGATAAAAAGTCTGTAGGTGCGATCGACTATGATACAATTAACGAGGTTGTTACATTTGCGAAACCGGTAGGAGTTGTTGCATGTCTGACACCAAGCACCAACCCAACATCTACGACAGCAAGTAATGGTATGAATGTCATCAAATGCCGGAATGCAATGATCGTATCTCCGCATCCGGGAGCAAAGAATGTTACGATCCATGGGGTTAATCTGATTAATGAAGCATTAAAGGAACTGGGGGCTCCGGAAAATCTGATCCAGGTTATTGAAGCACCGACAATGGCACTTTCCAAAGAACTGATGCAGAAGGCAGACGTAGTTATCGCTACAGGCGGACATGCAATGGTAAAATCAGCATATTCCAGCGGCCGTCCATGCTATGGTGTTGGACAGGGAAATGTGCAGGTTCTTGTAGGAGAAGATTATACAGATTTTGACAAGATGGCTTCAACGATCGTAGGAAGCCGTGCTTATGATAATGGTATGCCATGTACCGGTGAGCAGGCAATCCATTTTCCAAAGGAAAAATATGATGAGATCGTAGCTGCATTTATCCGTGCAAAAGCAGCCATGATTCCAGATGATAAAAGAGAGCTTCTGGCAGGAATGCTGTTCCGCGAAGACGGAAAGATTAATACAAAGTATGTTGGTATGAAACCTGTGAAGATGGCAGCAGAAATGGGATTTGAAGTACCGGAGGATACACAGATTCTGATTTTCAATAATATGGGAGTAAGCAGAAGTAATCCTCTGTGCAGGGAGAAGCTCTGCCCGGTTATTCAGCTGTTCCCTTATGACAGCTTTGAGCAGGGTGTGGCAGATGCTAAGACAAATCTTCTTTGGGAAGGTGCAGGACATACTTCTGTTATCTATACAAATGACACTAAGAGTGCAGAGTATGCAGGAAACGAACTTCCGGTAGGACGTCTCGTAGTTAATCAGGCAGGTGGTGCAGCATCTGGCGGCAACTACATTAACGGACTTTCACCTACAATGTCACTTGGCTGTGGAAGCTGGGGAAATAACTCAATTTCTGACAACCTGACATATAAACATCTGATGAATACTACTAAGCTGGCATACTGCCATGAGTGCAGAATGCCGGCACTGGATGAGGTATGGAAACTGTAGCAGGTATAAAGTAAAGGAAAGAGGTCTAACATGGCAGAAACAGATTTTAGAAATAAAATTGCCATTGTCGGCGTCGGATATACACCACAGGGAAAGATACCTGGAAGAACGGCAGTCGGATTTCATTGTGAAGCAATTCGCAATGCAATCCGGGATGCCGGAATTGAGAAGGAAGACATCGACGCGCTTCTTCTGTATCGCCATTTTGATGCAATTGGCGGGGATGCGGAGACAACAGCGTTTACAGTCTCAGAACAGTTGGGAATTGATCCTTCGGTTGTAAGCCAGGAAAAGTATTGTACAAGGAGCTGGCTGTATCATTCTGTTGGAATGTTAGCCAGCGGATTGTGCAAGTATGTGGTGATTTCTTATGGAGACAATGCAAGAAGCGGAAGGAGAAGCTTTGTAAAAGAGTTATCCGGAAATAAGGCCACGGATGAATTGGCAGCATACGGAGATCTGAGCACTATGGCAAAATATGCGATGCTGTCCAGGAGAGCAATGGAAAAATACGGAACCGGACCGGATGTGTGGAAGGAGATTGCAATTGCACAGAGGGCATGGGCTGAATTGAACCCACGGGCAGCAATGAAAAATAAGCCGTTAGATGATCAGGGATATTATGACAGCTCCTATATAGTTGAGCCACTTCGTCTTCTGGATGCTACTCCGAACTCAGATGGCGGACGGGCGATTGTCTTGACGACAGCAGAGAGAGCAAAAGAAATGGGACAGAAAGCAGTGTTGATCCGGGGCTTCGGAAGTGCTAATAAGACGGCATCACCATTTCGCTTAGATGTATATGATGAAAACAGTGCGGCAGCAGTGGCCAGCCGCAAAGCCTACGCAATGGCTGGTGTTACCAGTAAGGATATAGATGCCTGTGAATTGTATGATTGCTTTACTTATACCGTAGAGGCGACACTTCGCGACTACGGATTTTTTAAACCAGGAGAGTCAAAAGAGTTCCTTACAAGAAAGCGGCTGGGACCGGGAGGAGAGTTCCCGGTAAATACCTCAGGCGGAATGCTTTCGGAAGGATACTTTATGGGTCTTACACCTGTAAGTGAGGCAGTTATGCAGCTTCGTGGAGAATGTGGAGAACGTCAGTTGGGCGTGTATCCAAATACGAAGAAGCCGGAACTTATCATGTGCAGCGATAATGGTGCAGTATTCCAGAGCAATCTTGCTCTGATCTTGGAGAGAGGGGAATCATAATATGGAAAAACTGGATTTCTTTGCACCCAGAGTCAGTGCAGACACAAAAGAATTCTGGGAGGGATGTAAGGAGCACAAGCTGAAGATTCAAAGATGTAAGCAATGTGGAAAGCTTCGGTGGCCAGCAGCATATCTTTGTCCGGACTGTTTAAGCGAAGAGACAGAATATACAGAGCTTTCCGGAGAAGGGACTCTCTATTCTTATGTGGTTTTTCATAAACCGTTTCATCCCTCACTTCAGGAAAAGGTTCCGTATGTGGTCGGTGAGGTAGATTTGGAGGGCGGTGTGCGCCTGATTACCAATATTGTAAATTGTAAGCCAGAAGACCTGGCATGTGATAAAAAAGTAAGAATGAAATGGATGGATTGTGAGGAATACACAAAACCAGTATTTGAACTCAGGGAGGAAATATAGATGAAAGCATTGATTATTGGAGGCAATCCGGCGGGTATGAGTGCGGCTTCCAGAATAAAAAGAAAGGCACCGGATACAGAGGTGCTGGTTCTGGAAAAAAGCCAGGAGGTATCCTATGGTGCCTGCGGACTCCCTTATTATGTAGCGGATCTGAACCCCGATTTGGATAAAATTCGAATTCGTAAAGTGCCGGAATTTGAACAAAGTGGAATTCATGTCAGACTGGGACAGGAAGTGGTTGCGGTTGATACAGAACAAAAGATTGTAACAGCAAAGGACGAGGAAGGCAAGGAGACCCGGTATGATTACGATAAGCTTTTGATTACCAGCGGTACTTCTCCAAAGGTTCCGCCAATTCCGGGGATTCATCAAAAGAATATCTTCTGCCTGAAGACACTTCAGGATGCAGATGCGATCAAAAAAGCGATTGAAGCGAGTAGAGGTAATGTTGTCATTGTCGGCGGAGGTTATATTGGTCTGGAGATCGCAGAGGCATGTGTTCTTCAGAAGGTGAAATCTGTTCGTATTGTGGAGGCGCTGGATCAGGTGCTGAATGTATTTGATCCGGAATTTGGAAAGGCTGTTCAGGATGAACTGGAAAAGAATGATGTTAAGGTATGTCTTGGTGAACGCGTTCAGTCCTTTGAAGGACAGGATGGCGTGGTAAGTAGAATTGTGACAGACAAGGGATCTTATCCTGCAGATGTGGTCATTCTTTCTATCGGAGTATCTCCAAATACACGTTTTATTGAGAATGTTGAGAAGCTTCCTAACGGCGCGATCATTACAAATACAGCAATGGAAACATCTGTAAAGGATGTGTATGCAGCAGGAGACTGTGCAAGCGTATATCATAAAGTGTTGAAGAAACCTGCCTTTATTGCATTGGGAACCAATGCGAATAAACAGGGAAGGCTGGCAGGAGACCGGATGATCGGGAAAGAGGTTTGCTTTGACCGGGCACTTGGAACATCCATGCTCCGATGTCTGGGAAAGGAATTTGCCAAGACAGGTATCTGTGAGAAAGAGGCCGTGAGAGAAGGCTTGAAGGTGAAGACAAAGACTGTCCGCGCCAGAAGCCATGCCCGGTACTATCCGGATCCGGTTGAGATTACCGTGAAACTGGTATATGGAGAAGAAGATCATGTTCTTCTTGGAGCACAGGTAATGGGCGAGAAAGAGGCAGCATGGAGAATTGATGTATTTGCATGTGCCATCGATCAGGGAATGACAACCGAAGAACTGGGATACCTGGATCTGGGATATGCACCGATGTTTGCCGGAGTATGGGATGCGATTCATATTGCTGCAAATGCATCGAAGTAAGAGGAGAATCAGAATATGCGGACAATTAAAATGCCTTATTATACAGAAACAATGGATCTGCACGTTGATGAAGAACATCTGAAGGCAGTTATCTATGCAAGAGCAGATGAGTACCAACCGGATAAATCGGAAACAGAAATTATCCGGGAAGCTCTTAGCCATCCTATCGGTACAGCTCGGCTGTCTGAACTGGCAGTTGGGAAGAAGAAAGTGGTATTGGTTACCAGTGACCATACACGGGCTGTGCCGAGTAAATTGACACTTCCGATTCTCCTTGAAGAAATACGAAAAGGTAATCCGGAAGCAGATATTACAATTTTGATTGCGACCGGCCTTCACAGAGAGACAACGGAGGAAGAACAGCGGAGAATGTTTGGTGATGCAATTGTAGACAACGAAAAAATTGCTGTTAATCATGCATTCTGTCCTGAGGAATTTACTTACATCTGTAAACTTCCTTCCGGAGCAGATTTTCACGTAAATTCTCTTGCGGCAGAGTGTGACCTGCTGGTAACAGAAGGATTTATTGAACCGCATTTCTTTGCGGGATTTTCGGGAGGACGTAAGAGTATCCTTCCCGGAATCTGTAACGAAGTGACAGTTAATGAGAATCATTCATATAGGGCTATTTCAAATCAGAATGCACAGGCAGGTGTCCTCAGACATAATCCAATTCACGAAGATATGGTTTATGCAGCCAGAAAAGTGAATGTTCAGTTTATCCTGAACGTTGCACAAAACAGTGAGAAAAAAGTGCTGGCAGCATTTGCCGGTGATCTGGAAGAAGCGCATGAGGCTGGTGTTAAGTTTGTGCGGGAATTATCACAATGTCCAAGTATTGAGGGTGATATTGTAATTACATCCAATGGTGGATATCCGCTGGATCAGAATCTTTATCAGACACCGAAGGCAGTGGCCACCGCAGAGGCATGTGCAAAAGAAGGCGCTGTGATTATTATGTGCGCTTCTTGTGTAGACGGGATGGGCGGAACATATTTTGAAAAACTGATCGTAAAAGGGTCAGTGAATGAAATTGATGATTATCTGTCGAAAATCCCGCCAAAGGAGACAATACCGGAGCAGTGGTGTGCACAGATTTATGCTCGAATATTGAAGAAGCATACGGTAATCCTTGTGACAACATATCTGGATCGGGAGACTGTTGAGAAAGCAAATATGCTTCATGCAAAATCACCAGATGAAGCGCTTGCAATGGCAAGAAAAATTAAGGGAGAGGATGCGGAAGTAGTAGTGATTCCGGATGGAGTCTCTGTTCTGGCAGTAAAGGAGTAGAAAATATATGGAACCGAAAATTGCGTTGAAGGTAGATGACAAAGATAATGTGGCAACAGTATTTGCCAATGGCATTTCAGACGGAACAGAAGTGGAAATCCGTGATAAAAAAGGCGATATCAGTCCTGTGTCTGTGATCGGAGACATTCCTTACGGACATAAGATAGCAGTCCGGGATATTCGAGAAGGAGAAGCCATTATGAAATATGGTGAATCAATTGGAGGAGCCAGTGCAGATATTAAAAGAGGCGAGTATGTTCATATTCATAATATGGAAGCAAGACGTGGACGCGGAGATTTATAGGAGGAAGATATGGGAATTACATTTCAAGGATATATGAGACCGGACGGAAGAGCCGGAAGCAGAAATTATGTTGCGGTTATTCCCAGTGTTATCTGTGCTACAGATGTAGCGCAGGCAATTTGCCGTCAGGTAGCTGGTACAATCGGATATTTCCATCATCAGGGCTGCTGTCAGCTTCCGCTTGATCTGAAGAGAGTAACTGACACTTTGATCAGTCTTGCTCTTAGCCCGAATGTGGGAGCTGTTCTGATCGTAAGCCTTGGATGCGAGGGCACGGATACGGAACGTATGATGGAAGAAATCGGGCAGAGCGGAAAGCCGTTGGAAATCATTCGCATTCAGGAACTTGGAGGAATGAGCCGGGCAATTCAGGCGGGAACCGATCTGGCACAGAAGCTGGTTCGTCAGATTTCGGGACAGCAGAGAGAAACAGTGGATATATCCAATGTGATCATGGGCATTAAGTGTGGTGGTTCAGATACAACCAGTGGTATGGCATCCAATTGTGTAATTGGTTACGTGGCAGATAAGTTGGTCGATCTTGGAGCTACAGTTGTGTTTGGTGAGACAACAGAGTTCCTTGGCGGTGAGGATATTTTGGCAAGACGTGCCGTTGGCGGACCAGATGGCCCGGTAGGTAAGAAAATTTATGAGATTGTAAATAGAATGGAAAACCGTGCGAAAGCGATAGGAGAAGATATGCGTGGTGGACAGCCGACTCCGGGTAACATTAAAGGAGGGCTTTCCAGTATTGAGGAAAAATCTCTGGGAGCAATCGTTAAGAGTGGTCATCGTCCGATTCAGGGAGTGTTGGAATACCCAATGCGGGTAACTGACCAGAAAGGACTTTGGATTAAGGATGCACCAGGAAGAGAACCGGAGATTCTCACGGGAATGGCGGCAACCGGTGCGCAGGCGTTAATGTTTTCGACAGGACGTGGTGCGCCGCAGGGATTTCCAAGTATGCCGGTTATGAAAATCTGCGGAAATCCAAATACATATGCAAGAATGTCAAATGACATGGATTTGAATGCAGGTGTCATCATAGAAGGAAAGAAGACGATAGAAGAAGTTGGGGAAGAAGCTTTTGCTCTTTTCCTTAGAGTATTGAATGGCGAGATGACCAAGAATGAAGCGATTCAGTATGTAAGTACTATGGATATATATTGTCTGGGACCGGTTATTTAAAAAATCTCTAAGGGCTCCTTTTAGAAAGAGGTTATCATGTTATTATTACAACAGATGCTCGTATTATTGATCTATATGATGCTGGGGCTTTTTGGAGCGAAAAAAGGGGTTCTGAACAGCCAGTCAGCGAAAACATTTAGCTGGATGGTTATAAATGCAGCGAATCCTGCGTTGATTATTCTGCCGACAATGAATAAACAGACTCAGCTTTCCGGAAGGCAGGTAGCAGAGGCATTGACTCTTGCAGGAATCGTTTATGTGGTGCTTATTATTCTTGCTTATGCTGTGACAAGAATCATGAAGATTCCGCAGGAAGAAAGAAGTCTCTATCAGCTGATGCTTATTTTTAACAATATTGCCTTTATGGGGTTCCCTATTGTAGAGGCCGCGTATGGTTCAGATGCGCTTTTATATGCAGCATTATTTACACTTCCATTTAGTCTTCTGATCTACACATATGGGATTTTTCTGATTGCACAGGGAAAGGAAAAAATACAGCTCAGGAATATCTGGAATATAGGGGTGGCAGCTGTCTTGATTGCAATTGCAATGCTTGTCATTCATCCGAATGTTCCGAAAGTAATCATTACTGCACTGACGGGGATCAGCAATCTCACAGGTCCGTTAAGTATGATCGTAATTGGAATTTCATTATCACAGATGCGGCTTAGAGAATTGTTTTGTGATGTCAGACTGCTTGTGTTTTCTGCGATTAAGCTTTTGGTTATTCCGATTATCGGAACTCTGGCTATAGTACAGGTACTTGATAATGAGCTTTTATGCCGGGTATGTATGATTATGCTTGGTACACCGGCTGCCAGTATGGTGGTCATGCTGGCACAGACCTATGACGGAGACTTTGAACTGGCAAGCCGTGGGATTGCATTGACAACACTTTTGTCTGTTGCTACAATTCCTTTAGTATCAGCAATTGTATTTTAATAACGAATGGTATGTAGAGAAAGGTAGATAAAAGGAAATGGAATCAAGAATTGAACAGGTAGCGGAAAAACACAAAAAAGGTTACAACTGTGCTCAGGCGGTAGCCTGTGGGTATTGTGATCTTGTGGGATTAGATGAGGAAACAATGTTCCGCGTTACAGAGGGGCTTGGCCTTGGCTGCGGAAGTATGGACGGAACCTGTGGTGCAGTAGCGGCAGCATGTGTCATTGCAGGTGCTAAGAACAGTACAGTAGAGATGGGCGGAATGGGAAGCAAGAAGTCTACATACGGAATTGCAAAACAAATCGTAAACAGATTTAAGGAAGAAAGCGGAACTGTGATCTGTAAAGAATTAAAAGGCATTGAAACAGGAACACCTGCAAAACCATGTCCGGAATGTGTACGTGACGCAGCGCGGATTCTGGAAGAAGTAGTATTCAGTGAATAAAAAACGAAGTAAAGAAATGGGAGTGTCGTAAATTACGCCACTCCCATTTCTTTAAACATATCTTAGTTCAGTTCATTCGGTTTCCTTTGTGTGATTGCAGCTGTGATTCACGCAGCATCCTCATAATCATAACTCTGCGTTATCGTTCTTTTTTACGATACAGCATATAGGAATACAAAGCCGGCAGCACAACCGTGATCGCAATGGACGCGAACAGAATCCAGTTCAAACGTGTGAAAAAGGAAATCAGAATCAGCACACCACAGAGAATAAAGACTTTTCCGCCAAATCGGTGTGTGCGGTTCCAGTTGTCTTCATCGGCGAGTGTCCACGGAAGTCTGATCCCGACCGTATAGCTCTGTCTGCACTTTGGAAGATAATTTCCAATGATAATGAAAATAATACTGATGAAGATTGAAGCAAATGATGATGGATTCACCGGGAGATTCAGTACATATCCATAGATCGCCAGAGTGCATATGAGGGAGACAACCGGGCAGATCCAGATGATGAGCTGGAACATTTTCGGACTGATCCCTTTCTTCTTTGGATCGGTCATCGTTGCGAAGATACAGAACAGATGACATCCTGTGATGATAGCAGGAATACCAAATACCGTCATTGTTTTGCTGCTCCATCCGTTCGCAACTCCGTTACTGTCAAAATGTGTCGCGATCGTATCCGGAAGCTGATTCCATAAGATGATCCCGAAAATGATTGGAATCAATGTGATGATCGTAGTAAGTATGATTTGTGATTTAAAATGTTTTAACATCGCAGATGCCCCTTTCTGTCTAATTATCGCCCTTCAAATCGGCGATCCAGACCATAAGCTCTTCCAGAACGGAAGTGTTCAGTTCGTAATAAATATAATTTTTTTCCTTCGTTTCTGAAATCAGATCAGCCTGCTTTAATATCTTTAAATGATAGGAAATCGTGGCGGCGGTCATGTCGAACTGACTGGCGATGTCTCCGGCGGCCATACGCCCTTCTTTTAAGTGCGTGAGGATTTCCCTGCGGGCAGGATCCGAAAGTGCTTTGAATGTCTGAGCGAAACTCATGCGCCCGTCTCCTTTCTTCTGGTATTTAGAAATCTATCTAAATACATTATATGATACTGCCTGGAAAAGTCAATATCTATTTAGAAAAAAATCTAAATAGAAGCATGGTATTTTGCAAATGTTTCTTTACGAAAAATACAATGTGGCGTATAATATAATTAAATATGCTGGAATGAAAATGTGGCATAGTAAGATATAAATAATATAGAAAAGGGGAAGGCATGATGAACGATATCTTAAAAAGAGTTGATCACACATTACTGAAACAGACATCAACATGGGAGGAAATCAGAAAAATCTGTGACGATGCAGTTCAGTATCAAACAGCTTCTGTTTGTATTCCACCTTCTTTTGTAAAACAGGCAAAAGAATATGTTTTGGACAAGATGCAGATATGTACGGTAATCGGTTTTCCGAATGGATATAATACAACAGCCTGTAAAGTGTTTGAAGCGCAGGATGCAATTCATAATGGAGCTGATGAGATTGATATGGTAATCAATCTTGGCTGGGTAAAAGAGCAGAATTATAAAGCGGTAAAAGAGGAAATTGCGGAATTAAAGAAAGTATGTGGCACAAAGATATTAAAAGTGATTATCGAAACCTGCTTTTTAACAGAAGAAGAAAAGATAAAAATGTGTCAGGTGGTAACAGAAGCAGGAGCTGATTACATTAAGACATCTACAGGATTTGGAACAGGAGGAGCAACACCGGAGGACATTAAACTGTTTTCTGAACACATTGGAGAACATGTGAAAATGAAAGCGGCAGGCGGTATTTCTACATTAGAGGACGCTGAGGAGTTTATAAGATTAGGAGCCGAGAGACTGGGTACCAGCCGTATTATTAAACTTGTAAATAACAGGGAAGCATCAGGATATTAAACCGAATCAGGAAGAAAAAGGAAAAGTGGTGTCGGAGTTAAACTCTGGCACCACTTTTTTCTACGAATTCAATTCGTTTTGGAGGAAAGTATAGATGTCGATTGATTTATGAAAATCCGTGATTTTCTGGATGTTTTTCTTCTTTTGGAAGATCTTTAAAATATCATTTAGCACTTGAATATGTTCCGTTTGGTTTTCAGCAGCCAGAGTGATAATAATTGTTGCCTGTTTTTCATTTAAGAATGGAACAGGTTTTTTAAATGTAGCCATTGATATTCCTAATTTTTTTACTCCATCATTTATGCTGGAGTGAGCAAGTACAATATCAGAATTCAAGAACATGTGATATCCGTTTTTCTGATTACGAATGATGGAATCAATATATGATTGTGTAATAACATCATCCATGAGTAGTGAAGAAGCGGAAATGTGAATAGCCTGTTCCCAATCCACCTCGTTCTCGACAACTTGAATGTGACCTGGATTTAAGTAATACAATAAACCTTCCCCATAGCCTTTTTGCGGTAAAGTATTGATGTTTTGGTCTGAGAACGTATTCTTCAATTCAGTTTGGAAGAGTTCCAGTTTATCTTCCGGCATGTATTTAGCTGCAATTTTTACAATTTCGTTTAATTGAAGCTGCATATATGGTTCAGCATACATACATTTTCTTAAAATGGCAATTCTGTCCAGGTCTGTCAGGATCGGGTGTACTTTTACCAGGTTCTGTTCTTCTTTGCCACAATGTCAAGTGATGAATTCAAAAAAGGGCAAAAAATATCCCCTC
>JAUNDE010000030.1 GCA_030526265.1 Eubacteriales bacterium | reverse complement strand
GCCAACATGACACGGCGCGATCAATTCTGTTTATTTCATTCTGTTCTCCATATGTACTTTCGTTTTTGCTATCTTTACTTATATCATAATATTGCCGACAGCGCAAGGGACATGCCTGTCTGC
Organism: Eubacteriales bacterium; assembly: GCA_030526265.1. GTDB lineage: Bacteria > Bacillota > Clostridia > Lachnospirales > Lachnospiraceae > Claveliimonas. Next base: position 26,692 of record JAUNDE010000030.1, on the reverse strand, counting down.
ATGTCCCTGCACTCCTGTCGCCGTCTTAATAATGATTACTTTCGTTGCCTGTGTTATATGAATTTTTGTTGGTTGAACTCTGAGATGCATTCTTATTGGATGCATTTCTGTTTGTTGAATTCTGATTATTTGACATTTCTTTTTCCTCCTAATCAAATTGATTACGAGAATATTGTGTCCGCGTTCTTGTCATTGTATTCGTTTTAAGAAAATTTTAATTTTTTCTTGATTTTTATTATTGTATATATTATACTAGCACTTGTAGGAAGTACAAACTTCTTACAACCCCTTATTAATTATTTATACTCCCCTCAAAAGACCGATGGCTCCCCCATCGGTCTTTTACTTTATTCACCATATTTGTCATTTACTTCATTCACCTGATCCTGCGGAAGAATCTCATTAATACAATAACGATAATGACCGGCATGAGAATTGGAGAAAGGATCGATAAAACACCGCCGATCACCGATACGACCAGGAATACGATTCCGATAATCCCTACAACAAAAAGCAGCTTCTTCCACCATGAATCTGCAGAAAACACATGGATGTTCCCACCATTATTCGATGAATTTTGCTGAGACGACTCGTTCCTGTCAGCATTTCCGTAACCATAGTTATAGCTGTTCTGATTACTGTTATTCGTTGTCTCTCCCTGGCTTTCTGCCATGTCAATCACAGAACGTGCGAGTACCCAGGGATCTCCAAGTTCTTCTATCACTTCTGACTCGCTGCGCCCTTTTGCAATTTCCTCATTAATATAGGAAGTATAATATGTCACATTCTCCTGAACAGCTTTGCTGTCAAGATCATTTTCCAATGCCTCTTTTAACCTGGAAAGAAATTCATTCTTTCTCATAGCGTTCTCCTCTCTGTAAATTATTTCCAAAAATATAACCCTTGTTCTTAGAATATCATATCCACATATGGATTCCAAGAACAAGGGTCTTAATATTTTATAACAAATTTATAAATTTATGATTGATTCGTTTCACCTGTTACCAAAACTCGAAACGACTATACTTCAAACATCAGATCACCGTAAGAAGGCATTGGCCAGACTTCTTTGTCAACAATCATCTCAAGCTTATCTACCGGGGTACGGAGTGCATTCATCGCAGGGACAACTGCATCTTTATAATAGAATGCCTGATCCTTTCCCGAATCCATCGCAGAAGCTTTTTCCATCACTTCTACCAAAACTTTCAATGCATCTGCCGTGTCCTTAAGAAGTGAAGAAACTTCAATCAGATGATCTTTCTGAACAGAAGCCCCTACACCTGCTGCGGTAACCGCATTCACCGCATCTGCCAGAGTCTTTGTATAATTGATGATCGCAGGTATGATCTGCTTACTTGTCATATCATACATCGTCCTTGCTTCAATATTGATCGCTTTCGAATAGCTTTCATATTTGATCTCTGCACGAGAGCGAAGCTCTGCCTCAGTAAATACATGGAATTTTTCAAACAGCGTGATCGTTTTCTCTGTTGTGAGAGCTTCGATTGCTTCCACCATCGAGCGGATATTCGGGAGTCCTCTTCTCTCTGCTTCCTCAACCCACGCATCAGCATATCCATTTCCGCTGAAGATGATCCTCTGATGCTCTTTTACATATTTCTTAATCAGCTGATGTACTGCTTCATCAAAATTCTCTGCCTTTTCAAGTTCATCACAAGCCTCTGAAAATGCTTCTGCAACAATTGTATTCAGGATCACATTCGGTGCAGAAACCGAATCACTTGAACCAACCATACGGAATTCAAATTTATTTCCTGTAAATGCGAATGGTGATGTTCTGTTTCTGTCTGCTGTATCTTTGATAAAGTCAGGAATTGTATCTACACCTGTCTCAAGTACACTTCCCTTCAGACTGTGTGTCGCCTCACCTTTGCGGATCACCTGATCAAGAACATCCTCAAGCTGTTCTCCAAGGAAAACAGAGATGATCGCCGGAGGTGCTTCATTCGCACCAAGTCTGTGATCATTTCCCGGATTCGCCGCCGACTCACGAAGAAGCGCGGCATGTTCATCAACCGCCTTCAGAATACAGGCAAGCACAAGCTGGAATCGTGTATTCTCATGAGGCTTTTTACCCGGGTCAAGAAGATTGATACCGTCATCTGTTGTGAGTGACCAGTTATTATGCTTTCCGGAACCATTCACACCTGCAAATGGTTTCTCATGGAGAATACATTTCAGATCATGTCTGCGGGCAACTCTTTTCAGTGTCTGCATGATGATATGATTATGGTCAAGTGCCACATTACACGGCGCATAGATCGGTGCAAGCTCATGCTGTGCAGGTGCAACCTCATTGTGCTGTGTCTTCGATGTAACTCCAACTGTCCAGAGTTCCTCATTTACATCTTTCATGTACGCCGCGATTCTCTGCCGGATCGTTCCGAAATAGTGATCATCAAGCTCCTGTCCCTTCGGAGGCATTGCTCCGAAAAGCGTATGTCCTGTATAGATCAGATCCTTTCTCTGAAGGAATTTCTTCTTATCCACAAGGAAATATTCCTGTTCAACACCAACCGAAGGTGTTACTTTTCTGGAAGTCGTATTCCCAAACAGGCGGATCAGACGAAGTGACTGCTCATTGATCGCCTGCATAGAACGAAGAAGCGGCGTCTTCTGATCAAGTGCTTCTCCTGTATATGAGCAGAACGCTGTCGGAATACAAAGTGTGGCACCTGCTGCATCATGTCTGATGAATGCAGGAGAAGTACAGTCCCATGCGGTATAACCTCGAGCCTCAAATGTTGCTCTCAGGCCACCGGACGGGAACGATGACGCATCCGGCTCACCTTTGATCAGCTCTTTACCCGAAAAACTCATCAGCACCTTACCGTTCTCCATCGGCGCAGAGATAAATGAATCATGTTTCTCCGCTGTCACGCCGGTAAGAGGCTGGAACCAGTGAGTGTAATGTGTAGCACCTTTTTCGATTGCCCACTCTTTCATCTCATGTGCAATAACATCGGCAGTGTCCAGGTCAAGCTCGATGCCTTCTTCGATCATACGTTTTAATTCCTTGTATACCTTCTTCGGAAGACGCTGCTGCATCACTGTGTCGTTAAATACATCCTGCCCAAAAATCTCTGCTACATTCGTCATTTCACTCATTGTTTTGTTTCCTTTCTCTGTGTGGGAAAATCAGTTGATAGTATAAAAAAATTGTGCTTCATGCAGCACCGGAATTCCAGAGGAATTTCCTGTTACATAAAAACAGGCATTCCAACATACATTGGAATGCCTTTAAAGTGACTCCGCGGGGAATCGAACCCCGGATTCCAGCGTGAGAGGCTAGCGTCTTGACCGCTTGACCACGGAGCCATGTATCTCGTACTCACCTAATATATCAAACAATTAAAAATAAAGCAAGTATTTTTTTTGTTTTTTTTAAGAAATTTCAAATCCGGATCTGCAGATGCTGCAAATCCGGATTCCCCTATCTATTTCTTTAATACTTTTTCTCCATCAATCGACAGTCTGCTCACATACTTCTCAGGCACGACAAGCTGAATGGCCTTCTGATCATTCAGGATCTCCACATAATCATGTGTTCCTCCATTTTCGCCGTCCAGCGTCCACGGAATCTCATCTTCCGACTCAAATGAGATTTTCTTCGCCTTGAACGTATACATGTGATCAGTATTGATCTGCTCGATCAGAAGCGATGCAATGATCTCCTGCAGCTCGATCGGATTCTTTGGCCTGCGGATCAGTGTCACTTCGAACACACCATCATCAAACTTCACGTCTTTGCCTACCATGCTCCGGAAACCTCCGACAGATCTTGAGTTCGTCACCATTCCGAAAATAAACTCGTCTGTGATGATCTCTCCATCATGCTCCACACGGATCCGGTATGACGGGACATTAAACAGCTTCTTTGCACCTTCCAGCACATACGCGAGATGGCCAAGCAGGTTCTTCATCGTCTGATCCGTCTCATAAGACACATCCGTAAATAGTCCGAAAGCTGCCACATAGACAAAGATTCCGTCATTGAACCTGCCGACATCGCAAGGAAACGGGAACCCACTCACCGCATTGCTTGCCGCCGCATACAAATCTCTTGGGATCTTCAGGCTGTTGGCAAAATCATTTGTTGTTCCTGTTGGAATATATCCGATCGGCACTCTCTTTTCACGATTCATCATTCCGGTCACAACCTCATCGATCGTTCCATCTCCACCACTGCACACGATCAGATCATACTCCTCTTCGAATGCAACGATCTTACGGTAAGCATCATGATAAGACTGTGTCGGATAGATCACCACTTCATAATCTGCCTTTACAAATATATCTATAATATCAGAAAGGACCTGTTTCAGCAGTTCTCTTCCGGCACGGGGATTATATACAAATAACATCTTCTTCATAATATTCATTCTCCTTTAAAACATCATATCATGTTTTCATACTCCTGTACAAAACCTTTGTATTTTCTTTTCAGAATATGAAAAAAAGGCATTTTCATGCCTTTTTTATGTATTAGTTCTTTGCCGTCAGGAAATTCTCTACTCCGTTGATAGCAGCCTCTTCATCTGCTCCTTCAGCGACAACAGTAATCTCTGCCCCGTTGCCCAGGCTAAGGCTCATCATACCCATAATACTCTTCGCATTAATTCTCTTGTTATCAACTTCGATGTAGACCGAACTTGCGTACTGATTCGCTTCCTGCACTAAAAGTGCGATTGGTCTGGCATCCAGTCCTTCTTTCAATTCAAGAACGATAGGTTTCTTTATCATGACTTTCCTCCTAATTCCCTCTCAATTTTTCTGCCATTTCACTTAATTTCCTCAAGCGGTGATTCACGCCCGACTTACCGATTGGTGTCTCTAATAACTCACCCAATTCCTTCAGTGTTGCCTCCGGGTAGGCAAGCCTCGCGAGCGCTACATCTTTAAGTCCGTCCGCCAATCCATCAAATCCAATGCTGTCTCTTATGTATTCGATGTCTTTTGTTTGCTTAACTGCAGCAGAAACAGTTTTATTAATATTTGCAGTCTCACAGTTCACTCGACGGTTCACTGTATTACTGATCTCTTTCAATACCCGAACATTCTCAAGCTTCATCAGTGCACGATGTGCTCCGATCACGTTCAGTATATCAACGATCGCAGTCCCTTCTTTGAGATACACAACGAAGTACTTCTTTCGATTCACGATCTTCGCCTCAATCTCAAACTGCGAGATCAATTCCTGCAAATTTACTGCTTCCTTTTCTGTCCCACATACAATCTCGAAATGATAAGATTTACTCGGATCCGTCATGGATCCTGTAGCCAAAAAAGCACCCCGCAAATAAGCTCGTATACAACTCACTTCATTCACCGGACACTCCTGTAGTTCTTTCAGCCTTTTTCCTTCCGCAAGAAGATAAAAAATATTACTTCCTGTCTGTATGTTTGTACGCACAGATAAGTTTGCAAAAACATCAACACCTATATTATACGTTTTTTTCAATAATGTAAAGCCTTTTCTTGCTACAGCTTCATTTTCTGTATGAATATCCAGTCTCCACCAGCCATCCTCTTCTAATTCAAACCTTCCGCACAGTCTGGCAATCGCCGCAAGTTCTGCGATACGGCAGTCTCTTTTCTTTGGGATGTGCTCGGCGAGTTCGTCTTTTACCTCTCCTGAAAATGACATTTCTACTCCTATTCTGATGATCCATTCACATCCATGAAACAATAAAGTCTTTATCTTGCCTTGATGATCGCGTCTTTCTCAATGTCTCTGTGTTCGATCTTCACACCATAATCCGGTTCTTTCTCACAGAGTTCCCGGTAAAGTGCATTTGCAAGCGTTACAGAGCGGTGTTTTCCGCCGGTACACCCAATTCCGATCACGAGCTGGGTCTTGCCTTCAGCCACATAATTAGGGATAAGGAATCGAACCATATCCGTCAGCTTGTCCAGGAATTCTGTTGCCTTATCATTGCTCATAACATAGTCCTGAACTTCCTTATCATTCCCGTTCTTTGGACGAAGCTCTTCTATATAATATGGATTTGGCAGGAATCTCACGTCAAATACAAGATCCGCATCATTCGGGATTCCATTTTTGAAACCAAACGACAGCACCGTAATGTATAAATTCTTATATTCTTTATTCTCAACAAATATGCTGTTGATCCTTGCTTTCAGTTCACGGATGAGGATCCTGCTCGTATCTATGATATAATCCGCTCTTTCACGAACATTTACAAGCTGCTTCCTCTCCGTCATGATTCCCTGATCCACACGGTCATTACCGGAGATCGGGTGACTTCTTCTCGTTTCTTTATAGCGTTTGATCAGCACCTCGTCCGATGAATCCATAAAAAGCAGCTCATAGGAAATCCCCAGATTATCCAGTTCATCCAGCGCCTGCTCGATCTTTCCCGCAGTCTTCGTACTGCGGATATCCATGCCAAGTGCGATCTTATTCACTTCCGAAGCCGGCGCTGTCAAAAGATCCGCAAGCTTCGGAACAAGCGAGATCGGAAGATTATCGATACAGAAATATCCCACATCCTCCAGCATCTTAAGCGCTGAACTTTTTCCTGCTCCGGACATCCCGGTCACAATCACAAATCTCATGTCAGAATTCTCCCAGTCTTTTTACCTCCGGTTCCATCGGCACTCCAAATTTTTCCTGCACAATGTCGGAGACCTGTCTCATCAGTTCATTTACATCTGCCGCTGTCGCATCGCCGGCATTGATCACAAATCCGCAGTGTTTCTCGGATACCATCGCACCGCCGACACGAAAGCCGCGAAGTCCGCTGTCCTGGATCAGCTTGCCTGCGAAGTATCCTTCCGGTCTTTTAAATGTGCTTCCTGCACTCGGGAATTCTAGCGGCTGTTTCGAAACACGCTTCTCTTTCAGTTCATTCATAAGTCCGCGGATCTCTTCCCTGTCGCCTTCCTTCAGCTCGATCGTAGCTCCCACTACGATATAGCCTTTCTTTGCAATAATACTTGTACGATAACCGAGTTCGAGATCTTCCTTCGCGATCTTCTTCAGGTCACCATTTTCATCAATGACTGTGACATCAAGAAGCACATCCTTCATCTCACCGCCATATGCTCCTGCATTCATCACACATGCTCCGCCAAGTGTTCCCGGAATTCCATGTGCAAATTCAAATCCGGCAAGCCCTGCTCCCAGCGCTTCCATCCCGATCTTCGAAAGCAGAGCCCCTGCCTGTGCACAGATCCGGTTTCCCTCGACGCGGATTTCATTCATCTCTTTATAGATCTGAATGATCACACCTCTGTAACCGTGATCCGACACGAGAAGATTGCTTCCATTTCCTATAATATAATATGGAATCTCTTCTTCCCTGCAGACAGAAAGAACCTGCTTTAATTCTTCCTCCGACGCCGGCATCACGAAATAATCTGCCGGTCCACCAATCCGAAATGTTGTATGTTTACTCATCGGCTCATTGATAAGCACGCGTTCCGGTGCAAGAGCCTCCACAAATTTTTCATATAGATTCTGATTCATAGAAATCTCCCAAAAGATATATTTCTTATAATCATACACCAACAAAGCCCGAAAGTAAAGAATTCAGGCATTCCATAACAAACGACCTCCCAGACAACCAGTCAGGGAGGTCAAAATCATATGTTTCGTTATGCATTCGCGGCCTTCTGATCTGCAAGTTTGTCCAGTTTCACATTTCTGAAATACAGTGCCATATCCACTGTGATCTCAGCAATATTAAGAAAATAGAAAAACCATCCGAGATAGAACAGCCAGTCCAGTGTTGTTCCGGCCGCATTCGCCGCACTAAGCAGCATAAATTTACGCGTAATTCCAAAAATATATCCGATCCAGATAAAGAATTCAAAGAACAGACTCTTACCCTTAGCCGTTCTTGAAACCCATGACTTACGGATCGAAATCGGCCATGAAAGTCCGAAACAAAGTATCATCAGCGCTTCTAATAAATCAGTCATCCTGCTCTCTCCTTATTTCCCCAAATACTCTTTTCTTCCGCTCTCGTAGAGGTTGTTACCCTCGCTGTCAATAATCACAACAAGCGGCATATCTTCCACATAGAGCTTGCGGAGTGCCTCTGCTCCGAGATCCTCATATGCGATCAGCTCACACTCTTTGATACACTTTGCAAGAAGTGCACCTGCTCCGCCGATTGCTCCGAAGTAAACTCCGCTGTACTTTTTCATTGCATCGACTACTTCCGGAAGGCGGGCACCTTTTCCGATCATTCCGCGTGCGCCGACGGACATCATCGTAGGCGCATAGGCATCCATACGTCCGCTTGTTGTCGGTCCCGCCGAACCGATGACCTGACCCGGTTTTGCCGGAGTCGGTCCCACGTAATAGATCGTTGCATCAGTTGGATCAAATGGAAGTTCTTCGCCTCTTGCAAGTGCCTCGCACATTCTCTTGTGTCCGGCATCACGGGATGTATAGATCGTTCCTGAAACAAGCACACTGTCACCTGCATGAAGTGTCTTTGCCAGTTCTTCTGTTAATGGTAATTGAATCTTTCTTGCCATTTAAATCACCTCCGCTTTATGACGTGTCACATGACAGTTGATATTGACCGCACATGGCATTCCCGCGATATGTGTCGGCAATGTTTCAATATTCAGACCGATTGCTGTGGTCTTGCCGCCAAATCCCTGTGGCCCGATACCAAGCTGATTGATCTTCTCGAGCATCTCTTTCTCAAGATCAGCATAGAACGGATCCGGATTGGAAGAATCGATCGGTCTCATAAGTGCTTTCTTCGCAAGGTATGCACATTTGTCAAATGTTCCGCCGATTCCGACACCGACTACCATTGGCGGACATGGGTTTGGTCCCGCCGTCTCTACCACTTCCAGGATAAAATCTTTGATTCCCTGAAGTCCTGCAGAAGGTTTGAACATACGGATCATACTCATATTTTCACTTCCGAATCCCTTAGGACCAACGGTAACTTTGATTTCTTCTCCCGGAACGATCTCTGTATAAAGCATTGCCGGAGTATTGTCTCCGGTATTTCCGCGGCGAACCGGATCCTTCACAACGGATTTACGCAAGTATCCTTTGTCGTATCCTCTGCGAACACCTTCATTTACCGCTTCGGCAAGATCTCCACCTACAAGGTGCACATCCTGTCCGATCTCAAGGAATACACATGCCATACCGGTATCCTGACAGATCGGTACGCATTCTTTATCAGCGATCTCAAAATTCTCAATAATGTTATCCAGCACTCCCTGAGCAATCTCCCAGTCCTCGCAGGCACGACATGTCTTGATCGCACCTTTCACATCTTCCGGAAGGAACTGGTTTGCCTCAATACAAAGCTTCTCAACAACATCTGTAATCTGCTGTACATTTATTTCACGCATGGGACTACTTCCTCCTATAAAATCTTCATTAAACAATCAGGCAGTCTGATGTCTGTTTGCCATCTTTTCTATTATGCACGAATACGAATTCTTTGGCAAGCGCAAAGCGGTGATCTATCTTTCATGACGTGCGTAATGTGGAAGTAACTTTGGTGATACCTCTCCTGTTGCCACACCTGCTTCTTTCAGCTCTGCATCATATGTATGAATGTGGTCAAGGTTCATCTCGCCAAGTTCTACTTCTTTACACTTCGCTGCCGCTTTCTTACCGGCATTTCTGCCGAATACGATCACGTCAAGAAGTGAGTTGCCCATCAGTCTGTTTCTTCCGTGGATTCCGCCTGCTGCCTCACCTGCTACGAGAAGGTTCGGAATTGCCTTCGTGAATCCATCTCCATTGATCTCAAGACCACCATTCTGATAGTGAAGTGTCGGGTAGATCAGGATCGGCACTTTTCTCATATCGATTCCATAGTTCATGTACATACGGAACATTGCCGGGATTCTCTTCTCGATCGTTCCCTCCCCTCCGAGGATCTCGATCATCGGAGTATCAAGCCATACGCCCTGTTCTCCGCCAGGAACTTCTACGCCGCGTCCTTCTCTGCACTCACGGATAACGCCGGAAGCATTGACGTCACGAGTCTCAAGTGGATGAATATAAGCTTCACCTTCCGCATTTACAAGCTGTGCACCGACAGAACGAACTTTCTCTGTCACGAGCGCACCAAGGATCTGTGATGGGTAAACAGCTCCGGTTGGGTGATACTGGATCGAATCCTGATAGAGAAGAGGAGCACCTGCACGGTATCCAAGTACCAGACCGTCTGCTGTTGCACCGTAGTGATTTGATGTAGGGAATCCCTGATAGTGCATTCTTCCCGCACCGCCTGTCGCGATCACAACTGTCTTCGCTCTTGCCACGGAGTAGTCACCTGTCTCCATGTTAAGAAGTACAGCACCTGCCACCTGTCCCTTGTCATCTTTCAAAAGCTCAACAGCTGATGTAAACTCAACGACCGGAACACCAAGGTTCAGCACCTCATCACGGATCGTACGCATGATCTCTGCTCCGGAGTAGTCCTTTGCGGCATGCATTCTCTTTCTGGAAGTACCGCCGCCGTGTGTCGTAACCATTCTTCCGTCTTCTTCTTTGTCGAACTCTACACCAAGTTCGTTCAGCCATTTGATCGCATCCGGCGCTTCCATGACAAGTCTCTTCACAAGTTCCGGTCTTGCAGCAAAATGTCCGCCGCCGAAACAGTCAAGGTAATGCTGAACCGGTGAGTCATTTTCCTTATCTGCTGCCTGAATACCGCCTTCAGCCATCATCGTGTTCGCATCACCGATACGAAGTTTTGTGACGATCATAACGTTTGCACCCGCATTGTGTGCTTCAATTGCACAGGAAGCTCCTGCGCCGCCGCCGCCGATAACAAGTACATCTACATCGTAATCAACTTTTGTGATATCAACATTTTCGCCCAGAAGACGGCTTGTTGAGTGAAGCATCTCGGCAAGCTCAAGCGGAGCTTTCTGTCCTTTATTTGGACCAACTTTGATCTCTGCAAATGCTTCCGGATTATAGTCTGGATGGAACTCCTTTAAGAGGGCATCTTTTTCATCTGCAGTCAGACGTTTTGGCTCTGTCGCCATACGGGCTGCTCTTGTAGCCTCTACCTTTTTGATAGATTCCATCATATTCTCTGGATATGGTGTATACATATGTCTGCCCTCCTTATTTCTCAATCTCTCTGTTATTGTAAAGTTCTTTCATCTCTGTGATCGGTTTCTGCATGATCTGCTCGATCAGCTCATCATACTCACCATTGTTGATCTCTTCCACACGGTTTTCCAGATGCTCAGCCTTTGGAGCAATGTATTTACCGGTAAGACGTCTTGCGAGAAGACCCACCATTGGGTGAGAGATCTCTGCCGGACAGCGCACCGAACAGCATCCGCAGCTGACACAGTCGAAAGATTCCTCCGCACATTTCTCGAAGTCTCCTCTCTGCGCGTATGCGATGTACTGCATAACATTGAGGTCCTGTGTACATGCCTTTGTACATGCGTTACATCCGATACAGCTGTAGATCTCAGGATAAAGTTCCATCATAACCTGCTGGTTTGGTCTGAGCTCGTCAATTGTGTATGTTCTCTTGTCTGTAGGGAAGAATGGAATGCTTGCTACATACATTCCCTCTTCTACTTTCGTCTGACATGCCAGGCATGTCTTGAGTTCATTTTTGCCTTTGATTCTGTAGATCGTAGCACATGCACCACAGAATCCGTGACGGCATCCGCATCCTCTTTTCAGTTCATATCCCGCATATTCCATCGCAGTCATGATCGTGAGAGATGCCGGCACACTGTATTTTTTACCGTAAAAATATACGTTTACCATTTCCTGCATGATTTTTTCCCTTTCTCTGCTTATCCGCTTCACGCTTTTCTTAATATTCCGGCGGAAGCTCTTCAATCTCGTCATATCTGAATACCGGACCGTCTTTACATACATATTTGGATCCGATATTACAACGTCCACATTTGCCGACTCCGCACTTCATACGAAGCTCCAGTGTTGTGTACACCTGCTCATCTGTGAAACCGATCTCTTTCAGTCCCTGAAGAACGAACTTGATCATGATCGGAGGTCCACAGACAAGGACTGTTTTGTCTGTATCGAAGCCGATCTCTTTCAGATAATTCGGTACAAAGCCAACGTGGCCGTCCCAGCCCTCCTGCTCACGGTCGATCGTCAGATAGACATTTACATTTGGCGCTTTCATCCAGACTTCCTGAATCTCTTTCAGCTGAACAAGGTCGTTCGCTGAACGTGATCCGTAAAGGATGTCTACTGTTCCGTAATTTTCACGGTTATCCAGTACATAATTGATCACAGAACGAAGCGGTGCAAGACCGATACCACCTGCTACAAAGAGAAGGTTCTTACCCTTCAGTTCTGTCTCAACCGGGAAATGATTGCCGTACGGCCCGCGAACAGTAACCATATCGCCGACTTCCAGGCTGTGAAGCTGTTCTGTCAGCATACCGCATTTTTTAATACTGAATTCCTGATATTCTTTATTTGTCGGAGAAGAAGTGATGGAAAACATACCTTCACTCACTCCCGGAATACATACCATCGCACACTGTCCCGGCATGTGTTCAAATAATTTTCCACCCTCCGGTGCATTTACACGGAATGTTTTTACGTCCGGAGTTTCCTCGCGGATATCTGTAATGACTCCAACCTGTGGAATCAATGTATCCTTCTTATATCCTGGATGGCAGGTACATTCACACATTACTTGTCACCTCCCTGAAATGCTTTGATTACTTTCACAATATTGAGTGCAGCCGGACATTTCTCAACACATCTTCCGCATCCAACACATGAGTACATTCCATTATTATTTGCCGGATAATAAACCAGCTTGTGCATGAATCTCTGACGGAAACGCTGCATCTGTGAGTTACGGTTATTTCCATGAGCCATCATCGTGAAATCCGAATACATGCAGGAATCCCAGCAGCGATATCTCTGGATGCCATTCGAAGTTGTATAATCCTTGATGTCGTAGCACTGACAGGTCGGACAGACAAATGTACAAGTTCCGCATCCAAGACATGCCTTGTAGAGATCATTCCAGACCGGAGAATCAAATTTCTCTTTTGTGGCATCTCCGTTCCAGCCCTCCAGCGAAAGATTGCTGTATGGAAGCTTCTCGATGATCGCGCGGATCTCGTTCTTTTCTTCTTCCACTTTCGCTTCATCTGCGCCTTCGAAGAGGTCTTTCAGTTCTTCTGTAAGTGCTTCTCCTTTTGCTGTAAGCGATTTCCAGAAGAGCTCATCTTCGATCATCCATGTCGCAACGTCTGCTGCCGGCTCCGCTGCGTCCAGTCCAAACACTTTACAGAAGCAGGATTCCTCCGGTTCGTGACAGGCCATTGCAACGATGATTCCATGCTCTCTTCTAGAAGCGTAGTAGGAATCAACCGGATCAGACAAGAATACCTTGTCAAGCACCTTCACGCCCTGCACGTCACAGGCTTTCATTCCGAATACGACGAAATCTTTCTCCTGCAGCGCTTCTGTCTCAATCGTAATCTTCTTTCCTTCTTTTTTACATGTGTATAAATTCTCAAACTGTGGAAAGAACGCATCTTTTCCTGACTTTACCGTCTTAAGTGTCTCGAGGCATACCTCCACGTCTTCGTCCCACGCTGCGAAATTCACCTGTTCGCTCACCTTTACAGGCAGGTACAATTCTTTGTCGCCAGCAATCTTTCGGAATAATGCTGACAGATTTTCTTTTGCTATCTTATACATCACATTATCCCCTTTCCTTTACGATGCCCGGCTCAACATCGTCAAATGTATAGCTTGTCAAAGGACCTTTTTCTTCTATGTCAGCTCCCGCCTGGAACTCACCATAGAATTCATCGATGTCCTTGATAAATTTGCGGTTAAACAGATGAAGCGGAATGCCCTGCGGACAGACTCTTGAGCACTCGCCGCAGTCGGTACATCTTCCCGCCACATGGAATGCACGGATGATGTGGAACATCTTCTCTTCGAATGTGTCTGCATTTGCTTTCTGCGCACTGTCAAATTTTGTGCTGTCGAATACGCATTTTCTGCAGCTGCATGCCGGACATACGTTACGGCACGCGTTACAGCGGATGCATTTGCTCAGCTCTTTCTGGAAAAATGCGAAACGCTCTTCGTTTGTCATCGCCTCGATCGCAGCCACTTCATCAAAACGGTCTGCATCTTTCGTATCTTTCGACTCTCCGATAATCTCATCGCAGATCACGTGCTCTTTTCCTTTGCAGACATGGCAGCGGGAAAGCATCGCTGACGCATAGGTGACGGTCTTATCTCCGTAGATCGTCTCTACTTTGATCTCATCCGGTCCGTCAAGCTCTGTTCCTGTTACATTCTGGATTCCCTTGATCCCCTGTCTGCGGATATTTTCGATATCCAGCTTGCCGCGGCAGCCCACACCGATGATGTATGCCTTTTCGCGGTCTACTCTGTGTTCTTTGATCAGCTGGTTAAAGCTGTATGTATCACATGGCTTCAGGCAGACAAGCGTCTTTCCTTCAAGCTTCGCAGCCTCGATCATATACTTGCTAAGGTTCGCTCCACAGAAGCCATCGTATACAAACTGGTCAAAATCTTCTTCTTTTTCAAAAAATGCCGGTTCAGGATTATAAGACAGGTCTCCGGCTCTCCAGCCGAGGACGCGTGCTACCGTACCATCTGCCAGCAGCTCTTTCGCTCTAACGATCAGTTCTTGCATCTCAAATCCCCCAATCTGACATTTTCACCGAGAGAATAAATCTTCTCCACGAATTCATTCATAGTCTTCGAGAATTTCGCACCTTCCGCTGCGGAAACCCACTCAACTCTTGTACGTCCATTCTCGATTCCGATGAAATCCAGCATCGAGAACAGAAGTGTCATACGTCTTCTCGCGTAGAAATTTCCGGTACTGTAGTGGCAGTCTCCCGGATGGCATCCACACATGATCACACCGTCTGCGCCTCTCTCAAATGCTCTTAAAATAAACATCGGATTGACACGGCACGAACATGGAACACGGATGATCTTCACATCCGCCGGATATGCCATTCTTCCGCTTCCTGCAAGGTCAGCACCTGCGTAGCTGCACCAGTTACAGCAGAATGCTACAATCTTCGGTCTGAATTCTTTCTTTTCTATCGACATATTGCATCCACCTCCGCTATAATCTGTCTGTTTGAGAATCCCTGAAGGTCCATTGCACCGGATGGGCAGGCAACCGTACAGGCGCCACATCCCTGACAGAGCGCACTGTTCACAACAGCGACTCTTCTGCTCTCACGGACTCCAGGTCCGACTACATCTTTATTTTCATAGGTGATCGCTCCGTATGGACATACATTTGCACATGTAGAACATCCGTTACAAGCGATCGGATCCGGAGAAGCTGTACATGGATTTGTAAGAAGCTTATCCTTCGCAAGAAGTCCAACTGCCTTGATCGCCGCTGCTCCTGCCTGCGAAACGGTTTCCGGAATATCCTTTGGTCCCTGCGCGACACCTGAGAGGAAAATACCCGCTGTCGGAGACTCAACCGGACGAAGCTTCGCATGTGCTTCTGTAAGGAAATCATTGGTATCAATACTTGCTGTCAGCATCGTTGCGATCTTGCGGGCATCTTTGTTTGGCTCGATCGCTGTCGCAAGAACGACCATATCTGCTGCCATCTTGATCTGTTTATTGTCAAGCAGGTCAACACCGTGAACCGTAAGCGATCCGTCTGCTTCCGGAGTCACCTTTCCGACCTGACCTTTGATATAATTCACGTGGTAATCTTCCACCGCTCTTCTGTAGAACTCGTCAAAATTCTTGCCCGGTGTACGAACATCAATATAGAATACGGTCACATTTACATCCGGGTATTTATCACGGATGAGCATTGCATGCTTCGCGGTGTACATACAGCAGATCTTTGAGCAGTAGCTCTTTCCGCGGTCATCCGAGCAGCGGCTTCCAACACACTGGATAAACACGATATTCTTTGGCGCCTTGCCGTCTGAGAGACGCTCAAGGTGTCCCTTTGTAGGACCGGCCGCATTCATGATACGCTCAAGCTCCAGTGATGTGATGACATCCGGGCTCTCGTTGTATGCATACTCACCGTATTTGTCAAGATTGATCGTATCAAAACCGGTTGCGACAACGATCGCACCATATTTCTGTGTGATGATCTCATCCTTCTGATCGTAGTCGATCGCTTTCGCCTGACAGAATTTCGAACAGATACCACATTTTCCGGTCTTGAACTTGATACACTGCTCACGGTCAATAACCGGAACATTCGGGATCGCCTGCGCAAACGGTGTATAGATCGCAGTACGGTTATTCAAACCTCTGTTGAACTCGCTCGGAGCTTTCTTGCTTGGACATTTCTCCATGCAGACGCCACAGCCGGTACATTTGCTCATGTCTACACTTCTTGCTTTCTTACGGATATCAACGGTGAAATCACCGACGAATCCACTTACCTTCTCCACTTCACTATATGTATACAGCGTGATCTTCTCGTGCGCTGATGCCTCAACCATCTTCGGTGTGAGGATACATGCCGAACAGTCCAGTGTCGGGAATGTCTTGTCAAGCTGCGACATTCTTCCTCCGATGCTTGGTGTCTTCTCGACGATGTCCACTTCATATCCTGCATCCGCGATATCAAGCGCTGTCTGGATACCTGCGATACCGCCGCCGATCACGAGCGCTCTCTTCGTCACACGGCTCTCGCCCGGTTTCAGCGGAGCATTCAGATTCACCTTCGCAATCGCTGCACGTGCAAGGATCACTGCCTTCTTTGTCGCTTCTTCGATATCTTTGTGGATCCACGAACACTGCTCACGAATGTTTGCGATCTCAACCATATATGGATTCAGCCCTGCGCGCTCTGCACACTTGCGGAATGTCGCCTCATGCATACGAGGAGAACACGAACAGACAACCAGTCCTGTGAGGTTCTTCTCCTGAATCGCCTCGATGATCTTTGCCTGACCGACCTCGGAACACATATACTGATAGTCTTCCGCATGAACAACACCCGGCTCAAGGGCTGCCATTTCTACCACTTTTTTCACGTCTACCGTTGCGGCAATATTGCTTCCGCAATGACAGACGAATACGCCTATTCTCTGCATCTTCACTTACCTCCTGTATCTGCGGAAAGCACTGACAAGAAGCTGCTGCGGCAGTTCTTCATCCAGAAGTTCCGGGATCTCATCTGCTTTCAGGTAATTGCCGCCTTTTTCTCTGACCACGAGCTGTCTTGCCGCATCGATCAGCTTTCCAGGCTTCACATCTCTCGGGCAGCGCTCCACACATGCAAAGCATGAAAGACATTTCCAGAGAGATCTGGATTCTGCCAGCGCCTCAATGTCCCCGTTCAAAACATACGATACAAACTGATGAGGTCTGATGTCCATTTCATCATAAGAAGGACAGGATGCAGAACATTTTCCGCATTTCATACATTTATAAGGATCTGTGCCGCTGATCTCTTTGATCATCTCGGCCTGTTTTTCCGCCTTAGTCATTTATCTGGACACCTCCTCTTTCACTCCGAGCGCCTCTGCAAGAAGCTCTGTAAAATAGTAGACAGGAAGCTTTGCATCGGCATCACTCTTATTTAAGTTATAAAGGCAAAGCGGACAGGCGGTGATCAGCATGTCTGCTCCAAAGGAAGCTGCACTGTCTATCACCTTTCCGGCCATGCTCTTTGCCAGCTCTTTTTCTTTCAATGAAATATATCCGCCGCAGCATTCATTTCTGTATGGATAAACAACCGGCTCTGCGCCAAGTGCGCGGATAAAATCCTCCATGATCTTCGGACTCTCCGGATCATCAAACTGCAGGATTTTTCCAGGTCTGAGAAGCAGGCATCCGTAGTATGCACCGATCTTCTTTCCTGTGAGCGGATTCACGACTTTCTCTTTGATCTTGTCGAATCCGACTTTGTCACGCAGAACCTCCAGATAATGAAGCACTTTCGTCTCGCCTGTGTAAGGTTCGTCAAGCTTCAGATAGTTGTTCGCGCGTGTCTGAATATCTTCCACATTTGCCATATCATCATTCACACGTTTGATCACGTGATGACAGGCAGAACACAATGTAACCAGATCCTGTCCCTTTTCTTTCGCATCATTCAGCGCTCTCACAGAAGAAAGCTTCGTGGCGATCTCATCTGTGCCAAGCGGATAAACACCACCGCAGCACTGCCACTCATCAATCTCTTCCAGTTCAAAGCCAAGCGCTTTGGCACTGGCGCGGGCATAGGCATCCAGGTCTTTGGCCTTATTCTTCAGGGTACATCCTGGATAATAGCTGTACTTCATACTCTCTCTCCTTATAACTCAATCTGTGCGATCACTGCTTTCAATGCATCCGCACTCTTGTGAAGCTTCTCAATTTCCTCATCTGTCAGCTTAATCGGAAGCTTTCCGCCGATTCCGTTTGGTCCGATCAGTGTCAGTGTGCTGAGACAGACATCTTCCACGCCATACTCACCGTGCATCATAGAAGAAACCATTGCGGTTGATTCACTTGATGCAAGAAGCAGATGACAGATCTCAACAACAGATCTTGCGATCGCATAGAACGTAGCTCCTTTGTTCGCGATCACTTTTCCACCTGATTTGCGGACATACTCGATCAGCTCATCGAAATCAACATCGCTCACTTCTTTTCCGAGATTCTTCATGATCTCGATATGGTCATTGATCTTGGAACCAGCCACTCTGCAGACAGACCACGGAACGAATGATGTATCTCCATGCTCTCCATACACATACGCATGCACATTTCTCTGCGCGAGATTCAGCTTCTCAGCAAGACCGCATCTGAGGCGAGCTGTATCAAGAAGCGTTCCCGATCCGATGATCTGATTCTCAGGAAGACCTGAAATCTTTGTAAATACATATGTAAGAACGTCTACCGGATTACTTACAATCACATAAAGTGCATTCGGGGCAGCCTTCACGATCTCAGGAGCAATGCTCTTTAAGATGTTTACATTTGTCTGCGTCAGTTCCAGACGAGTCTGTCCAGGTTTTCTGGCAATACCCGAAGTAATGATGACAATGTCTGAACCCTCTGCATCTGCGTAATCTCCATTTTTGATCTCAATGGAATTGCGGAAGCATGTACCCTGTTCAATATCCATCACTTCCCCTTCAACTTTCTGCTTATTAATATCGATCAAAACCAATTCTGATGCGATACTGTCCTGAGATAATGTATAAGCAATCGTAGCTCCTACACTACCTGCACCGATAATTGTAATTTTTGCGCTCACGGTGTTTCTCCTTCCCAAATAATATCACGTTATTTTTTTAACAAGTTTAGAATAAAAAAATATATCTCACACGAAGCAGAAATGCTTTTCTCGTAATCATTGTTCCCGATTTTTTCAATCATTTTGTAGCAAATTTTATACTTTCTCCTAAGCGCGAGACCCTACGTGTACTACTATACTGCTATTGATATTTTTTTGTCAAGTTTACAGGGATAATATTTTGATATTTTTTTCACCATTTTCTTTGCCGGGGTAGAGTGGTGAAAAGGATGTCATTCTTGCAAATCTATCAGAAATGCGTTATATTTATTCCATGCGGGTACAGTCATGTGCAACATTATCGCAAAAAGAAGGAGTGAACATTTTTGGACACGAGTGCCGCCATACAACTAATTATTCTATTGATACTGCTGCTGCTTTCTGCAATCTTTTCATCTACAGAAACCGCAATGACAGCAATCAACAAAATCCGAATCCGTACATTAGCCGAGGAAGGAAACAAACGGGCACAGACATTGCTTGATATCACAGAGAATTCCGGCAAGATGCTCAGCGCGATCCTCATCGGTAATAACGTCGTAAACTTATCTGCAGCATCGCTCACGACATCACTTGCCTACCATTTCGGAGGATCAGCGGTAGCGATCGCCAGTGCAATACTTACATTATTGATTCTTCTGTTCGGAGAAATCACGCCAAAGACAATGGCAACGATCCACGCTGACCGGATGGCGCTTATGTACGCACCATATCTCAGCCTGTTCATGAAGCTCATGACACCGTTCATCTTCATTGTCAATGGCTTGTCATCAGGAATCCTTTTCCTGCTGCGTATTGACCCTAACCAGAAGAACACAGCCATGACCGAGAACGAACTCCGTACGATCGTAGATGTCAGCCACGAAGACGGTGTCATCGAATCGGAAGAAAAAGAAATGATCTACAACGTATTCGACCTAGGCGACGCCAAGGCAAAAGACGTCATGGTGCCACGTGTACACGTTACATTCGCCGATGTAGAAAGCACATACGACGAATTGATCGAAATTTTCCGCGAAGACAAATACACAAGACTTCCGGTATATGAAGAGACGACAGACAATGTCATCGGTATCATAAATATGAAAGACCTTCTGCTTTATGATACGAACAAGGAAGATTTCCATATCCGGGACATTCTGCGTGATGTATTCTTCACTTACGAATACAAGAACACATCCGAGCTCCTGCTCGAGATGCGTCAGTCATCCTTTAATATCGCCATCGTCCTTGACGAGTACGGTGAGCCGTCCGGACTTCTCACACTCGAAGACCTTCTCGAAGAGATCGTCGGTGAGATCCATGACGAATACGATGAAAATGAAGAAGACTTTATCACAAAGATCAATGACCGGGAATATCTCGTCGAAGGTTCTACGAACCTCGAGGATCTGAATGATCGTCTCGATCTCGAGCTTTCCTCCGACGATTATGATTCTCTCGGCGGTTTCATCATGGAACAGCTGGATCGACTTCCGAAGTTGAATGATGAGGTCACGACAGAGGACGGCATTCATATGGTTGTCGAGAAACTGGACAAGAACCGTATTGAGCGAGTGCATATGTATTTGCCGGAGAAGGTGGAAGAAGAATAAAGCAGAATATGATAGAGAGGCTGTTATGGTGAGCGATGGCCTCTTTTTTTATGCTCAAAAGTTTCTGCTGATAAAACAGAGCATCTAACAGAAAAGGCATATCGTCAGAACTGTCGTCGCCCGGGGCGGCTTCCAATTATTCTGACTGATATGCCTTTTACTCTCTATCTCAGTACAAGTACCGTCTGATACCCATCCCTCTTTAGCCTGCGTTCCATCGTCACTGCGCGGTTCATATCGGCGAATTCTCCGACCTGCACACGAATATAATTTCCGGTGTCATCGATATATGCCGGGTAATCCTGTTCCAGAAGTTCATTCAACAGACGTTCCGCATACTGCCTGTTCCGGAACGCTCCAACCTGTACACGGTAAAGCTCCGACTCCGAATTCAGATGTTCCTCGGTGCTGACTTCTCCGCCAGTACCGGATCCGCCGCCAGAATTCGACTCCTCTTCACGCCCATCCGGGATCAGCCCTTTTGACCAGAGCACATCCAGAATACCCGTCGCGATCGCATTTGCAATGTCATTAAAATTATCGTCAAACAGTTCATTGTCCACATCCGAGTTAATAAATCCGACTTCTACAAGCACTGCCGGCATCTTTGTTCTTTTAAGTACAACAAGATTCGGTCTCGCCCTCACACCAAGATTGCGGAAACCGACCGTCTCAAGCTCCGCATTGATCGACTGCGCAATCTCATATTTCAGACCGGACAGATCATAGACAAGCGACTCCACGCCAAACGCTGTATTATCAGAAGGAAAGGAATTCCGGTGAATGGAAATAAACAGATCCGCGCCGATCGCATTTGCCTCCATCGCTTTCTCAAACGGCGTCTCATACACATCCGACGTTCGCGTGTAGGCAACATCCACTCCGTAATCCTCCAGAATCGAGCCAACCGCCATTGTAAGCCTGAGCGTATCATCTTTCTCCTGACGGCCATTGTATACAGCACCAGGATCCCGTCCACCGTGTCCTGCATCCATCATAATCAAATAGGCCATAAAAATACCTCTCACATATCCTTTATCACAAGAATATGCAAGAGGCATAAATAATTTCCTATATTTGATTACGAAACAGAAATTTATCCGTGAATTTTTCTCTTCTCGATATCCATCATCATCTCAACACGAGTCGCGTGCTTTCCGCCCATAAACTCTGCGCCAAGCCACTCGTCAACAATCATCTTAGCCATCTCGATACCGATAACTCTCGCACCAAATGCAAGAATATTTGTATTATTGTGCTGTCTTGAAAGTCTCGCTGTGTATGGTTCACTACAAACAACCGCGCGAACACCTTCTACCTTATTCGCTGCAAGAGAAATGCCAACACCTGTACCACAGATCAAGATACCAAGGTCAGCCTCTCCAGATGTAACTGCAACACCAACTTTTTCACCATAGATCGGATAGTGACAGCTTTCATTTGTATCTGTTCCGTAATTGATTACCTCATATCCCTTCTCTTTCAAGTATTCGGAAATTTCATTTTTCATATCAACCGCTGCGTGGTCATTACCAATTGCAATTTTCATAACCGTAATTCTCCCTTCGAAAATCCTTCAAAATAATACAGCTTCATCATATAATAATCCTGCACTGAAATCAATAGGACAAGATTACTCCGCACAAAAACACATGCCGTAATTCGAAGTAAAATTCTTATAATACTCGTCCAATGATTTCTCATTCTTACCGTTCTTTAAGCTTCTGTCCGTCTCCTGTGCAGGGTCTGAGATCCATCCACAGATCTCACATGTCTCATACATTCCATTGATCTCGCCCAGCCGGCAGCAGGCGCATCGCTTCGGATATTTTATCTCCATCTCATATCACCCCTGCGTATTTTAGATGTGGTATGTTCTTCTGATATGCTCAAGAAGACCTTTGCATCCATCATTTACATCACGCCACGTTGCATCAAAGTTCCCTGTATACCACGGATCCGCCACATCACCGCCGCGCCCAGCATAGTCAAGCATCTTCGAAATCTTGCCATCCGGATCGCCGCCGCAAATACGATTCATGTTTCGAATATTCGCACTGTCCATACCGATCAGCATGTCATAGTGCATGTAATCGCCACGGTTCATCTGTCTCGCACGCTTGCCATCACAGCTGATTCCGTGCTCTGCCATCTTTCTTCTCGCCGGCGGGTACACCGGATTACCGATGCCGTTCCAGCACTCTTCCGAGCTGGTGGCAGCAGACGCAATCTCGAACTTGTCCGCAAGTCCGGCTTTCTTTACCATATCTTTGAATACAAATTCTGCCATCGGCGAACGACAGATATTGCCGTGGCAGATGAATAATATTTTTAGCATAATTATTTTCTTACCTTTCTTTGCCATTTTTCGCTTGAGTTTGCTCGATTTTCCCTTGATTTTACGGGCTTTTTCGTATCATCAAAAAAATACAGCAGTTTTGCACAAAGTGGCATAATTTTTTTTAGTTTGGTCCGCATTAATGATAATTATCATGCTATTCTGCCAAACTTTTATCATTACGCTTTTTACTTGGATTGCAGGATTAGGTCTAAATTATAGACAGTTTTTTCATTTCATCTTTTGCATTTTCAAAACTCGTATGTGTGTACACATCTAATGTCACACCGATTTCAGAGTGTCCCATCAGATACTGCAAGGTCTTTGGATTCATACCGGCCAACACCATATTGGTACAATAGGTATGTCTGCATACATGAGGTGTAATCTTCGGGATTTCCTCTTTGTAAATACTATTGTATTTTTCACAGATGTGTTCAAAATACTTCTGCCAGTGTAATGCAACCATCGGCATACCATTTTTGTCCAGATATAAAAATCCACTATACTTGCCCACCTTTGGTTCTTTCTTCGGCGCTTTGCGATTCATTAAAATCGTTTGGAAACATTCGTACACATCCTGTGTCATCGGTAATACACGCTTACCAGCGTTTGTCTTCGTCGTCTCAATGACATATTCCATATCCGAAAGTCGCTGCAATTGATGATTGATATCTATGGTTCTCTCTTCCATATCAATATCATGAATCGTCAAACCACAGAATTCTGAAATTCTCATTCCAGTTTTAAATAAGATGTAAATACCTTCGTAATACTTTGAAAAATGCGGATCGTCTTTTACAAACTTCAGGAAAGCTCTTTCCTGCTTTTTTGTGATTGCCTCCCTGCGAATAGAATCGTTAATAACGATTGTTGAAAGCTGAAATTCAAACGGATTCTTCAGTAACACATCATCATCCACAGCCATTTGAAAAGCCGGACGAAGCACGCCACGAATTGTATGAATGGAACTGTAACCACGTCCATTCTTCTGCAGCTGAATCAGCCAAAGTTTCGCATCTGAGATACGGATATCACTAATCTTACGACTGCCGAACGCGTCCTGTTTCAGCATATTCACTACTGTCTTATAGCCAGCACGGGTTGATTTACGTACACCGGTTTTCATACCGACATAACGTTCTACCAAATCTAAAACCGTATAACTGCTTTCAGAATATCTTCCAAACAGCAGCTGATTCCTTTGCAGTTGCTCAATCTGTTCTCGAAGCGCGACACAATCTCGCTTTCCATACGGAAGCTTGTCTGTTGGTTCCAGTTTCCAACTGTAAAATGATTTCTGTTTCCCATTTACATAGTATGTATAACGGTATCTACCATCTTTGCATTGGCTCTCTCCCTCTCTTAAAAGTCGATTTTTGTGATCTTTTCTTCCATGTTGTATCATCTAAAATTCCTCCTTTAAACAGGAGAAGCCTCTGCCATAGCATATTGTTAATATACCATGAAAGAGGCTTGGTTGCTATACTGTTTATTTTTTCAAATTAACCATCCAGTTTTTGGAATGCTTTATTTTTAACTTTTATTAAATTATATGTTCCTTTTTCCAATTTTTCTATTATTTTTTGTGTGTCAGTATCCTTAACAGTAATTCCCATAATAGTCTGGGAATCATTCCCCAACCTTAAAATACTCTCGAAAAATTTTCCCATATCATTCGGAATAATACTGTGTTGAATTGGTTCATCAAAAATCAGTACGGTTGGATGATTTCCTTCTTTTTCCATGGATACTTGCATTAAAGCTACTGTATACGCCCAAATACCACGTATATTATCGCTTGCGGATGAATCAAATTTCATATCAAATTTCTCAATAACTGGTAAATACGTTTCATCTGAAATAATTATGTCTTTCATATTCATAACACTTTTATAGCCATATGTTCGCAAATTATCGACAAATCTATTCTGTAATAATTCAATTTTCTTTACATCATCATCCGTATATTTATTCTTTGGAACCTTTCCCTTTTCCTCCAAATACTTTTTCCAATCGTTGGCAAGAGATTTTAATGTTTCAATTTTATCATCAACAAATTTCAACAAATCCTCCAATCGCTCTATTTTCGATTGTAACTCGATTTTCTTATACACTAACGACTCTGAAAGATTATCATCTACTGCATATAAATCGCTTCTTAAAGTTTTTGCCAATCTTCTAAGCGTAAAAATAGTTCCTTGCAGCTTTTGAATCTTTTGATCCATATCATCTCGATTATGTCTATGACTTTCTTTTGCATATGCAAGCATAATTTTCTGTGCTTCTAAATGTCGAATATTCTCATCAATACTCATTATTTCTATTCCTTCTAACGTAGGAATTAACGAGTCTTTTATCGGTTGATGACATACTGGACACAAATCTTTAGATACAAAACAATCTAATTCAGAACCCAATTCTCTTAGTCTTGCTGCATCCTTATTGTTTCTTAAATCATTTTCAATAATTTCTAAATTATCATCGAGTACTCGAATGGTAGCCTTTTCTTGCTGAAGGTGTTCACGAAGCCATTTAATATCTTCTTCATATTCGATAATACTTTTCTCTGTAGCTTCTAGCTCTTTTTGAATTTCTTCAAAATTATCAACTACTTTCGGCTTAATTCTATCAATCTCTTCATATTCTTGCTTCAAGTCTTCGATGCAAACTTTTACATTTTGTGTATTTTTCAACACATGAATTCCCAACAAATCAATATTGGTCAATATACATGGTTTCATTGGCAATCCAATGATATCACAAGTTTCTCTTCCCACTGCATTTATAATTTCTTTAATGCATAAAGTCCATTCACCCTTAATTCTGCTTTCTTCTGTATTTAATGAATCCTTCTTTTTTTCTGTATTCAATGTATCCAATTTCATTACAAATTCTATTACACGTTTTTTTGCTTCCTTAATACCCAACATTGGCATTCCAGAAAAAATATCAGACCACCCATGTTTCTGTTCTATAAACATACATGAAAAAATCATTTGTAAATACAGTTTTCTTTGATTTCCATCTGTAGCAGGAACTACTGGCAATTGCAAATGTAAAAACTTTTCTAAAAATCTATGAAATCCTTGAGTATTAATTGCTGAATTTGGCATATGAACATACTTATCTTCTATCAGTGGAGCGTCTGCAATCTTGTCCATTTCAGAATAATAAACAGTAATCAATCTCGAATCTCTGTTTTCCATTTTAGCCGCTCGGTATAACGTAACAATCTCTTTTCCATTTGAAATTTGCAAATATACTTTTGATTCTAAAACTGCAAGTGTTTTATTTCCAATTTCAATAAACGTTTTATAAACTGATGTTAATACTTTTTCACCCCTACCACCAATGATTTCCTCAAAACCAAGGCAATAATATAACGCAGCCAAAATGGAACTTTTTCCACATGTATTATTATCACTCGCCAAAAAATTCAATCCTGTTGTGAATCTTTCATCTATTCCATA
>JAUNDE010000075.1 GCA_030526265.1 Eubacteriales bacterium | reverse complement strand
GCATAATCAGACATCTGTACCGTGATGGGCTGTTCCTGCAATAATGCGAGGAATGCTTCGGCGGAAGAATTATCTTCCGGGGTAGCGATCAAAGCTACATCGCCAACCGTAATTTGTATTTTCACAGACTCTCTCTCCTCCAATCCAATTTCTGACTCATGCTCCTGCACCATCGACTTCTGCTGGGATTCCGACCTTTCTGTTTCAGAAGGTTCCGAAAGAGCAGAGGGAATTTCTGATTCAGTCGGGATTTGTATTTCTGTATCGTGACTGGCTCCACAAGCTGCCAGTAGCGTGAATAACAAAACCAGCAACACAAAAAATCCGGCTCGTTTCAGAGGAAGCCGGAGAAAGCCGAATTCCTGCTTATTCATCAAACAGCCTTTCCTGCTTCAAAGGCTTTTTTCATAGCCGAACTGCCCCGAATGGTGCCGATATCGGTTGCATTGCCGCCGAAGATGACGCCGGAAAGGTGTGCTTTCGGGAAGCAGGCAATCCAGCCTTCCAGACCGCTGGCAGCACGAGTCCAGACCGCATCCCCATCCTCTGCGGCTGCTGCGATGAAGTAGATATCCCGGAAGGCGTAATCGGAAGGATACAGCGGATTCGCCCGATCCAGCAGCGTTTTCATCTGACCGCACATCTCATAATAGTAGATCGGCGTGGCGAATACCAGCACATCGGCGTGCAGCATCTTCTCTTGAACAATCTTGTCAGCATCATCGTGAATTACGCAGTGCTTCGTTTTCTGACAGGCCAAACAGCCACGACAGAACTGAATGTCCTTGCCGATCAGGCTGATTTTCTCAACCTCGTGTCCAGCTTCCTGTGCGCCTTTGGCAAATTCCTCGGCCAGCGCATCGGAGTTGCTGCCCTTGCGGGGGCTGGTAGAAATAATCAAAACCTTTTTACCCATGATAAGTACCTCTTTCTTATAATGATTTTCCGAATCGATACAATTCGTCCCATTTTTCTTTGGACTGGTTGGTATCGCCATTGGATGTGAAGATTCCGGCGTTTTCTACCTTCCAGTATTCCACGATGGACTGATAATACTGGGCGATGGCGGGGCCGTAGACATAGGCACTGCCGGAACTCATGATAAGCGCAGTCTTTTTGATATTCTTTGGAATGTCAATGGCATAAGTGCGGTGGATTGCACTCTGGAGCTGGGCGGACAGGGTGAAGTAGTAGATGGGCGACGCAAAAGCCAGCATATCGGCGGACAGAATCTCCTGATAGAGCTTTTGCATATCGTCCTTCTGCACACAGACGCCTTTTTCTTTGGTGTGGCAGTATTCGCAGGCCATGCAGCCACGAATATTCATGTGTGCCACATTTTCAATCTGTACACTGTGTCCGGCTTCCTCTGCACCTTGTTTGAAGGCATTGACCATGTGCATGGTGTTGCCGTTCAGTCGAGGACTGCCGTTCAAAATAAGAATTTTCATTTGCATAAGTTCTCCTTAAAGAATTTTTCCATTTTATCAAAGGGAATCACATCTACCTGATCATAGAGATCGGTATGCACAGCATTCGGGATAATGAGCAGTTCTTTGTTGTCTACATAGGGGTTATCCTTTACCATATTGGCAAAAGCATCCTTGGAGAAATAGCAAGAGTGCGCCTTTCCCCCGTGAATCATCAGCACAGCACTGCGGATTTCATTGCTATAATGCAGAATAGGCTGATTCAGGAAAGACATACAGCCGATCACATTCCAACCGCTGTTGGAATTCAGGCTACGGGGGTGATAGCCACGCTGGGTTTTGTAGTAGTCATAGTAATCCTTCACGAAAAACGGTGCATCCTCAGGCAGAGGATCGACCACACCGCCGCCCAAGGCATAGGTTCCATTCTTGTAATCCATTGTCCGCTGGGCATTCAGCGCTTGCCGCTTGGCATATCGGGCATCGGAAGAATCCTCAGAGTCGAAATAGCCCTTAGCGTTTACACGGCTCATATCATACATGGTTGAGGTTACAGTAGCCTTGATGCGGGTGTCCAGTGCGGCAACATTCAGTGCCATACCACCCCAACCACAGATGCCAATCATGCCAATTCGCTCAGGGTCTACATTGTCCTGAACGGAAAGGAAATCGACAGCCGCCTGAAAATCCTCGGTGTTGATGTCGGGGGAGGCCATATAGCGGGGCTGACCGCCGCTCTCGCCGGTGAAGGATGGGTCAAAGGCAATCGTCAAAAATCCACGCTCTGCCATAGTTTGGGCATACAGACCCGAGGACTGCTCCTTCACAGCACCAAAGGGACCGGAAACAGCAATAGCCGCCAGCTTTCCCTCTGCATTTTTCGGGGTGTATAGATCTGCTACCAGTGTGATACCGTAGCGGTTCACAAAGGTCACTTTCTTGTGGTCTACCTTGTTGCTCTTGGGGAAAGTCTTATCCCAATCGTCCGTCAACACCAGTTCTTCTGTTTTCATCATCATAAAATCCTCCTAAATTTCTCTAATCAGTTTTGCAGGGACACCACCATATACGGTCTTTTCCGGCACGTCTGTCGTGACCACAGCTCCTGCAGCAATCACCGCACCATCTCCAATGATAACGCCCTTGCATACCGTAGCATTTGCCCCTATCCATACATTCTTGCCAATATGAATGGGAGCCGGTATCAAATTACCTCGGCGGTTTGGATCAAGGCTATGATCCAGTGTAGCAAGTACCACATTGTGTCCGATCAATGCGCCATCCTCAATGGTAACGCCACCCTGATCCTGGATCTTGACACCAGAATTGAAGAATACATTTTTCCCGATTTTGAGATTTTTCCCGCAGTCTGTGTAGAATGGAGGGAACAGCGAAAAGCTGTCATCCACCTTCCGCCCGGTGATTTGCCGCATCAAGGAAACAATTTCACCAGCAGTGTGGTAGCTGCCGTTCAGTTCCATGGTCAGCCGAATCGCTTCCTCAGAAAGCGCACACATGCATTGGTGTTCTTCGGAACCTGCAATCACTTCTTTTCCGCTGTCCATATAGTTTAGAAATTCGTCTAAAGTCAATTCAATCTCACCTCTTAATTCTATTTTAAATCCCAAAGTGAAAAATAGCAAATTGTTATAAATTATGATTAGTCATTCTTGAAAAGAATATCTGTGCATACTATAATGAAATTATTACGAGAGGAGGATATTGGATGGAACTGCGAGTGCTACGATACTTTGTGGAGGCAGCCAGAGAAGAAAGCATGACGGGTGCAGCACGGAAACTTCATGTGACCCAGCCGACCTTATCCAAACAGATCAAGGAGTTAGAGGAAGAATTGGGGCAAAAGCTCTTTGTCCGAGGAAATTACAACATTCGCCTGACCCCGGAGGGAGAAATTCTTTATAAGCGAGCCTTGGACATTCTTGAAATGGTGGACTTGACCGCCACTGAGTTCGCTTCTATGAATGCGTTTAACGGCGGAGACATTTACATCGGGTGTGCAGAATCGGATGGGATGTCGTTGCTTGCCAAAGCCGCCAAGCATCTTCGGACAGAATATGAAAATCTGCACTTCCACCTGTATAGCGGAAATGCAGAAACGGTCTGTGAGCGACTGGATAAAGGGCTGTTGGATTTTGCAGTTGTTGTTCAGAATATTGACCTGTCCAAGTATGCATATTGGGATTTACCTGTTACAGATACTTGGGGGCTGATTATGCGAAAAGATAGCCCCATGGTGTCCAAAGCTGCGGTTGCCATAGAAGAACTAACGGAGTTACCCCTCATCGTGTCCAGACAGGGAGCTACCAACGAAATGCCCGAATGGCTGCAAAAAAACTATGACCGGCTGAATATCGTCGCAACCTATGACCTGATTTTTAATGCTTCCATTTTGGTGCGTGAGGGCTTAGGCTATGCGCTGGGGTTTGACAAGTTGGTCAACACCGGGGCGGAAAGCATCCTGTGCTTCAGACCCATCATCCCAACGATCATCTCTCCCATGCGGCTGATATGGAGAAAGGAGCAGCAATTCTCCAGAGCAGCCGAGTTGTTTTTAGGTGAAGTAAAGAATATTTGCAAATAAATATATTCGGCTTTGCAAGTAAGCAGTAAAGGGGCGACAACATAAGTGCTGCCGCCCCTTCGGATTGGTATTTTGCTATGCGTAGATCATAAGGTGAGAGCCTGTGAAAAAAACTCTGTAAAAACATAAATAAGCTGCGTTCGAAGCTTCTCCAGTTCCTCAGATTCAGGCAATGCATGATCCTGA
>JAUNDE010000029.1 GCA_030526265.1 Eubacteriales bacterium | reverse complement strand
CACGGAATGCAGCAATTCTGTCTTCCTCGAAGAACATATGCTCTGTACGGCAAAGACCGATACCTTCTGCACCAAGCTCACGGGCTTTCTTAGCATCTGCAGGAGTATCTGCATTTGTACGTACTTTCAGTGTTCTGTATTTATCAGCCCATGCCATGATTCTTCCGAATTCGCCGGCGATCTGAGCATCTACTGTAGGAATGATTCCGTCATAGATGTTACCTGTTGTACCATCGATAGAGATTGCATCTCCTTCATGGAATTCTTTTCCTGCAAGTGTGAATTTCTTGTTCTCTTCGTCCATTGCGATATCACCACAACCGGATACACAACATGTTCCCATACCACGTGCAACTACGGCTGCGTGAGATGTCATACCGCCACGAACTGTAAGGATACCCTGAGCAGACTTCATACCTGTGATATCTTCCGGTGATGTCTCAAGACGTACAAGAACAACTTTCTCACCCTTTGCTGCCCATTCTACAGCATCATCAGCTGTAAATACGATCTTACCGCAAGCTGCTCCAGGAGAAGCTCCGAGACCTTTGCCCATTGGTGTAGCTGCCTTAAGAGCTGCTGCATCAAACTGTGGATGAAGAAGTGTGTCAAGGTTACGTGGATCGATCATTGCAACAGCTTCTTCTTCTGTTCTCATTCCCTCATCTACGAGATCACATGCGATCTTAAGTGCAGCCTGAGCTGTTCTCTTACCGTTACGTGTCTGAAGCATGAATAATTTACCGTGCTCTACAGTAAACTCCATGTCCTGCATATCTCTGTAGTGGTTCTCAAGAGTAGCGCATACTTCCTTGAACTGTTTGAATGCTTCAGGGAATTTGTTCTCCATCTCTGAGATGTGCATCGGTGTACGAACACCTGCAACTACGTCCTCGCCCTGTGCGTTTGTAAGGAACTCACCAAACAGACCATTCTCACCTGTTGCAGGGTCACGGGTAAATGCAACACCGGTACCACAGTCATCTCCCATGTTACCGAAAGCCATGCTCTGTACGTTAACAGCTGTTCCCCATGAATAAGGGATGTCGTTGTCACGACGGTATACGTTCGCACGTGGGTTGTCCCATGAACGGAACACAGCTTTTACCGCTCCCATGAGCTGTTCCTTCGGATCGTCCGGGAAGTCCTCGCCGATTTTTGCTTTATATTCAGCTTTGAACTGATTAGCAAGCTCTTTCAGATCGTCTGCTGTAAGATCTACGTCCTGTGCAACGCCTCTGTCTGCTTTCATCTTGTCGATAAGCTCTTCGAAATATTTCTTACCAACTTCCATAACTACGTCAGAATACATCTGAATGAATCTTCTGTAGCAGTCCCATGCCCAACGAGGATTGCCTGATTTCTCAGCGATCGTATTTACTACTGTCTCGTTAAGACCAAGGTTCAAAATTGTATCCATCATACCTGGCATGGAAGCTCTTGCTCCAGAACGAACAGATACGAGAAGCGGATTCTCGCTGTCGCCGAACTTCTTGCCGGTAATCTCTTCCATCTTTACGATATACTCATTGATCTGAGCCTGAATCTCGTCATTGATCTCTCTTCCGTCTTCATAATACTGTGTACAAGCTTCTGTCGTGATAGTGAATCCCTGTGGTACAGGAAGTCCCAGGCTTGTCATCTCGGCAAGGTTTGCACCTTTTCCTCCGAGAAGTTCACGCATGGAAGCATTTCCTTCACTAAATAAATAAACCCATTTTGCCATTACAAATGATCCTCCTAAACATTAATATTTGCACGTCAAATTGCTGTATCTATTTTACTGTTTTTGACATGCTACGTCAAGTATTTAGCTGTCAACATTTGCCAGTTTCCAGATTCCTCGCTATCGTCTTTACATCCTCATCCATTTGAATCTGTTTTGATAAATATCCATACATGCATCCAGTGATGCCCGAATATCTTCAGCCATCATATATGTGAACGAATACCAGCATTTTTCAACACAAAAAGAAGCGCTGCTCCACAGATGATTTCACATCTATTTTGCAGCGCTTCCTTCAATCGAAAGAGTATCATTTCTCTTCTACTTCATTTTTTCCCGCCTCTTCTTTGCACGCTTCTTCCGAAATCTCATTTGCAACAACGTTTAAATGCTGTTTACGCTGAATTAATGCAAAGCAAACGGATACGGCAAACAGGATCGTCACTCTGACAAAAAATCCGACTTCTACTGCCAAAGACTCATATTCACCGGTAATCAGATAATGTATACAACAGAAGAAATTAAATCCCGAAAAAAGCAAAACACCCATACCTGAATTGTTCAATCGCACAATACCTTTTTTATATTGATCTGCACTTATTTCGCCTTGTATTTTTACAAACTTAAAATAACCCATCCAGCAGAAAAACAGAGGTATCGCATACACAATCCATATTAACATCATCGCAATGTCACTCATTGTACCGCAAGGATATGTTCCCAGCATCACAAACAGACATGTCATTAACAGAATTAGTATCAACGATATTTTCTTGACACTGGCAATCTTCTTCTCAGAATATTTATGCGAATATGTTATTTCATTTTGAATTGTCTTTTTTACGTTTCCGCGTTTCATTTTTATCTCCGATTTTCTTTCCTTCTTTTTCTTTTGATCATATCATTTACTCTTTTACAGAGTTCTTCCACCGTCCATAAGCAGGATCTGTCCATGGATATATGAACTTTCTGGTGCTGCAAGAAAACAGGCCAGATTAGCAATGTCTTCCGGATATCCAAATCTTCCAATTGGAATCTTTGCAACAAGATCCTGTTTTGACTCTTCTGTTGGATACAGAGTATCAAACAGATCTGTCACGATCACTCGTGGAGCAATTGCATTCACATTTACACCGTATTTGCCAAGCTCCTTTGAAACAGTTCGCATCAATCCATGCTGTCCGGATTTTGATGATGCATAATGAGCACCACCTCCGGTTCCGGTAATACCGGAACCGGAAGTAATGAAAATAATTCTTCCTTCATCTTCAGGAGTCTTGGTTGTAAAACAATCATAAAATGCTTTGACAGTGTAGAAAGATCCACTCAGGTTGATCTTGAGAACACGTTCCCATTCAGCCGGATCGATTTCAGGAATTGTAAGTTTTCTGCTGACACCTGCATTAATAACAAGAATATCAATATTTCCAAAAGCTTCTACCAGTTGATTTTTCGCTGCAACAAGCGAATCATAATTTGACACATCTGCTGATGCAAATACACATTCGTATCCTTTATCGCGAAATTCCTTTTCTACTTCAGCTCCTGTATTTTTGTCAAAATCGATAATACCGACAGCCGCTCCGCTTTCTGCCATCTTTTCAGCAATACTTTTTCCAATTCCTTTTGCTGCACCTGTGATTACAGCTTTCTTTCCCTTCAAGCTAATATTCATCTTTCCTTCACCTCTGTCATAAAGCTAGTTCTAAAAGTCGATTGATTGCAATTAAGCTTTTACAATCTCAATAATTTTCTTAAGATCATTCTCTACACCAATACCTGTGAGGAATGAAATTGCACGAATTACAGGCACTTTGTCACTTGTAAAGCTTGTTGTTGTTACAACAAGATCGGCTCCGTCAATTTTTGATGGAATTTCTGCCACTTTACACTGAACAACATCAGCCTGAACACCTGCACTTTTAAGTGCTTCTTTAATTTTTACACATACTACTGTTGAAGTTGCGATACCAGTACCGCAAGCTACGATAATTTTCTTCATATCAACAGATCCCTCCTGTATCTAATATTACATATAATTGATTATTAAGCAGCTGGAGTCTCCTCAACCTGTCTCTTAACTTCATTTCTGGCAATGTACCACATTCCGAAGTAAGCAACTGCTACTACTGCACCGGCGATAAGTAATGGCATATTTGAAGGATCACATAATTTAGCGAATACCCAAACAAGAATATGACAAGACATATCAATACCGGAAATCTGTGTAGCTCCCTCAGGGAATGCAAAACCTACTGCATGACCCATTGTTGTTGTAGCCTCTGCAAGGTTTGTAGCGATGAAAAGGATTGCACACATCATGATTGAAGAGTTAAGTACGCTTCGAACGATGTTACCGCGTGATGCAACTACAGCCCATATAACTGTGAATGGCAATACTGCGATATCAGCGTATGGAAGAAGTCTGTTATATGGAAGGATAACTGCCAGTGCAACTGTGATAGGGATCATGATCAATGATACAGTTACAACTGTAGGATGACCTGTTGCTACAGCAGCATCAAGACCAATGTATACTTCTTTTCCAGGGAATTTCT
This sequence comes from Eubacteriales bacterium, assembly GCA_030526265.1. Lineage (GTDB taxonomy): Bacteria > Bacillota > Clostridia > Lachnospirales > Lachnospiraceae > Claveliimonas. The sequence continues at coordinate 23,260 of JAUNDE010000029.1, read as the reverse complement.
TCTGGATAAATTCTCTTGCGCCTTCTGAAAGTGGCATAAGACCTTCCATAAGAAGAGATACCATTCTTGGAAGGATTACGAGTACAGCTGCCATGTTGATACCTGTGTTGATAACAGCTTTTGAATCATATCCGCCAAGTACACCAAATACAAGACCAAGGATCAGACCAAGGAACATAGGCTCTCCAAGGAAACCTAATTTTTCTTTCAGCTTATCTCCGTCAAGGTCAACTTTGTTAAGTCCAGGAATCTTATCCCAGATCATGTTCAATGTGTAGCAAACAGGAGCCCATGCAACGGTCTCTGCATGCGGAAGGTTAACACCCGGAAGTCCAAGGAAATGTCCAACAGCAGGTGCTGTCCAGTCGGCAAGCTTGAATGTTACTACTGCATGGATCAAAGCACAAAGGAAGCAAAGTGCAAGGCTTCCTGTTGCGTAGTAGATTACTGCTCCGGCAAAAATAAGGTGCCAGTAGTTCCAGATATCTACGTCCATTGTTTTTGTCCAGTTGAAAGCAAGCATAACCATGTTAACAATGAACAACATTGGAATCATAATAACGGCAACCGGAGTAGCCCATGTGATAGCTGCACCTACAGGCCAGCCCACATCGAGTACGTTAAGGTTGAGGTTCAGTCTGTCAACCATTGCCTGTGCTGCTGCACCTGCATACTGTCCGATCAATCCGATTACGAGGTTAATTCCGATGAAACCAACACCAACAGTAACACCGGCACGGAATGATTTAACAAATCCCTGACCAAGGATCATACCGAAAATAGTCAAAATAACTGGCAACATTGCGCTTGCGCCAAGGTCCAAAATATATTGAACCGCACTTGTAAGAATACTCATTTTTCCCATCCTCTCTTTTCTCTTTTTTGTTTTGTGTAAATGTGTTTTTATAAATCATGGAACTAAGACATAAGCCCATCCATAATTTCAACAATAGCGTCCATATCCTTTGCTTCTTTGAGTGTGTGAAGCACGGATACGTCCTGACATGTCTCAACCAGCTGTGCAAGCATTGCAATCTGGTCATCCGGGGAAATGATAGCAAGCATGAAAGCCATTTCACACTGTACTTTATCATCATCAGTTCCCATCATTACAAATTCATTTGGCTGTTCAAAAATACCACACATAATTGCCTTTTTATTTACATGGATACTGTCTGTATGCGGAATCGCAACTCCAAATGCTTCCATTGGAAGACCGGTAGGAAATACTTTCTCACGCTCTTTCACAGCCTCAACATATGACTCTTTAACAAATCCTTTTTCTACCATGAGTTTTCCCATCTGATCGAGTGTATCGAATTTATCAGACGAATCAACCTTCACAACGAGATATCCTTTTTCCAAATTTTCATGTAAGATCTGCATGTCTCTCCCTCCTTTCCTATAACTTCTTAAGCATCAGAAACCTGTATTACTACTTTGACTTCTTCGGCATTTTTACTTTTTGTAAATCCCTCTTCCCAGTTCTCTAACGGAGTGATCATAGAAACAATTTTTTCCGGAGCAACAAGTCCGTCATTGACAAGCTTCAATGATTTCACCCAGGAACTAGGCTTTTGTGTACGAGATCCATAGTATCTGATCTCTTTCGGGAAGAACAATCCAATATTTACTTCATTTATATCTCTGGCAAATACGCCAAGCTGTATGACCTCTCCTTTTTTCTTTATCAGTTCAAATGATCTGTTAAGTGCCGGGATTGCTCCAGAACACTCATAAATCTTATCCGGTCCAACTCCATCTGTCATATCAGAAAGAACTTCTCCAAGATCTTCTTTTAACTGATCCACGATCCGGTCGAATCCAAGCTCTCTTGCAACTTTGAAGCGCTCTTCATCTTTTGTAAGTCCTGCAAGTACAACTTTGGCTCCCTGTGATTTACAGACCATTCCGGTCAAAAGTCCCATCGCGCCAGGTCCAAAGATCAGAACAGTTTCTCCTTCTTTCACCTGAGATGTTTCCAATGCTCCATGTACACAGCATGCAAGCGGCTCTGTCAAAGACGCCTGCAGTAATGAAACATTTTCCGGCAGAACATGTACTCTTGGCTCATGATTGATCACATACTCTGCAAATCCCCCGTCAGCCTGTGTTCCAAGCCCGCGTCTTGTTGAACAGAGATTGTATTCTTCATTTTTACAGTAAATGCATTCATTACAGGTCTCAAATGTTGTCTCGCTTGTAACTTTATCGCCGACCTTAATATTTTTCACTTCCGGGCCGACATCCACAACAATTCCGGAAAACTCATGTCCTAATGTTACCGGTGGTTTATTCCCCGCATAGTTTCCTGCCCATGTGTGCAGATCAGATCCACAGATTCCAGCATATACAACCTTGATCTTCACAAGATCGCCGGATACCTGTGGCTCTGGAACATCCCGGATTTCCAGATTTCCGGGTCCTTTTGCATATTTCACTAACGCTTTCATTCTTATCTCCTTCTTATAACCATTTCTGTTTACACAATCGAACTTAGGCTTTTAATCGTCCCCAGGAGTGATCGTTCATCTTTTTTCAGATCCAGAGTCTGTTTGATCTTTTCATTCCCAAAGATTCTCATAATGTCGTACAACGCCTGGTTGATGCTTTCTGCGTTCATAATGCTGATCGCAATAACATAGCGAACCGGATCATTTGACTCATGATGGAAATCCACCGGATCTTTCAGTCGGACAAGTGCTGCTGCTTCCTGCAGGACACCTTCCTTCGTGTCCGCATGCGGCAGTGCCGTTCCCGGCCAGATTACTATATATGGGCCATTTTCCTTAATATTATCTATCATCGCTTCTGTATACTGTTCTGTTGCAGCACCTGTAACAACCAGAAGTCTTCCGGCTTCTCTGACTGCATCCTCCCAGTCAGCCGCTTCATAATTCACTTCAATACGTTCTTCTGACAACAGATTCGAAAACGCTCCCTGAATGTCTCCCATGAAAGAGCTGTCACTCATAACATTAAACATATCCTCTGATGCGATATTTTCTTCAATCACTTCAAACACAGCTCTTTGGATATCCAATAGATCATCCTTACTCAGCATCGCTGATCTTACAACCACACACGGAAGATCAGTCTCTTCAAGAGGGATCGTCGAAATGATCAGTTCAGCAGAACTGTTTTTTATCTCAGTCGCATTATGGACGGAAGAAACATTTACTACTTCAATCGAATCATGCAGAGAGTGCAATTTTGCCAACATGTATTGTGCAGTGCCTCTTCCTGTCTCACACACAAGCGCTATCTTGATCTTGTTGTTTTTCTTACTCTCCGCCTTTTCCTTCTCAAGAACAGACGCAAAGTACAGAACCATAAACGACATTTCATCTTCCGAGAACTCTCCGCCGATATACTCTTCTAACGGTCCAATGTTTTCTCTGATAAGTGCAAATATTCCCGGATATTCTTTCAAAAGTGATTCTTTCAGGGGATTTCTCAGTATTTCCCCTGTCTGAATTCGATAAACCGCAGATCTCATATGTGCGATCAAAAGATCATACAATGAAAAGTCCAGATAAAAATCAATGCCAAAACTGTTGGATATCTGATAAAGTGTCTCAGATATCATCAATCGGACATCCAGCGCACTGTTTTTATGATTTCTGTCCTTAAGATAGCTCTTTCCTTTTAAGCACTCTGTAAAATACAGAACCTCACTCTCAGGAATTTCGAGATTATATTTTTCACCCAGTTCACCGAGGATATTTCTGCTGAATATATATTTTGAACTTTCTTTCAGATCAATCGGGATTTCACTGTGAAATTCCGAAAGCGTCTGATGATTGGCAATACGATTCACGATCAACGTCAATTCAATGACTGCTTCAAAAAACGAGAAATCTGATAAGAATGACTGCATCACTTCTTCCTGTTTCATGATACAATTCTTTATTTCCTCATAGATTTTCATTTTATCCATTTGATTTACAAGCAGATTCCAGAATGCACCCAGATGATATCCTGTCTCGTAATCATTATCGTCACCATTCACTTCAAACAGCTTCAGAATACTTCTTCGAATCAGAATCTCCGGTGCATTGATCAGGTAACCTCTGCGAACCTGGGCGACAAGTTCCATCTTATTTTCTTCCACCCATTTCTTCAGTTCCTGCATATCATGAAGCAATGTATTTCTGCTGACTCCGATGATTTCCTTTAACTGATCAACTGTCACATAACCATTTGCATTTAACAGGATCATTGCCATGATTGTTGACCGTTCATTTTTCGACAGGTAATAAGTATAGAATGTATGTTCACAGACAAATTGCTCGTATGGTCGAACATCTAATTTATCCTCCGACACAATAGAAAGATCACCATTAGGTTCGGAAACAATAATCGGCAAACCATACTCTTGCAGTGCAATATTCAGTTCTTTAATATCCGCTCTGATTGTCCTCTCCTGAACATTATATTTGGAAACCAGCTCCATAACATTCTGGCTGTTTCCCAATACCAATGCTCTTAATATTTTGTTACTCCTTCTATTCATAAATTCCTCCTTATATTTTATTATTCTAAGGCAGACTCATTTTATTAAAAAGTCCAATTCCTCGTTCCCCAAACAACATCAAATTGGATTAAAATAATCTTTTTTACATATTGTTTTTGGTAGTATTCAACAAAAACAGAATGATATTCTGTTATATAGCAAAAAACCAGGAAACGGTTAACAAAAGAAGGTTCTTTCCTTCAAACAAGTTACTTGTTTCCTGGTTATTTATACTTTTTTACAAAATATCAAATCTTTTATTTCCTGATATAGTTCTTATGATACAGTACTTATTCTTCCAGTCACTGTTCTTATCTTACTTTCCCAAGTGCTTTCGCATAATCAATAATCTCACCGATACGACTGTTACCGCTCCCGGTCATCACATCTGCAACGATCACATACTCACAGGCATCAATCGCCGCCTTCATCTTAGCGATCGTCTCGTCGCCGACCGGCTCAAACGGTTTCTCCTCAATCACCGCGGCCGCAAGTTTTGCTGCCGTTCTGTAATCCGCGTCATTGGAGGCGAGAATGCCTGCCACGAACGGAACTCCCTTCCTCTGCAGTTTTCTGTAGACCGGTGTCCCGCTTCCTCCGTTTGCGATCACCACTGCTCTCGGCACACCGTCCACTCTCGGAAGCTCAAGACTTCCAAAAACAGCATCATAATATCCGTCATCAAGCTCATACAGTTCCCGGATTCGGTCTTCTGTACAGACCTCTTCCGGAGTTCCGTAACAGGCAATCCGATCTCCTTTCACACAGACCACCTTATCTGCGAATTTCTGTGCAAGGTCAATTTCATGAAGCGACAGGATCACCGTGATCTTCTCTTCTGCCGCCATCTTTCTGAGCACCTGCAGAAGCTCTATTTTATAACGAATATCAAGAAATGAGGTCGGCTCATCAAGGACGAGCAGTTCCGGCTCCTGACAGAGTGCTCTCGCAAGCAGGATTCTCTGTCTCTGCCCATCACTGATGGAAAGGAAGTCTTTCTCTGCGATCGTTTCTGCATGAACAATCGCGAGTGCCCTTTCCACTTTCTCTTTGTCCGTATCCGACAGACGACCGAGGCGTCCTGTATACGGATACCTCCCCATTGCAGCAACATCATAGCATGTCATCAGTTCCGGCCGAATACGTTCTGTGAGAACAACAGCCATTTTCTTTGACAATTCTGCATACGAGGAAAGACCCATGTCTTTTCCTTCCAGCGTCACCTTTCCACCGATCAGCTCCAGATGCCTTGTAATACTTTTCAGTATCGTTGACTTTCCCGATCCATTCGGTCCGACAAGCACGACGATCTCTCCCTTTCGGATATCAAGACAGATATCATGGATCAAAGCATTCCCGTCATACCCGACTGACAAAGACTGCGTTTGAAAATAATGATCATTCATCTCTACATCCTCCTTTTCTGCCGGAGCATCATATAGATCACGATCGGCGCTCCGAAGATCGATGTCACCGTACTGATATTCAGTTCCACCGGTGCGAATGCCATGCGCGCGATCAGATCGCAGCTCATACAGAACACTGCTCCGCCGAGAAACGCAGCCGGGATCACGCAAAGCGGTCTCGCTGTGCCAAGAAGCCTTTTGATCAGAAATGGAACCGCAATCCCGACAAAGGAAATCGGGCCTGCAAATGCTGTCACTGTTGCAGAAAGAACAGATGACAGGAAAATGAGGAGCCTTCGAAAAACGCTTGTATTGACACCCATGCTCTGCGCATATGCCTCTCCCATCTGATAAGCTTCAATCGGTTTCGACAGCAGGAAAACCGCTACAAACGAAACCCCGATCACAACAGCCGAAATCTTCACATTTTCCATACTGCTTCCGGAGAAACTCCCAAGTGACCATGTATGAAGGTTCACAATATCTGAATCATCGGCAAACGTGATCAGAAAATCCGTTACGGCTGAACAGAGATATCCGATCATGATTCCCCCCACAAGAAGTCCAGCCATATTTCTGATCTTCCCGGACAGCAGGAGAATAAATACCGTTGAAAGCATTGAACCTGCAAACGCTGCAATGATCAGACTGTAAGACGAAACAGTTCCTGCTCTCGATAACAGGACGATCATCGCGATTGCGACTGCCATCTTTCCACCTGATGAGATACCAAGTACAAATGGTCCCGCGATCGGATTCTGAAAATACGTCTGTAACAGAAATCCGGACAGCGAAAGTGCTCCGCCCAGAATGGCTGCCATCAGTACTCTCGGCAGTCGGATCTTAAAGATGATGTTATAGTCCATCTCTTCCCCTGTTCCCAGAAAGATGATTTTCACGATTTCGTTTACCGGAATCCGAGCATTTCCGGTATTCATATTTAAAATAACAAGAAACCCGAACACAGCAGCAAGTCCAATGAACACTGCCACAATTCGGGTATAACTTTTTTGATTCATTTCCATTACTCCACATGTGTTAAAAATGTCATCTCATCCGCATTTTCGCCGGACAGCATCTGATGTACATCTGCGATAAATTCACCGGTTATGTCTGTCGCCTGATACATGTTTTTCCCGACACACCAGACATTGCCCTCTTTCACTGCACGGAATTCTTTGAACAGATCACTTTTTTTTATCAGCTCATCTGTAGAAGTAAGCGTCTTCTGAACGGTCGAATTATAGATCAGATAATCTGCATCTGCTGCCACCGAATAGAATTCTTCCATACTCATATTTACGCTTGAGGAGCCCTGCTTCACATCGAGATCATCGAAAATATATTTTCCGCCGGCCTCTTCTATCATATCGGCGATATAATCCGACGGCGATCTGACTACTGCAACGCCGCTCTCACTGATATAGAAAAAAGCGACCGTCTTCTTCTCATCCGTACTGACTTCCAGTTTCTCAAGCTGATTCATCTGACTCAGGAAAAACGCATTTGCCTCTGCTTCTTTATCAAGAAGTGCTCCATATACTTTGATCCACTCGGTCCGTCCCATCGCTTTCTTTTCATAGCTGGAATAATCGACAAACACCGGTATCCCAAGATCGGTGATCATCTCTTTCACCTTTGGAGAGTGAAAAATCATCGTGCTTTCCACAGCAAGCCCACACCTTCCATCGACAAGCATCTCATAGTCAGGTTCACTGTATTTTCCGGCATAGAGAACCTCTCCATCCTCCATCGCCTTTCTCGCTGCATCAATGTACCACCCTTCTGCATCTGTCCCCGCGAAACGGACGGAAGACACAGCGTCCAGTCTCGCAAACAATGCCATCGAAGCAGTCGCAGCAACATAGATTTTTTCAATCGGCTTCCTGATCACGACCATTTCCTCTTTCATTCCGTCCGGGATCTTGCCATCCTCCGGAATCAAAAGATATGTCTCCCCATTTTCCACATCGATCACTTCATATCCATCTTCATAATGATAGATTCGAAAGCATTTTGCATAAGTCCGTTCTGTCTCTGACACGAACGGATGTCCCGGAACTTCAGGGACACTCTTCTCCATGATCGAATTGTCTGTCTGATCTGCAACGGGTTCTGTCTTCTCTTCACTCTCTTTCAGACAGAATAACAGAGAATATGTAATCTCATGAGGTTCACTCATCGCTGTCGTGTCCGCGATCACTTCCAGTTCTTCATCCAGCGCGCGGACCGGGATCTCAAATACTGCATTCCCTTCTGTATTCACCGGAAGATACTTTTGTCCGTCCACGATCATATAATCGTAATGCGGGCTGCTCCATGTGATCTTCGAGGTCATCTCACCGTCTTTCACGGTAAGCTTCGTGGGACTTTCAACAATGACTTTGCCCGTACCCCCGGACAAAGCCACACTGACATCATAGATTCCGTCTTTCAGCCAGCCTTCCTGCTGTTTTTTCGATGCGCATCCAATGAGGACACACATGAGACACAGAAGCACGAAGATATCACGCAAAGATCGGTTTCTCATCTTACTCATCGAGACTAAATATTTTTCAGGAATGCCCGGTATCCTCTGTATGCTTCATATACATCTGCCTTGCTCACGATCTCCCAAGGTGCATGCATACACAGAACCGGAACACCGCTGTCAATGACATCCATACCGTAATTTGCCATGATATAAGCGATCGTACCGCCGCCGCCTGCATCGACTTTTCCCATCTCAGCGAACTGATAGGAAACATCATCTTTTTCCAGAGCAGCACGAAGCTGTGCAATATATTCTGCGTTCGCATCATTTGATCCGCTCTTTCCGCGGCTTCCCGTATGCTTGTTAAATACGATTCCTTTTCCGAAGAATGCAGTACTTCTCTTTTCAAACACTTCAGCGAACATCGGATCAAATGCCGCACTTACATCGGACGAGAGCATTTTCGAATTCTGAAGAGCTCTTCGAACCTTGAGGCTTGAATCCTCTCCCATCAGAGCCATGATCTCAGCCACCATATTTTCAAAAAATCTCGAATGCATTCCGGTAGCTCCGACACTTCCGATCTCCTCTTTGTCCACAAGGATACAGCATGCTGTACGTGTGATCTCTTCCTCATTCAGGATCGCAAAAAGAGAGGTAAATGCGCAGACCCTGTCATCATGTCCGTATGCCATCACCATACTTCTGTCAAGACCGCAGTCTCTTGCTCTTCCTGCCGGTACGATCTCAAGTTCGGCTGACATGAAGTCTTCTTCTTCTATATCATACCAGTCATGAAGCAGTCTCATGACATTTCTCTTCACGGCGTCCTTCTCTTCTTTTTCTATTCCTTCGATCTGTTCGATCGGTCTGCTTCCAACGAGAATATCCAGCTTCTCACCTTCGATCGCTGCGCTGATCTTTTTATCCATCTGCTGTGCTGCAAGGTGAATCAGAAGATCTGTGATCGCAAGTACCGGCTCATCTTCCTTCTCGCCAATACTCACCTCGACAACCGTGCCGTCCGTCTTTGCAACAACACCATGGATTGCAAGTGGGATCGTCACCCACTGATATTTTTTGATTCCTCCATAATAGTGTGTATCCAGATATGCGAGTTCCTCATTTTCATAGAGTGGATTCTGCTTGATATCAATTCTCGGAGAATCAATATGTGCACCGAGAATATTGAGTCCTTCCTCCATCGGTGCACTTCCGATATGAAACAGTGCCATACTCTTTCCCATAAAAGTCGCATACACCTTATCTCCTGCCTTGAGTGGTGTATGATTTCTGATGCAGGAATCCAGATTCTGATACCCCTTTGTTTCTACCATCCGGGTTGCCAGTTTCACGCATTCCCGTTCCGTCTTTCCTTCATCCAGACACTTCTTGTAAGATTCGTTGACCTTATCGAGTTCATGGATCTGCTCTTCATTGTACAAAGGCCACACATTTTCTTTTCCCATTGCTTTTACCTCCGCATATTTTTTTATTTTTCTATATCAATTGCTTTATAATCCTTACTCAGAGAGAAGCCTCTTCCGCTCACTTCGCTCACACGGCTGATCACCATGAAGCACTCCGGATCGATCTCATGGATCATCTTTTCCAGTCTCGGAAGCTCACGATTTGAAATGACAGTAAAGATCATCTGCATTTCCTTACGTTCGTAACCTCCCTCTCCGTCAAGCATGGTCAATCCGCGGTCTACATTCTTAAGGATCGAAGTCCGAATCTCTTCAATGTGCTCACTCACGATCTTCACTTCGGTCCTCGAACTTCCCATTATCATCATTTTATCTAATACGACCGTATAAATCAACACGAATATGATCGCATAGAGCAGTCTGTCCGCCGGCTGGTATACCGCCTGTGCAAGCAGGATCAGCACATCAAAAACATACATACTTGCCGAAACCGGTATGCGGAATAATTTCCGTAAAACGAGCGGCGGAATATCCATTCCTCCGGTGGAGGCACCGGACCTTAACACCATTCCAAGCGCAATTCCAACCCCCAGTCCCGCAAACACCGTGCAGAGAACAATGTCATCTGTCAGGCAAAAATCTCCAAGTATACGGTCAAATACGTTCAGAAAAGCCGGATACAGAAATGTGCTTGCAAGTGTTGTGAGCGCAAATGACTTTCCGAGCATCAGAAGACCCACGATCAACATCAGAATATTAAACGCGAAGACAAATGCAGAAATCTGCATTCCAGTCAATCGATTTACTACAAGCGCAATACCGGTCGTGCCTCCTGCGATCAATCCTGCCGGAAGCAAAAACAGCTTCACGGTAAGTGCATAAATGATATTTCCCATCACCACACACAAAAGCTCCCATATCCTCTTATTTATATTTTTAGTACTGTTCATAATCTGTTCCCTCTATTTCCAATCCAATTTCCTGCGCATCCATTGCGGAGCTTATATCAGTCAGATTATTATACTTAAAATCCCTGTGTCTGTCTACGTGTACTTCAATGAAAATCCTTTGCCCGGACGACTCGCACTTCAGATATTGTCTTTCTTATTTGTCTTTGATACATTATAGATAGAATACGAAAGGATCGCATTTTATGGAAAGAAAGAGAAATCCAATTACAGAGGGAATCATTTGGAAGGAACTGCTGATCTTCTTTTTTCCTATTGTAATCGGAACAATATTTCAACAATTATATAACACGATCGATGCGATTATTGTAGGCCGGTTTATCGGAAAAGTAGCGCTTGCTGCCGCAGGAGGCTCTGCCGCGATCATCACGACAGAAATTGTCATGCTCTTTACAAGCCTCTCTACCGGTGCAGGTGTCATCATATCACAGTATTACGGGGCAGACGATAAGGCACAAGTATCCAAAAGTCTGCATACGGCATTTTTATTTTTCATTTTCTTAAGTATTGCCCTGTCCATCGCAGGAGTCATATTTTCTCCTGCAATTTTACGCATGATGAACACTACAGAGGATGTCCTGCCAAGCGCGATCATCTACATGCGGATCTATTTCCTTGGCATCACCGCGACATTCCTTTACAATATTTCTTCTGCCATCATGCGATCGGTCGGAGATTCCAAAAGGCCATTGTATTATCTGATCATCTGCACGGTCATAAATATTATTCTGGACATTTTGTTTGTAATCGTTTTTCATTTGGGAATCGCCGGTGCTGCGATTGCAACAGTCATTGCCCAGTCGATCAGTGCGATACTTGCGATCCGTGCACTCATGACTTCCTACGAGACACTGAAGCTTGATCTTCACCTGCTGAAAATTGACCGGGCGATTCTTCTGTCCGAATTAAAGATTGGTGTTCCGGGTGCTATTCAGACACTGATGTACGGACTTACCAATTTCTTTATTCAGATATCCGTCAATAACCTTGGAACCGATGTGACAGCCGCATGGGCTGCCACCGGGAAGGTGGATCAGATCTACTGGGCGATCAGCACGGCATTTGGCGCTGCACTTGCAACGTTCGTCGGACAGAACTATGGCGCGGGTAAGATGAAACGCGTATGGAAAAGCGTTCGAACAGCACTCTGTATGGATCTTATGTTAGGAGGCTCGATTCTTGCAGGACTGCTTATTTTCAGCAAATATGCATTTGGTCTGTTCTCAGGTGATGCCAATGTTGTGAAGCTTGGAATCTATATCCTCCAGATTATTGTACCGTATTATATTGTGTATATATTCATAGAAGTGACTTCTTCTGCTCTGCGCGGACTCGGAGATGTACAGATTCCGACACTGATCGTTATGTTCGGTGTACTCCTTCGTCTGCCATGGCTGTTCTTCTATGTGGCAAAACACAATACGCTTCATGCACTCCTTTTAAGTTATCCGGTCTCATGGATACCAACAATGACAATGCTTGTGATTTATTATTTCTACAGAAAATATACGTTTCAAAAAAAAACACCTTCCTAATTTGAAAAACGGGATTTCTTTTTTATGGAAAAATCCGAATTCCAAAGGAGCCACACATCCGAAATGGCTGCGTGGCTCCTTTTCCTTATCACTGTGATGTATTATTTCACTTCTACGAGTTCGATTCTGAAATTCAGTTCTTTTCCCGCAAGCTCATGATTTGCGTCAAATGTGATCGTCTCTCCTTCACGGGCTGCTACTGTCACGACGAACGGCTGTCCTGTCTGATCAGAGAGGTACACCTGCTCTCCCACTTTCAGATCCTCGGATCCCGGAAGCTGCGCTGCCTCGATCGTAAATACGGCATTTGGATCTGCGAATCCATAAGCTTCTTCCGGCATGAGATGTACATCCATAACCTGTCCGACTTCCATATTGGCAACCGCGCGGTCAAATCCAGGGATCATCATGCCGGCACCACATACAAATTCGAGTGTCTCACCGCGGTCGTACGAAGAATCAAACTGTGTTCCGTCATTCAATGTACCTTTATAGTGAACGCTGCATGTCTTTCCGACATTTTTTCCTTCCATTGTGTGGTGATGTCCACATCCGCCGCATCCTTCATGTCCGCCGCACGTATGTCCATCCCCATGGCTTCCACAATCCTCCCCATCTCCGTGATGGTGATCGCATGTCACTCCCGCAGAGATCAGCTCACCTCTCAGATAAGCTTCAACTGCCAGATCCACATCTCCCTGTGCGCCTGCACAGAGCTCAATTCCTGCATCCGCAAGCGCTTCCTGCGCGCCGCCGCCGATACCGCCACAGATCAGAACATCAATCTGATGATCTGCAAGAAGCCCGGCCAGTGCGCCGTGTCCGCTTCCGTTCGAACCGATCACCTCGCTTGAGACGATGTTCCCTTCTTCAACCTCGTATACTTTAAATGTTTCTGTTCTTCCAAAATGCTGAAAGATCTCTCCATTGTCATATGTTGCTGCTATTCTCATAATTTCCTCCTGTTATTTCATTTCTAATACACTACTATACATGAGTTCTCACATCACTTCAATATTCAGTATCCTGCCATGTCATCTCATCTACGATCTCGTCCAGCTCATCCTGCATAAGCTCGATGTCCTCCTGACCGATCTCAAATGCATCTCCAAGAAGCACCATCTCATCACCGTCCACGATCATTCCACCATGGTTTGGCAATGCAAAGATCGGGATCTGATGCAGTTTCAGATCGGTGATCAGGCTGGAAAGATGCGCAAATGTATCCTCATAATGAACTTCGATATCAAAGCCGGAAAGAAGTCCCAGTCCCTCATGATATTCATAGTCCATTCCTTCTTCTTCCGGTGTCACATGATAACGGTCAAACTGGATCATCGCGCCCGCACTCGTTCCCATCACGATCCCTTTGAAGTTCTGGATCGATCTGCGAAGATTCTTCTGATCGATCCGGTAGAGGAAACGGTCCGGATATCCGCCTGTCAGAAACAGTACATCTGCGTGATAGATCTTACTCTTGCATTTCCGGATGGAATCACGATAATAGTGGAGAATCTGAATATTTCTTCGCGGAATCCCATAATTCATGAATTCCTTTGCAATATCTTCATATTCATCTTTTCCCTTCCGGTAATGCCGGTCAAATTCCTCTGCGCTGTCGATCCAGTCTTCATGATAAGAAAACGGAATGATCAGCACCTTCATCTTCGGATGAAGAATATCTTTCAGATATTCGTAAGCGAAATCCTCACTGAAATTATTGATATTTAACAGTATGTTCATACCACATCTCTCCTGACTTATTGACTGATTCTAATTTTAACGCAATATTTTCATTCCTCTTAAACAATCTGATACAGCAGTGCATTGCAGATGCATGCGGCGATGTTGCTTCCGCCTTTCCTGCCTCTGGCAACGATATGGGGAATATGCTCAAGGCTCAGGATCAGTTCTTTGGACTGTACCACATTCACGAATCCAACCGGAACTCCAATGATCAGTTCGGGACGGATCTTTTCTTCTGTGATCAGTTCATACAACCGGACAAGTGCCGTCGGTGCATTTCCGATCACAAAAATGACCGGGCCTTCAAGTTTCGATGCGCGTTCCATGCTTACAGTTGCCCGCGTCACGCCACGCTCCTTTGCCTCCGCCGCGACATCGTCATCCGACATGAAGCAGACCACTTCTCCTCCAAACTGTACGAGTTTCTTTTTATTGATTCCGGATTTCGCCATCTGTGTGTCCGTCACGATCGTCGCGCCGTTCTTTATCGCATGGATTGCCTTCTCGATCACATTTTCTGAGAAAACAAGATTCTCGGCATAATCGAAATCTGCACTTGTATGAATACACCTCTTTACGACGAGGTCGATCCCCGGCGCAAATGTTTTCTCTCCAAGTTCCTCTGTTATTATCTCAAAGCTTCGTCTCTCAATTTCCTGAGGAAGCACCTTTTCCAACTGAATTTCCATCACAATTCTCCTTTTATCGCTGTTCCGATCCCCATCACAACGCGCACTACAAGATCCGACGCACCTGCAAGTTCTGTACAGATCCTGCCGGTATACTCTCTGTATTTTCTCTCAAAGTCATCGACCGGAACAAGTCCATAACCGATCTCATTCGTAACAATGACAAGCTCCGGATTGCTTTCTATGACTTCTCTGCATGAGAACTCATGATTCTCTTTCAAACATCTTCGAATGTACTCATGAAAATCATAGATTCCTCTGCAATGACAGAGATCTTCAAACTCACAGCTTTTCCCATCGATCCACTCGTGTTCTTCAATCTTCCAATCATGATCTTTTAAATAAGCTTTTGCCCATGCAAGCTGCCCCTGAAAGGCACCACCGATTATCATTTTCATCTCTTTATCTCCACCGGAATCCCATACACCACTTCGGTCACAGCATCTGCCATCTGCGCCATCCTCTGATTGATCCTGGATAAATTCTGTTTGTACTGCATCATTTCTTCCGACTCAGCATTTCCGTCTGCGCACACCTCATTTGTCACAACCACCACATGCGTGCACGTCTCCAAAAGCATGGATATCCCGCTTAAGATCTCACGAACCGTATACTCCCTGGCACCGTCCGGTCTGTACATCTCATTTGCGACAAGATTTGACATACATTCCAGAAGTACACAGCGCTTCCTTCTGTCACAATCCTCATCCTTCTCATTTACATTCTTCCCGCCGGCTTCTTTCACAAGCTCTTTTGCGCAGCCGGCGAGCCCGGCGTAACACTCCACCGTCTGAAATCCTTTCCCTGCCCGCATTCTCCTGTGCCGCTCGATCTTCTTTAATGTCTCTTCACCAAACGGCTCCATTGTTGCAATATAATATTTCTCTGTGTCCGGACTGTTCGCCGCGAGTCTCAGAAGCTCTTCTTCCGCATATGCCGACTTTCCGCTTCCGCTTCCTCCTGTTATGACATGAAACATTTATGCATTTCCCTTCTCGATGATCTCATAGATCCTCTTCATATCCATATTTTCACGTATGATATCTGCCAGTCTGTCGTACTGTTCTTCTTTGTACTGTCTGCGGTCCATGACTCTGATATCAGACACTTCCATTCCTTTTGACGCAAGCACCGCCTTCACAAGGCCCGCAACGATCTCTCCTCCGTCAAAGATCCCGTGAATGTAGCAGCCATAGACATTACCGTCCCACGTTCCGTCCGCGCTCTTTTTCTCATCTGCCTCATTGCAGACCGCAAGAAGCTTCCTGTCCGGTCTCTGATACACGGTGTGTCCCATATGGATCTCATAACCCTCTGACTCACATCCGGACAGTGTTTTAAGCATTCCTGAGACATGTTCAAACCGGACCCTCACTCTCGTTCTTCGCTTCTCCGGTTCAAAGACCGTTCGAATCGGCAGAAGTCCCATGCCTCTTACCGATGCAGTCTTCGTACTCTCGATCCCGTAAGGATCTTCGATCGACTCCCCCATCATCTGATAGCCTCCACAGATGCCAAACACAAGCTTTTGCTTCGATGCATGGCGGATCACCTTTGCTTCCAGTCCGTTCTGGCGCATCCACTTCAGGTCTTCCACCGTGCTTTTTGTCCCAGGCAGGATCACAACGTCCGGGTCTCCAAATTCACCCGCATTTGATACATAACGGACACCGATCTCTTCCCTGCACTCAAGCGGAGCAAAGTCCGTGAAATTGGAAATGCGCGGGAAGCGGATCACTGCGATATCAATCATTGCACTTTCATTTCTTCTGTCAAACCGCTCACTCAGGCTGTCCTCATCGTCGATATCAAGATGAAAATACGGAATCACTCCACAGACAGGAATATGGATCCGTTCCTCCAGCATATCAAGACCCGGTTTCAGGATTCCTTTATCTCCGCGGAATTTATTGATGATCGTTCCCTTGACTCTGCGTCTTTCTTCTTCCTCCAATAACATGATCGTACCGACGATCTGTGCGAATACACCGCCCCGGTCAATATCACCGGCAAGAAGCACCGGCGCATCTGTCATCTTTGCAAGCCCCATATTTACGATATCATGTTTCTTCAGATTGATCTCTGCCGGGCTTCCGGCTCCCTCGATCACGATCACATCGTACTGTCTCGAAAGCTGTTCGTACGCTTCCATGATCGCAGGGATGTAATCTGTCTTTCTGCGAAAATACTCTGCCGCAGACATGACGCCTGCCACCTCACCATTGACGATCACCTGTGAACCGGTATCATTCGTCGGCTTCAGAAGGATCGGATTCATAAGCACATCCGGCTCTACTCCTGCTGCCTCAGCCTGCATCACCTGGGCACGTCCCATCTCAAGTCCATCTCTTGTAATATAAGAATTCAACGCCATATTCTGGGA
Organism: Eubacteriales bacterium; assembly: GCA_030526265.1. GTDB lineage: Bacteria > Bacillota > Clostridia > Lachnospirales > Lachnospiraceae > Claveliimonas. The sequence goes on along the minus strand of JAUNDE010000029.1, from coordinate 6,114 downwards.
TTTGAACGGACATACTCTGAGTCCGTCCTGCTTCAGCACACGGAGGAGTCCCCCTGTGATCACACTCTTTCCCGCATTTGACATTGTTCCCTGTATCATAATCGACTTTGCCATGTAAGTCCACCTTTATCTTTCTTTTATGATCGTTCGAAGCACTGCGATCAGTTCTCTGTTTTCTTCTCTAAGCTTTACTGCGATTCTGTAAAATCCTTTCGAAAGTCCACGGTAATTGCTGCAGTCGCGGATCAGAATCCCCTGCTTTCGAAGCGGTTCCATCAGTTCACGCTCTGTATAGAACAGAATATAGTTTGCATCCGACGGATAAACTTTTAAGCCCAATGCTTCCAATTGCTTCTCCATCCACAACCGCTGTTCTTTCACATAGTCCCGAACACTTTCGGCCCATCCGGTCAGCTTACAGGCTTCGATTCCTGCTGCCTGCGCCGGAATCGAGACGCTCCACGGCTGTCTCATCATTTCCATTCTATTTATCAGCTCTCTATCCCGGCAGACTCCATATCCGAGTCTGAGTCCCGGCATTCCATACATCTTCGTAAAGGATCTGAGAATAAAAAGCGATGTATGATCCTGCACCCTGGAAATCATGGAATCTCTTTTTCTGTCTTCAGCAAACTCTATAAAGCTCTCATCAAGAACAAGACGGATTCCATTTTCTTCACAGACCGCGATGATCTGTTTCATAAGTTCGGACGGAATCATACTTCCGGTTGGATTATCCGGTGAACAGAGGAAGACAAGATCGATTCCACCATTCTCATTCTGCGGCTTCCCCTGTGTTCGATCCGGATTTCGATTCATCTGCTCACTCAAAAACGAGAGGAAATGCTCATTCAAAGAGAAATTCTCCTCTTCCTTGCGATCATAATAAATAATCTCACAGTCTACCGTTTTTAATGCCTGTTCATATTCAGCGAAACAGGGCGTGACCACGATCGCTCTCTTTGGCTTCTCTGCAAGTACCAGTGCAAAAATAATCTCTGCCGCGCCGTTTCCGAAAATCAGATCATCCGGCATGACATGCAGCTTCTTAGCGACTGCATCCCGAAGCTTTCGACATCTCGGATCCGGGTATGCAGTGACCGTACGCATAGACTCTTTTGCAGCTTTTCGAATTGTTTCCTCCATTCCAAATGGATTGATATTTACCGAAAAATCCAGTCTGTATTCATTTGTATAGATATCTCCGCCATGCTGATAGTTCATATGTTCAATCCATTTCTGTCTGTGATTTATTCTTAATGATACCAGGGGCAAAAGCACGGAACAATCCGCAGGTATCATAGTCTGGGGCTTTTGATCCCAGCATTATCTTATCGTATCAGGAAAACCGCAAGCCGTATTCCGCCAAAGATCAAAAGTGCAAGAAACTCCGTCATATCCATCAGTTTCCCTGCTCTTTTGATATCTTCCGGATCTACGGCGCGGATAGGGTCTCCGATATATTCTTTTTTATAGAGCTTTCCGAAATACCACGCATCTCCTGCGAGCTGAATCCGAAGCGCTCCTGCGCAGACAGATTCTGTCTGTGCCGCATTCGGACTTGCGTGCTTTCTCCTGTCTCTCAAATATATTTTCTTTGCGTTCCCGGCATCATATCCAAGCAGCTTTGCACTTAAGATCATAAGCCACGCTGATACTCTTGCCGGAATATAATTTGCCGCATCATCCATCTTCGCTGCAAATCTTCCAAAATATTTATATTTATCGTTTTTATATCCGATCATGGAATCCATCGTATTGACTGCTTTATAAAAGAATGCAAAGAGCGGGCCTCCGAGCAACATATAAAGAAGCGGAGCGATCACTCCATCCGATGTATTCTCGGCCACCGTCTCAACTGCCGCCTTTGCGACACCGGTCTCATCCAGTGCATTCGTATCCCGTCCCACGATCATGGAAACAGCTTTCCTCGCACCGAGCAGATCCCCCTTCACGAGCTCGTCATATACTTTCATACTCTCTGATTTCAGTGACTTTGCCGCGAGGAGCTGATAACACCAGACGCACTCCAGTGCAAATGCAATCGCAGGATTCCATCTGTCTGTCACATACAGAAGAGCTGCCGGTATACCAACCGAAAGCAGAATGACCAACAACCAGAGAACCGCTCCTGCAATCTTTTCTGCTTTCTCATTTTTTGCAGTTTTTCTAAGCCAATATTCATTCCATGCTATGTATTTTCCCATGATTCTAACAGGATGATACAGCCATGTCGGATCACCGAACAGCTGATCAAACAAAACACCCAATACACAGACTGCCAAAATTCTCATGAATTCTTATTTCTCCTGATCTTTCGAATATTTCGGAAATAATGGTCTCCCTGTTCCCATTCAGAGAGATCAACGGATACGATATATCCCTCTCCGTTTCCGACCTGCCACTCATAAAACGGACGCTTCTTTCTGTCACAGGCTGACATGACCGCCATGATCGTTCCTCCGTGAACAACGACCCCGGCAGTTCTGCTCTCAAGCTCTGTCAGCTCTTTGATCAGCAGTTCCATCCCCTGCATACATCTTTTCTGAAAACAGACACGGTCTTCTCCGCCCGGAAAAGCCCCAAGACCGCCCGAGTCGATCCATCTCTGATACTCCGCTCTGTCTTTTAATTCTTCATAAGTTTTTCTTTCATATTCTCCAAAGTCCAGTTCACGAAGAAGCGGACAGATGATTTTGTCATAAGAAGGGTAGAGCAGATCCGCTGTCTGCATACACCGCTTCATCGGGCTCACCGCCAGATGATCGATCTTCGGATATCCGGACAGATGCTTTGGAATCGCACATTCATCCAATGGTTCATCCGTACTTCCGATATACTGTCCTTTGCCGTTCCCTTCCGTCTGAAAATGTCTGATCAGTACTAACTCCATAATCCACCTCCAAGTATCATAATGCCGGCAAGCATCACAAGCTCAGACACCTGAAGAAAATATCCCGCAAGGTCTCCTGTGATGCCGCCAAACTGTGAATAACTGAATCTCCTGTAATAGAAAAAGACAGCAAGAACAAGTAAAAATACTGCAATTGCCGTTTTCCAGTTCATGATGCTCATGATTCCTACACATACTGCAATATACCCACACATTGTCATGCCCACGACTCTCTTCTGTGCATGATCCTGAAATGTCTTAAGAAGGCCACTGTTTCTCGCAGCCTGGAAGCACACGACAGAAAGCCCGCTGAATGCTCTTGAAAGGACATAGACCATTCCGGCAAACGATAACATCGAATCCGGCATCTCGCTCCATACCGCAGTACTGAGAAGCAGATAGCATCCCAGACCTAATATCGCAAATGCTCCCGCATGTGAATCTTTCAGTATTTCAAGCTTCTTCTCCCGATCGCCATAAGAGGCCTTCGCATCCATCGTGTCCATAAACCCGTCCATATGAATGCCTCCACTGATCAAAATCGGAATGACCGTGCAGATGGCTCCTCTCAGCAGTCCTCCCACCTGACAGGATGACAAAAGATGTCCGATCAGACAGATACAGCCGCCGATAACAGCCCCCACAGCCGGGAAAAAACACATGGCATATCTCATATTTTCTTTTTTCCATTCCACGACCGGCATCGGTATCTTCGAATACATCGCAAATGCTATGATCATTGATTTTATGATACTCATCTATTTCTCCTTGTCAAACACTTCATATTGTTCAACATTGATTTCCTCAAAATTACTCATGTCAAGATAAACACGAAGCCCCATTTCCAGAAGCGGCATCAGTGCAACAGCGCCGCTTCCCTCGCCAAGACTCATTCCTGCAGTGATCATTGGAGATAATCCCAGCGCATCCAGCACTTTCCCTGCTGCCGGTTCCCCAGATGCATGCGATGCCACCATATACTCTTTCGACACCGGCACGAGCTTCGCTGCACAGAGTGCCGCAACGGATGAGATAAACCCGTCGATCACGATCGGGATCTCACATAGCGCACCGCCAAGAAACACACCGCATAGTCCCGCGATATCCAGTCCGCCGACTTTTGACAGCACATCTATGACCCGATCATTTCCGGTATCTGCATCCGAATCAACATATGCTCCCAGATCGTATTTTCGGATCGCATCTTCAATGACTCTGATCTTCTTCTCCAGTCCTTTCTGATTCAGTCCTGCGCCGCGCCCTGTCATCACTTCCGGCTGTTCGTTCAGAAGAACTGATGCGACGGCGCTGCTTGTCGTCGTATTACCGATCCCCATCTCTCCGGTAAGAATGATATCATATCCCTCTTCCTTCTTTTGTCTGACAAGATCAATGCCGATCTCGATCGCGCGCCATACTTCACCAACTGTCATCGCAGGCTCGATCGCAAAATTTCTCGTCCCGTATACTACTTTCTTTTCCGGTTTTGTCACCGATGGAACATCCCGTTCCATTCCGATATCGACCGGGAATATATCTACCCCGGCCACATCTGCCATATGACAGGTGCTTGTCATATGTTTTGTGAAATTATCTGCAACAATGGCCGTCACTTCTTTTCCGGTCTGTGTCACACCTTCATCGACGATTCCGTTATCCGCACACATCACGATCAGTGCTTTCTTTCGAAGCTCATATCGTGAACTTCTCTTCATACCGGCAATCCTTGTAATCTCAGTCTCCAGTTTCCCGAGACTGAACAGCGGCTTCCCGACACTCATCCAGTGTTTTTCAGAACGTTCCATGACCGCTCTGTCAGCAGGTCTCACCTGATTTTTCACTTCCTCTAATTTCATGTTCCCTCACTCAAAGCTTTCTGCTCATTCTCTCCGCCCCTCCAAAAAAGAGAAGAGGGAGAAATAATCTTTCTGATATATACAAAAAAATTTCTTATCTCTCTTTTTTATTTACTGTCTCGCATGCCCTGACAAATCTCTCGATCAGTCTCCGGTTGGACGGATAATAAAGATGCGGGAATCCTGCCATGATATTTCCCTGCATATGCATGCAATTCCATCTCCTTGTCTGATCCGGCTTTACCGCCAGACAGTCATTTCCGTTATTCGAGCTGTCCCAGTGATGGAATTCGTGTCCGCGGATGACTTCACCCTTTTTCAGAAATGCTCCGTCTTCCATTGCCTGAACAGACACGTAGCCAAACCTTGTAAGCTTTCCCTGGTTCTCACTCGTGCCTTCTAACACTTCAACCATCGGATAAGAGACTCCTTCCTGTGACTCCATAGAATCCAGCAGGTAAAGAAATCCTCCGCATTCCGCAAGACACGGCATACCCATTTTCAACCGGTCTCTGATCTCCGCTGTCAGAGAATGATTCCCGGACAACTGCTTTGCATACAGCTCCGGATATCCTCCGCCAAGGATTAAACCACTGCAGCCTTCCGGCAGGCACGTATCCCTGATCGGACTGAATGGTACGATCTCACATCCAAGAGACTGTAAGCATCTCAGATTTTCTTTATAATAAAAGCAAAATGCCTCATCTTTTGCGACTGCGATGCGAACACGATGTCCCGGCTGTTCCTTCCGGCATTTCGGCTTTTCCACGACTCTTTTCCCCGCAATGCTTAGAATCTCTTCCAGATCGACACTTTCACGGATCAGCGTTCCTGCCGCCTGCATCTGTTCCTGTATCTTTCTCAGTTCCATAGGCGTGACCAGTCCAAGATGTCTGCTCTCCAGACGAAACACTTCATTTTCCGGGATATATCCGACGACCCTGATATGACCATGCCCCATCCGTGCAAGCTCGCTCTCGACCATCTGCTTCATGCGTGGATACAATCCTTTTGACACCCGATTCAAAATCATTCCGCGGATATTGTGATCCTCCCGAAATTCCAGCATTCCTTTCAAAAGTGCGGCTGCAGAGATGCCCATCCCACGACATGGGAACACAAGGATCACCGGAAGATCCAGCACTTTTGCAATCTGTGCAGCTCCGTGCCCATACCCGACCATCTTAATGAGGGCCATTATCTTAACACCCTCTTTAATATTTTTTTACATCATCTCTATATTATATTCAACTGCATCCAAATCGACTCTGGCCATAACTCTGCTATATTTCTTCATAAGCCAACTCCTCCTGATCTATTAATACCTTGCTTAAACTCTCAATAAGATCTTCTGCCATAACGCTA